>NZ_CAWPJH010000044.1:0-186450 GCF_963888445.1 Vibrio sp. B1-2
CTGTGAAGGTGTTGTCTGCGTTGTCCACGTCCGTCGCGGTCAAGGTGCCGGTCAAGCTCAACGCCGCATCGGTTTCAGAGGCCACGACCTCAGTGTCGCCTTCTATCGTCGCCGCATCGTTGGTGCCCGTCACAATTGACCCTAAAACACTTTGAGAATAGCCTTCTAATAGCGTTAAACTTTGTGTTTCAGATAGGCCTAGCGCGGTGAGTGCTGACGTGGAGAATTCTGTTGCGGCTATGGTTTCCGAAGCGTCGCGAGCGATGCTGACTGAGCCCGTCGGGCTTGAACCGTTCGATTCACCCGCTGCAGTTGCAAGATCTTCGCCTAGCTGTGTTGGGTCTTGGCCTTGCTCTAATGCTGCGAAAATTTCATTGATGTCATTAGTTATGTCTACGTTGCGACCATCGGCGTTAACTTTTGATATTTGTACATCATTATTATTGCCTACATCGTTTTGGGAGGCGTTACTGGCACTAATGATTATTTCACCAGGCAAGGTTTTTTCTCCTGGCTGAAGCACCCGTACATTGCCATTTGCATCCACAACGATCATCTGACCGAAAGTTAATGTTGTACCTAAAGAAAAAGAACCAAGTTCCATATAATGCCTCTAATAACTTCCGAATTCACAACGATGCGACTGTTTACATTCCTACATCTTTGCTACGTAATTTGTCATTTCTAATGGTAATAAATTAGCATTTAACACCTGTAATACAAAGGAAAAACCATTTTTACACTTTCTTATGTGACGTAGGTGGAGACTTAAGTCACACATTTATAGTTTGAATCAATATCACACTAAAGATGTACTTTATTATAAAAACAATCAACAATGTTTAATAAATGTTAATTGATGATTTGGTGTATGATTCTTTGCTAAAATCACGAATGTAATGAATATGTTGCTGTTTACTGATGAGAATTTAATGTTATTTTGTTGCGTTTTTCCATCAAGCGTCTCGATAATGCAACAGCTAATGCCGTACTATTGCGGCTTAAAAGAAGTAGAAGTCCCTAGAGGAGTGCCCAAGTGAATTGGATGAACATGAAAACGTTGAGCTACGCCATCGCACTCAGCTTCCCGATCTCTGTATATAGCCAGACTCTTGAGCAAGCGGTGTCAATAACGCTTGCAACCAATCCAAATATTAAAAGTGCATATAACGAATATGTGAGTAAGCGCTATAATAGCGAAGCCTCTTCTGGTGCTTACCTTCCAAGGATCGATCTCGATGCTGGTATTGGCTACGAAGCGGTAGATTTAGCCTCTGGTACTGAAAATGAACTTACTCGTAAAGAAGCCACCATTACCTTAACCCAACTGATTTGGGATGGTTCTTCGACTTTAAACGATATTGATCGTACTTCGGCTGATGCCGAATCGGTTCGTTTCCAACTCTTAGCTGACGCTCAAGATATCGCATTAGAGGTCACTAAGGTGTATCTCGATGCAACGAAAGCGTTTGAAATACTGACACTTTCTGAAAGCAACCTCTCAGTACATAAGAAAATATATCGTGATATACAAAAGCGTGTGGAATCAGGCATTGGTTCAACAGCTGATCTTTCTCAGGTTGAAGCTCGTTTAGCTAAAGCCCATGGCAATCTTTTAGCTGCACAGAATAATCTGTTTGATATACATACCCAGTTTAAACGGTTGGTAGGTCAACCTCCTCAAGATTTAATTTTCCCTAAAGCAGACCATTCTGCTTTGCCTTTTACCGTTGATGACGCTTTAGAAAAAGCCTACCAAGATCACCCGGTCATCAAAGTAGCGCAAGCCGATGTTGATTCCGCAAAGTTTCAATATAAACAAACTCAGGGAACAAATTACCCAACGTTATCTTTCGAAGCTGCACAAACATGGCGTGATGATGCCGGTGGGATAGAAGGTAACAGCGATGAATTCTCGGCCATGATTAGGATGCGTTACAACCTGTACAATGGTGGTTCAGATTCTGCGCGCACCGACAGTGCTGCCTACCAAATGAACAAAGCGAAAGATTTAAGAGATCGGACTTATCGTAGTGTTGAAGAGGGGTTGCGTTTATCTTGGAGCGCTCTCGATTTGACATTACAACAGAAAGAATTTTTAGCCGATCATGTTGATTCTGCTTCAGATACGGTTATTGCTTATGAAAAACAATATAAGCTCGGCAAGCGAACACTATTGGATGTGTTGAATACTGAAAATGAGCTTTTCGAAGCAAGAAAAGGTTATCTCGATGCCAAATACGATGAACAGTATGCAAAATACCGTGTTATGAATGCAACTGGGTCATTGTTGAGTTCGTTGAGAGTGGATACACCCAAAGAGTGGCATGATGCGGTGGAGTACTAACATGTTGAAATACTTATGGCCAATGATAGCGAGCTTACTCTTTATCACCTCGACGGCTTCATCTGCTAGAGATGATTATCCATATATTGATATGCCACTCGCTGATCAAATAGACGATTTACGTGACGATGATTTTGACGGCGTGATTAATGCCAGAGATTTGTGCCCCGAAACACCATTGAAGTCAGAGATCGATAATGATGGTTGTGGCACTTTCATTAAAACCGAAGAGCAACTCCAGCTTAGAATTCTGTTTGCGAATGATTCAGCAATAGTCAACCCTGTGTTTCTAAGTCAAATACGGTCAATGGCCAATTTTCTCAAGCAATACCCTTCAGCTTCGATTGAATTACAAGGTTATGCCAGTAAGGTTGGGAATCCAGGTTATAACTTAGAGTTATCGAAAAACCGAGCTTATAATGTCGAGAAGGCGCTTGTTAGTTACGGCATTAGCCATACTCGTGTCCGTATTGTTGGTTTTGGTGATACTGAACTGACAGAAAATGGTGATGATGATATTAGCCATGCGATGAATAGAAAAGTTGTCGCCACTGTCGTCGGCCACAAAGGTTCGGTGAAAGAAGAGTGGACCATTTTCACCAAACGCGAGCGTTGAAATCGATATTTATCGAGGATTGGGGCGTTTTCGCCCCTTTTTTCTGTCTAAAATTGTAATGAGTTTACTAGAACAAAATGCTATCCTTGCGCGTCATCACCTTATGAGATAAAGATAATGAGCAAATTAACTGCTGACCTTCAAGCAAACTTAGAATTGTTTATTGAACAAACAAAAGAGACCCAACTAGTATGGGGCTTAAAAAATGAAGATGGTTGGCTGGCATGCGACTCGACAGAATTTGAAAGTAGTGAAGTTATGCCCTTTTGGTCAACCAAAGAAGATGCACAAACTCACAACGTTGAAGAGTGGTCTGACTTCGAAGTGTTAGAAATCCCTCTCGATATTTTCGTAGAAGATTGGTTGATTACCCTTGATGAAGATGGTGTATTAATTGGCACCAACTGGAATGCAAGCTTAGAAGGTAAAGAAGTAGAACCTGCAGATTTGGCCAAAATGTATCTTTAGTACCTTGAACTATTTAGTACCTTGAGCTAAATAATGGGTGTTCTATTTGCACGCTATTCCATTCGCAAACACTAGAACACCCGTTTAAATTTCACTTGATCTATACGTTGATTATTAGATACATCATAAAGTTACAGATTGCTTTTGGTGAAGCGCATTCATCACCAACGCTTTGTTTACTAAATAATCGTTTAAACCCGCTTTACGTAGCTCACATGATGGGCAATCGCCACAACCATCACCAATAATACCGTTATAACAAGTCAGTGTTTCGTGTCTTATGAGTTCGAGAGCATCATGTTGATCCGCCAATGCCCAAGTTTCTGCTTTGTTTAGCCACATTAAAGGAGTATGAATGTTGAATGGGCGATCCATCCCTTGCACCAAAGCACTGTTCATCACTTTAACAAAATCATTTCGGCAATCCGGATAGCCAGAAAAGTCTGTTTCACAAACACCAGTAATCACCTCATCTGCACCTATTTGATACGCATAAATACCCGCAAGGGTCAAAAACAGAATGTTACGCCCCGGCACAAACGAGTTCGGTAACCCATTCTCTTGTAACTCGTGTGATACTGGAATATCGTCACGAGTGAGTGAACTGATCGCCAACTCATTGAGTAAGCTTACATCCATGACTTTATGTGCAACTACACCTAACTTTTTCGCTAAGGTGCTGGCAACCTCAATCTCGAGTTTATGGCGTTGGCCATAATCAAAGGTGATAGCGTGCACTTCATCAAACTCTTTTAATGCCTGAACCAAACAGGTTGTTGAATCTTGGCCACCACTAAATACCACAACGGCTTTTTTCATTTTTCTCTCCTCAGGCAATACTTAAATATTTATGCGTTTGAATCGATAAACGCCAGTTCCTCACAATGCATGTTTCAATGCACAATTGGGTTGCCCGCTCTTTCTGACTAATAGGCTGTAAAGCAATCACTGTTGAATCAGGAACTTGCGCTCGCAGCAATAACGCATCTAGCTGTTCAATATCTTTAGCCGTTGCGACGGGGTGCTTGATCTCATTTGCTCTTAACAGAGCTGAATCGAGTACAGGCAGTTTGCCCTTCATTGCAATTTTTGGTGACACTGTCACCCATGTATTTGCCGAGGTTTGAACCGGGAATGTGCCGCTGGTTTCAATTTGAATGTGACATCCGATTGCCTCAAATGCTTGCGCAAGTGGACGCAGATCATAAATACATGGTTCACCGCCCGTAATTACAATATGTTTAGCATGATAACCCTGTGTTTTATAGAGCGACACTATCTCTTCTGCACTGACTGAGCACCAAGTTGGGCTATCTTGGGTTTTGGCTAGCACGTCATTGATTGGGCGTTCATCTTGCGGCGTTGCATCCCACGTCTGCTTTGTATCGCACCAAGCGCATCCCACTGGGCATTCTTGCAAACGAATAAAAACCGCAGGAACGCCGGTATGCACGCCTTCACCTTGAATGGTCTCAAACATTTCATTAATTTTGTACAACGTAAACTCAGCCTAACTCAATATCAAAAAATGCAGGTCGCTGACCTTAATAGATGCCTTGCCTTAGGTCAAACTAAACCCATCACGTGCGTAAAAATTTGACTAAATCAGTGGCGATCATATCTCAACTTGCATAAGCTGCTGGCTTTCTTCTTCACTTAATTTAGGTAAGTCATGTATAAACTCATCGCTTTAGATATGGACGGTACTCTTCTCAATAGCCAAAAACAGATCACAGCCAGAACAAAACAGGCTATAGCCAAAGCTCGTGAAAAAGGCGTAAAAGTGGTGCTGGCGTCTGGACGTCCCATTGATGGCATGCGCGATAAGTTGCAAGAACTGCATTTAAACTCAAATGAGGATTTTGTCCTTTACTACAACGGCTCAATGGTTCAAAACATTGGCAGTGGTGAAATTATTCATCACAAAATTATCGATGGCCGCTCTGCAAAATTAGTCGCTAACCTTGCTAACCAACTTAACGTGAATACGCACGCCTTTAGCCAAGTTCATGGTCTGATCACGCCTAAAATCAGTGAATATACCGAGCTTGAAGCAAGAATCAACGGACTGCCGATCACGGAAATGGATTTTGAACAGCTTGAAGATGATCATCCCATCATCAAAGCAATGATTGTGGCAGAGCCGAGCTTGCTACAGAAAGCCATTGAACAACTTCCTCCGGAGCTCTATCAGCAGTTTACTATTGTACAAAGTGCACCATTCTTTCTTGAATTCTTAAACACACAAAGTAATAAAGGCGTCGGTGTCAAAGCGATTGCCGAGCACTTGGGGATCGAGGCTAAACACATTATTTGTATGGGAGATGCTGAAAATGATCATCACATGCTGCAATACGCAGGACTTGGAATTGCAATGGCAAATGCGATGGAACAAACTAAGCAGCTAGCGGACTATATTACACTCAGTAACGACGACGATGGTGTGGCAGTTGCTATAGAAAAATTTGTACTCGGTGAGTCTCACGAATAGGCATTAAAGACGCCTCAGTCGAGGCGTCTTTAATCGGGATGTTGACTAAACAACCAAGTTAAGCACGGCATTTTCGCATGAACCATGCAAAGATGAGCATGAGTAGTGGCAAGCGGAGCGTCTCAACCATTAAAGAGAAAATACTGCTGTATGAAACGAGCGTGGCACCAAATAATACCACTTGATTGAGTGCTAATAACAAAATGATCAGCAGCCACATTCGTTGAAGAGTGATGTGTAGTGGTTCAGTGCTCTTTGTCATAACTAAAGCCGATGCCGTCAGCAAAATGGCTAACCAAGCGGTGAAACTAGGCAAGGGCCAGATCATAGCCAGCAGTGCAACCGTGATCGTTAAACCCCACCATACCCCACGCGAACCCAGCAGTGTTCTGACGTCGGTATAAGATTGTTCATCTAAACGAACAATATGCCACGCGACCAGAGCGCCCAACAATCCACCTATCACCATATCGCTGATGAAGGCTTCCCCAATATAGAATTTGGCCAACATTAATAGCCCCATCAACACGATAAAACCCACAAACATTCGGTTGAAATCGAGATGATCAAAAGCTCGCAATAGTGATATCCCTACACCAAACCAAACTGCAATCGGTAAACTTGGAAAACCGTACCCGTAACTTTGGCAAAGTTCCAACAGTGGTATATAGGCATGAGGTCTTGGTAATGCAAATCCTTGCTGAGCCACCAATGACAATAATGAACTCACGGTAACCACAAAAAATATCTTATAAACAGACTCTTTACCCAGATAACAGGCAATCACTGGAAACAAAACTATCAGCAATAAAGGATCCGTCAGTTTGGTGATCCATACTGCGATTTGATAAATCGACGAACTCAGCGTATATGGCCATTCCGCGACCGTATTCTGCAATTTCATCATCCAGCCTAATTCGATTTGGTGAAACCGAGGCGCAGCAGAAACCAGATTCTCTACATAAATCACGGGTTGACTATCTGCTTCTTGATACATGGTTTTGATCCGATCCCATTGCTCAGGGTAACGATACTGACTTGCATCAATACGATACGGATCGATCAGCATTGCGCTAGCAACCTCGACACCATAATGAGGAGCAAACCAAATAGGCAACTCATGTCCATTACGGCTATTTTTTGACTCAAAAGCAATCACATCGGAATCACTGCGACAGCTGTAAACGACAGCCGTATCCGTATACCCCAACATGCGCCCTACCGTTACAACAAGGCCCGTTTCTTCCCATGTTTCTCTTTGCGCGGCCAATTCTGGAGATTCACCGGGAGATATCGTCCCTCCTGGCAATGAAATCTGCTTGGTGATCACCTCGTTAACGAGCACGATCTTATGATCGGCTTTAACTAGGCATAGAGCACCACGAATATTATCTGGTAGCGTTACGGGTTGTTGAGCGACACCAACACTTGACCAGAACAACGACAGCAAACAGACACTCAACAATGAAAACTGTTTTAACACATTAAAAATCCATGATTATTATTATCGAATTACTTGCTATCGATTGACTTTCTTAACCAATGTATATGCGATGAAAAACCAGAACGTTGATAAAAAGATTGCGCTCCTTGGTTAAAATCCCACACTTCGACAAATACTTGGGTAATACCGTACTCTTTTAATGTCTGTTCCATTTTTTGAAACAGCTGCTGTGCGATATGCTGCTGACGATATTGTGGCTCAACGTAAAGCTCATCAATACTGCCCATTGGTACCGCTTTGCTCACGCTTGAAATTAACTCGCAAAAGTGACCCGATATAAATCCCACAATTTGACTGTCTATTTTGGCAACGTAAACCAAACATTCCGGATCATCTAAATAACGAGCAATACTTTTTTCTTGTTCAATCTCTTCTGCTGTTTTGAAATGCTCAGGGCAAGCAAGGTGATGCTCATGATGAAGGTCATACATCAACTGATTCAGTTGCGGTAAATCACGATCACAAGCAGGAGTTATGATAACTAACGACATATTTCGCGCTCTGAATGAATAAAGCTTTGGCCGTGATTCTATAAGATAGTGATTAAAAAATATATCTTCATGCGTAGTGTTTTTGGTCGATTGAGCGCTAATCTCGTCTTAGAACTAAGACAGATGAACTAAGAGAAACAAATAAAATGCGGATTGCAAATTGGCAATAAAAACGCCTCATTCATCTGAGGCGCCTCAATTAATCGTCAACTATAGGGTAGCCGCTAGTGATGGAGCGCTTTTTCTAACTCACTCAAGCTCATTGGGTCATCAATTGTTGAAGGGACAGCATACTCTTCGCCATCGGCAATTTGTCGAATGACGCGACGCAGAATTTTACCAGAGCGCGTTTTGGGTAAACGATCAACAATTAACGCATGCTTAAAGCACGCTACCGCACCAATTTCACTGCGCACTTTGTTAACAAGTTCTTGTTCCAACTCGCGCTCATCCACCTTAACGCCATCTTTAAGCACCACCAAACCTAACGGCAACTGCCCTTTCAGCTCGTCATACACTCCGACTACAGCACATTCGGCAACCGCAGGATGAGCACCGACGATTTCTTCCATCTCCCCCGTAGATAAACGATGGCCTGCAACGTTTATCACATCATCAATTCGCCCCATGATGAAGAGATAACCTTCTTCATCCAAATAGCCACCATCACCAGAAACATAGTAACCGTCAAATTGAGCAAGGTAACCGGACTCAAATCGTTCGTGATCACGCCATACCGTCGCTAAACAACTTGGTGGTAAGGGGCGTTTCAACGCCACAAACCCTTGTTGATTGGCGGGCATCACTTCACCTAGCTCATTGAGAATCTCAACCTGATAGCCAGGAATCGGTTTCGTTGCTGACCCCGCTTTAATTGGCATCGACTCAAGTCCTATCGGATTACCAGCAATCGCCCAACCGGTTTCGGTTTGCCACCAATGGTCAACTACTGGCTTTTGAGTGTGCTGCTCTACCCATTCAAGTGTCGGCGGGTCAAGACGCTCTCCGGCCATAAAAATAGTGGTTAAAGTGGATAAATCATAATGTTTGAGTAGATCGCCATTGGGATCTTCTTTTTTGATGGCGCGAAAGGCGGTAGGCGCAGAAAAAAGTACGTCCACCTTATACTCTTGGCACACTCGCCAAAATGCAGCCGGATCGGGTGTGCGCACCGGTTTACCTTCATACAAAATAGTGGTGCAACCGTGAATCAACGGCGCATAAACAATGTAAGAGTGACCAACTACCCACCCCACGTCCGACGCAGCCCAAAAAACACCTTGTTGAGGCATATTATAGATGGTTGACATGGAGTACTTCATCGCGACCGCATGACCACCGTTGTCGCGCACCACCCCTTTGGGTTTGCCTGTTGTACCTGATGTGTAAAGAATATAAAGCGGATCGGTCGCCAAAACCGGCACACAATCATGTGGCGGCGCTTCTTTAACGGCTCGATTCCACTCTAGATCTCGCTCATTGTTTAAGTCAGCCACATGCTCCGAGCGTTGTAACACCACCACTTTTTCCGGCTTCCATTTGCTGTCTAAAATGGCACGGTCAACTAAGGGTTTGTAGGGTAAAATCTTATTGATTTCGATACCGCAAGATGCCGTCATGATCACTTTCGGTTCAGCATCTTCAATACGCACCGCTAATTCATTGGGTGCAAAACCGCCAAAAACGACAGAGTGAATCGCGCCAAGCCGTGCACAAGCGAGCATCGCCATCACTGCTTCCGGAATCATTGGCATATAAATGATCACCCGATCGCCTTTAGCAACACCTTGCATTGCCAGCATTCCCGCCACTTTCGCTACCTGATCTCGTAATTGTGTATAGCTGTATTGACGCTTTCTTCCGGTCACTGGGGAATCATAAATCAGCGCGGTTTGCTCACCTCGCCCCTGTTCACAATGGAAATCTAGCGCCAACCAACAGGTATTGAGTACACCATCGGTAAACCAGCGTTCAATGCCATGCTCATCTTTTTGTAAGATAGTTTGGGGAAACTCAAACCACTCAATCTGCCGAGCTTGAGCCTGCCAAAATGATTCAGGTTCAGATTGAGCCCATTGATATTCCTTTAAATATGCCGACATAACATTTCCCTTAACATGATTTGAGGCTTAACGATGGACTCGCACCCAACCTTCCATTAACACCCGCGCGCTGCGGCTCATACTGGCTTTCTCTATTCCCCAATGACCCTCTCGTAAAACGGCTTTAGCGCCCACTTTCAGCGTACCGGATGGATGACCAAAGGTGACCGATTCTTTTGCTCCACCGCCCGCCAACATATTCACTAACGTTCCCGGGACACTGGCCGCTGAAGCGATGGCCACGGCGGCCGTTCCCATCATCGCATGATGCAGTTTTCCCATAGACAGCGCACGCACCACAATATCGACATCGTTCGCCGATACCGCTTTACCACTGGATGACAAATAGGATTGCGCTTTTGCCACAAACGCTACTTTAGGCGTATGTTGGCGCAGTTGGGCTTGTTCAATATGCTCAATCAAACCCATTTTCACAGCGCCATAAGCGCGAATCGCTTCAAACATCGCCAAGGCATGATCATCATTGTTGATCGCCTTTTGAAGTTCAGTACCTTGATAACCGATGTCGTGTGCATCGATAAAAATCGTCGGAATGCCCGCATTAATGAGCGTTGCATTCAAGGTTCCCATGCCGGGGATTTGCAGTTGGTCAAGCACATTTCCGGTTGGGAACATCACACCGCTATCATCGGCAGGATCGAGAAAATCAACCGCAATTTCGGCGGCGGAAAAAGTCACCCCATCAAGTTCGAAATCACCACACTCTTGCACTTCACCCTGCTCAATTGGCACATGAATAAGAATGGTTTTGCCAATGTTGGCTTGCCAAACGCGAACCGTCACTACACCGTTATTAGGGATCCGTTCTGGGTCAATAAAACCGCTGTGAATCGCAAATGGCCCTACTGCCGCAGAAAGGTTACCGCAGTTGCCGCTCCAATCTACGAACGCTTTGTCTATCGAAACTTGGCCGAATAGATAATCGACATCGTGATCGGCTTGCTCACTTTTGGAGAGAATCACGGCTTTGCTGGTGCTAGAACTTGCGCCGCCCATGCCATCAATTTGTTTGCCATAAGGATCGGGGCTACCAATGACACGCAACAGCAGTTGATCTCGCGCCTCTCCCGCTTGCTGAGCCTCTTTGGGTAAATCTTCAAGCCGAAAAAACACGCCCTTACTGGTGCCGCCTCGCATATACATCGCCGGAATTTTTAATGAGTTACTCACGTGATACTCCTTTATCCTTAGCGTCATTGAGCCAGAAAATCTTGCGCAAAACGCTGCAATACGCCACCAGCCTGATACACACTGACTTCATCAGCCGTGTCTAAACGACAAGTCACCGTAACCTTCTGCTGTTCGCCCTTATTTGCGCCTTGCGTACGAGTGATCACCAAGCTTAAGTCGACGCCTGGCTTAATATCTCCCACCACATCATAAAGCTCAGTACCATCGAGTTGCAGTGTGTGGCGGTCTGTTCCCGTTTTAAATTGCAGTGGTAGAACACCCATCCCGACTAAATTCGTGCGATGGATCCGTTCAAACCCCTCGGCAACAATGGCTTCAACTCCCGCCAAACGTACACCTTTCGCCGCCCAATCACGTGACGAACCTTGCCCATAATCGGCCCCAGCAATAATGATCAATGGCTGCTTACGATCCATATAAGTCTCTATCACTTCCCACATGCGGGTAACCAAGCCTTCAGGTTCAATACGCGCTAACGAACCTTGCTTTACTTTACCCTCCTCTTGCACCATCTCATTGAACAGTTTGGGGTTAGCAAAAGTGGCGCGTTGCGCGGTCAGATGGTCACCACGATGCGTGGCATAGGAGTTAAAATCTTGCTCCGGAACGCCCATTTTGAGCAAATATTCCCCAGCGGCACTGGTCGCTAAAATTGCGTTCGATGGCGATAAATGATCCGTAGTGATGTTGTCACCTAAAATAGCCAAAGGTCGCATGGCTGACAACCGACGTTCACCCGCTAACGCACCTTCCCAATAAGGCGGGCGACGGATATAAGTGCTCATGGGGCGCCAATCATAAAGTGGCTTTTGTTTGGCCATGTGCTCATCTAATTTAAACATCTGAATGTAGATTTGTTTGAACTGTTCGGGCTTAACATGGCGCGCCACCACATCATCGATCTCTTCATCGGTTGGCCATAAGTCATTGAGGTAAATCGGCTTGCCTTGCGAATCTATTCCCAACGCGTCTTTTTCAATATCAAAACGAATCGTACCCGCAAGTGCATACGCCACCACCAATGGCGGAGAGGCAAGAAAAGCCTGCTTCGCATAGGGATGGATGCGGCCATCAAAGTTTCGGTTACCTGATAGCACAGCCGTCGTATAGAGATCGCGTTCAATGATTTGCTGCTCAATCCTAGGATCAAGCGCGCCACTCATGCCATTACAGGTAGTGCATGCATAAGCGACGATGCCAAAACCGAGCTGTTCTAGCTCAGGCAGCAGACCGGCTTCCTCTAAATAAAGTTTGGCTACTTTTGAGCCCGGTGCAAAAGAGGTTTTGACCCAAGGTTTGCGAACCAAACCCAATTGATTGGCCTTTTTCGCCAGCAACGCGGCGGCCACGACATTGCGCGGATTACTGGTATTGGTGCACGAAGTAATGGCGGCGATGATCACTGCGCCATCAGGTAATTCGCCTTCTTTGGTTTGCCACGCCCCCGCAATACCGCGCTCGGTCAGTTCGCTTGTCGGCAAACGGCGATGAGGATTCGAAGGCCCGGCTAAATTGCGCTGTACACTTGAGAGATCAAACTCCAGCACCCGTTCGTATTGCGCTTCAATCAAATCATCGGCCCATAAGCCGGTTTGCTTAGCGTACTGTTCAACCAAGGCTACTTGCTGTGCGTCTCGACCCGTGAGTTTGAGATAGTTGATGGTTTGCTCATCAATATAGAACATGCCTGCGGTTGCACCATATTCAGGTGTCATATTGGAAAGCGTTGCGCGATCGCCAATCGTCAATGCGCGAGCGCCTTCTCCGAAAAACTCCAGATAACAAGACACCACGCGCTGATTTCGCAAGAACTCCGTAATGGCAAGCACAATGTCGGTCGCGGTGATCCCCGCTTGGCGTTGGCCGGTTAGTTTAACGCCGAAAATATCGGGCAGACGCATCATCGAAGGCCGACCTAACATCACTGTTTCGGCTTCTAACCCACCGACGCCAATCGCCAGCACGCCTAATGAATCGACATGAGGAGTATGGCTGTCAGTACCGACACAAGTATCTGGAAATGCTAAGCCGTTTTTCACTTGGATGACGGGCGACATTTTTTCTAAGTTAATCTGGTGCATGATGCCATTACCCGCCGGAATAACGCTGACATTTTCAAAGGCGGTTTTGCACCATTCGATGAAGTGAAAGCGATCTTCATTGCGGCGATCTTCAATCGCACGGTTTTTTTCAAACGCGTCAGCTTCGAAGCCAGCATGTTCAACCGCGAGTGAGTGATCGACAATCAGTTGCGTTTCCACCACAGGGTTTACTTTGGATGGATCACCGCCTTGCTGAGCGATCGCGTCTCTTAACCCCGCCAAGTCCACTAAAGCGGTTTGTCCTAAAATGTCGTGGCACACCACACGCGCCGGATACCACGGGAAGTCGAGATCGCGCTTACGCTCAATCAGCTGTTTCAGCGAATCAACCAATGTGTGCGGCTCACAGCGGCGGACTAAGTTTTCCGCCAGTATTCGTGAGGTATAAGGCAGCCGATCATACGCTCCGGCTTGGATATCATTGACCGCTTGTCGTGCATCAAAATACTCCAGCGCGGTCGCTGGTAATACTTTTTTGTATTGGCTGTTGATCGTTTGATGACTCATCAATTCCACCCATAAAACTGTCTATTCGAAACATTGTCTAATTCAAAACATCGTCTAGCGAGCTAGGTTTTACCTGCCATCAAACCATACACCAAAGGAGCATGGCTTGATTTCATCCCATTAACGCTGCTCTATTGGTATCCACTCTTGATGTTCAGGACCGTCATAATCGGCACTTGGGCGAATAATTCGGTTATTAGCGCGCTGCTCAAACACATGAGCGGCCCAGCCGGTTAATCGACTCATCACAAAAATAGGGGTAAATAATGGCGTAGGAATACCCATAAAATGGTAGGCCGAAGCGTGGAAGAAATCCGCATTACAAAATAGGCCTTTCTCACGTTTCATCACCGCTTCAACACGTTCTGATACCGCGTACAAATGCGTATCACCCACCGCTTCAGATAACGCTTTTGACCAACGTTTGATCAATGCGTTACGCGGGTCACTTTCACGATAAATAGCATGACCAAAACCCATTATTTTGTCTTTATTAGCCAACATTTGCAGAATATTGGCCTCAGCTTCGTCCGGTGTTTGCCAGCGTTCGATCATCGCCATCGCCGCTTCATTGGCTCCACCATGCAACGGGCCACGCAGTGTGCCAATCGCCCCGGTTACGCAAGAGTGAATATCTGACAGCGTAGAAGCACAGACGCGCGCGGCAAACGTTGATGCATTAAACTCGTGCTCTGCGTACAGAATCAATGAGCAATGCATCACCTGCTTATGCAGCTCGCTCGGTGCTTTTCCTGTCAGCATTTTTAAGAAGTAGCCACCAATACATGCTTCGCTTTGATCTTCAGTGTCAATCCGGATGCCTTGGTGGCTGAAACGATACCAATAACAGATAATAGCGGGGAAAAGTGCCAACATCCGTTCGGTCGCACTCAACTGCTCAGCAAAACTGTGCTCGGTTTCAAGGTTGCCTAAAACTGAACAGCCGGTGCGCATTACGTCCATTGGATGTGTACTGGCTGGTAGCAGCTCTAGCGCGGCTTTTAACGGCTGCGGTAAACCTCGTAATCCCATTAAGCGGGTTTTGTACTGGTCAAGTTCACTTTGATTAGGTAAATGGCCAATCAATAACAGATGAGCGACCTCTTCAAACTGTGCATGGTTGGCAAGATCGGTGATGTCATAACCTCGATAAGTTAAACCCGTCCCAGTTTTTCCGACAGTACATAAAGCGGTGACTCCCGCGCTTTGACCGCGCAGACCTGCGCCGCCCAGTGGTGCGTTTGACATGTTGAACTCCTTTTCCTTTGTTTTTATTATTCCTTTGATGAAAAAAGCTCGTCGAGCTTATCTTCGTAATCGTGGTAATTGAGATAGTCATACAGCTCGCTACGGGTTTGCATGCTATCGAGCAAAGCTTGTTGGTTGCCCTGCTCTAATAAATGGCGATAGACATTCTCAGCCGCTTTATTCATCGCACGAAACGCACTCAATGGATAAAGCACCATATCCACTTTCGATTGAGCGAGCTCGGTACATTGGTAGAGCGGCGTCTGACCAAACTCAGTAATGTTGGCTAAAATCGGCACTGACTTACCACAAGCTGCGCTTAGCGCGGTGGAGAAACGATCGTACTGCTCAAGAGTGGTCATCGCTTCGGGGAAAATCATATCGGCTCCGGCCTGCACGCAAGCAATGGCACGTTCAATGGCGCTATCAATGCCTTCTACCGCTAACGCATCGGTGCGCGCCATGATCACAAACTCTGGGTTCACTCGTGCATCTACCGCGGCTTTTACGCGATCAACCATCTCTTGCTGGCTGACGATCGCTTTATTAGGGCGGTGCCCGCAGCGTTTCTGCGCAACTTGATCTTCCATATGCACGGCAGCAGCGCCCGCTTTCTCCATCGCTTTGATAGTGCGAGCAATGCTAAATGCGCCGCCAAAACCGGTATCAATATCCACCAACAAAGGCAAATCACACGCATTGGTGATGCGCTCAACATCCACCAGCACGTCATTTAATGTGGTGATACCTAAATCGGGCAAACCATACGAAGCGTTAGCGATGCCACCACCCGACAGATAAATGGCTTGGTGGCCTAAACGTTTGGCCATCATTGCGCAATAAGGGTTGATCGTGCCGACAATCTGCAGCGGATCATTTTGTTGAACTGCGAGTCTAAATTTCGCCCCCTGACTTAAGCTCATGAGATTCTCCTAATCAGTCGCTTGGTTATCGCCCTTATTCAAGGCCGCTCTATGCGTGGTTCTTGGTTTGCTTCATTGCAGGCATGATTATTTTCTACCCGCCGCCCTGTGGCTTACTCTTTTACTATCTGCTGTTCAATCAAGATTCGACTGCCCGAAATATGGCGTCGCATCAACATCTCAGCCAGTTCTTCATCGCCGTTTTTGATCGCTTGTAGAATGTATTTGTGCTCATCCAACGCCTCCTTCGGACGTGAATGTGAGCGTGGTGATTGATAACGATACATGCGCAGTAAGTGATAGAGCTCATCACACAATAAAGTCACTAATTTATGATTACGGCTGGCTTTGATGATGCGGTAATGAAAGTCAAAATCACCGTGTTGATGGAAATAGGAAGCCCCTTCGACTTGCTCAATATGATTCGAATGTGTCGACAATAATGCCTCTAGCCCTTGTAATTCAGAGGACGAAATGTTGCGCGCCGCTAACCTTGCCGCCATACCCTCTAACGCTTCGCGTACTGCATAAAGCTCTACCAACTTACCGGGTGACAACTCAATGACTCGCGCGCCCACATGTGAAACACGTTCGATCAACCCCAAGCCTTCCACACGCATTATCGCTTCACGCAGTGGCCCACGGCTGACTTGAAAACGTTTGGCGAGTTCGGGTTCTGAAATCTTGCTGCCCGGTGCTATACGCCCTTCAACAATCGCCTCAATCAGATACTCCGTAAGGTTTTCCGATTTGGTGTTCTCTTTTTCTCGTTCAACAGCGTGTGATTTTGTATCAGTACTGTTTAGTGTTAGTGCACTATTCATCTTGTTATCGCTCACAGGTTGGATTCATGCTGAGACGCAAAGCACTCACACACTTATATGTGTTAACAATTATTAAAACTTATTGTTAAAATAGACCATAAAACCATCGATAATCAATAAAATTGTCGACACATTAGACTAATGTATAAGAAACTTAATGATTAAATTTGAACCAGAAGAAGATAAAACTCTGTGAGCTTGAAAAGAGAAAAGTGTCGATTTCGCAGATAGAATAAGCAGTGCAACCCATTACCGATGACACGGCCGTCACTTATGAATCTTTGCAAGAGAATCACGCACTCTCCTTTTGGTTACGCTCTCGCCTGCTCGTTGCTCTTATCTGGATGCATTGCTTACAACAGTAAACCGAAAAATCCGCGCAGCTACCCACTACTGAGTGAGGCGATCTATTCTGAAGATGATCTTTCATTGGCAGACAACCCAAATATTATTCGCACGGCAATAGAGCAGAATCAATCGGTTACGATCAATGACCTCAACGCGCTAACAAGCCAGTTACCTATTGTTTTTCCTGAATTAAATTTACACCTTGAGCAAGAACACTCATTTGATGCTCGCTTATTGCAAAGCGCAGTACAGCAACTTGTTGCTCAATTTGCTTGTGAATTGTACAGCAGCCAGCAAATGCCCGATTCGGTTCAAATGTGTGCAAACGATGGCCGTGTAACACCGAACAACTTAGGTTATTTGCCTTTCCAGCAAGGCAAGTATTCGGGTGAGCGTTTAACGGTTCATCGACATTCTCAACCGCAAGGTTCTCAATCGCAAAGTGTAGCGGTTGATCTCTATCTTAAAAGCACATCGGAGCGACCACTGAGTTCAATATGGGGCTCGACGCATACTTTAGGGCGGTTCCATGGATCGCACTTTTCATCGGACAGTGTGGTACTCACCGTCTACTTCGAAGGGCATGTGTTAGATGAGCGCCATCAATGGCAAGCCCAATATCCCGAACCTTTGATCTTTTTCTTGCTGCTGCCCAGTATCACGACCTTACTTCAACAAGGTAATGACGCCTCAGCTGCGCAATTTGCAATGAATAACACCCGATTGCTGCTCGTAGATAGTGAGACAAGACGCTAACGAAGACTCGTCACACAACGCAGCAAAATAACGCCGTGAACTTTATGAACAAAAACGTTTTTATGCCCTATATTGTTTTTATCTACGCATTAGAGACAAACCTGTAACAGGTTATTAACTTAACGTATCTGCATTGGATCATTGATGCAGTCATGATAACAATGATAAGCACCCTATCTCCGCCTGTAGCATTCAATCACAAACGCTCCAAGGTAAAGATGAAGATGCGCCCTACATAAGGAACGTGAATATGTTTAAGCAGTTCAAACCAACCCTCACTGCATCCATTCTGGCTGCAACCTTTTCTATTAGCAGCTTCGCCGCTGATATTGAGAAACTTCACATTTTAGTACCCGGTGGCGCGGGTGGTGGTTGGGACATGACGGCTCGTGGTACAGGTGATGTACTGATGAAAACCGACATTGTCGGCAATGTGTCTTACCAAAACTTATCCGGTGGTGGTGGTGGTAAAGCGATTGCACACCTAATTGAAACCGCAGACCGCCAAGAAGATACCTTGATGGTCAACTCTACACCGATTGTTGTTCGTTCTTTATCCGGTGTTTTTCCACAATCCTTCCGCGATTTAACACCGATTGCCGCCACCGTTTCTGATTATGGCGCTATCGTTGCTGCGGGCGATTCAAAATACAAAACGTGGGAAGATGCGGTTGCCGATTTCAAAGACAACCCGCGTAAAGTGAAAGTCGCTGGCGGTTCTGCTCGTGGCAGTATGGATCACTTAGTCGCCGCAGCCGCTTTCAAAGGGCAAGGGTTGGATCCAAAAGAAGTTCGCTACATCGCCTATGACGCGGGTGGCAAAGCCATGGCGGCACTACTTTCTGGTGAAACACAACTGCTTTCAACAGGCTTAGGTGAAGTGCTTGAAATGTCCAAGTCTGGCCAAGTGAAAATTTTGGCGATCACCGCCCCTAAACGTTTGGAATCTGCCCCGAATATTCCAACATTAACTGACTATGGCAACCCAACCGTCTTTGCTAACTGGCGCGGCTTCTTCGCTGCCCCTGGGATCAGCCAAGAGAAGATTGATCAGTGGAACGCAGCATTAGCGAAAATGTACACCACCGATGAATGGAAAATCGTCCGCGACCGTAATGGTTGGATCGATAACTATCAAGCGGATAAAGAGTTTTACGCCTTCTTAGAAGCCCAAGAGAAAGAGATGGGTGATCTGATGCGTGAGCTCGGTTTCCTGAAGTAAGGTCGCTAAGGGGACAGTTCCTTGCCTTGTCCCCGCTAGCAACACTTTTGCCGTGTGCAGTTATGCTTAATACTCCTTTGTTTATCAGGCAAATATGAATAGGAAAACCTCCATACACCTATCCCTTTGCCCTTAGTTAATCAATTCATTAACTCGCTGCTACACGGCTCTTTTCTCCCCTATTTTTACCATGGAGTTGGATATGTCGGATCTGCCAACCAAATTTTTCAGCAAAGAATATTTACTGTGCCGCGATCGCGTTGGCGCGTTGATCTTCCTTGTTCTTAGCCTTTGCTACGGCTATCAAACGACTCAAATACCGATGTTTCCCGGTGATGAATATGAACCGTTTAACGCCCAAACCTTGCCGACTCTGCTGACTTACGCTGGAATTGGCCTCTCTTTGTTGATGCTGGTGTTAGGGCAGCCCGATAAACAAAGCGGCGCGGTATTGCACTTCAACTGGAAATTGTTGATTGGTTTTTTAGTGTTGATGGCGCTGTACGGACTTGGCCTAACCTATTTAGGCTTCGTACTGGCCACCAGTTTCTTTCTACTCGCTGGTTTTTATATTTTGGGTGAAAGACGCAAATCAGTGTTATTTGGTGCTTCTTTTCCCTTTGTCATCGCGTTTTATCTGCTGCTTACTCAAGGTTTGGACATTTACCTTGAGCCCGGCGTTATTTTCACACTCTGGTAGGAACTGATTATGTTAGATGGAATTTTACAAGGGCTTTCTACCGCCATGATGCCAATGAACATCTTCATGGTGATTGTGGGCTGTTTCGTCGGTACTTTTATCGGCATGTTACCCGGGCTTGGCCCGATTTCGGCCATCGCGTTGATGATCCCGATCACCTATGGCCTTGAGCCATCTTCAGGTTTGATTTTAATGGCCGGCGTTTATTACGGCGCTATTTTTGGCGGCTCCACTTCCTCCATTTTGATTAATGCTCCCGGATGCTCGGCAACCGTGGTCACCGCGTTTGATGGCTACCCCATGGCGCAAAAAGGCCAAGCTGGTAAAGCGTTAGCCATCGCCGCTTACGCCTCTTTTACAGGCGGAACCTTGTCAGCGATTATGCTCTTGGTCGCAGCGCCTGCACTGGCCAGCGTGTCACTGAGTTTTCAATCCTCTGACTATTTTGCGTTGATGCTACTCGGTCTATCGGCGGTCGCCGCCTTTGCTGGAAAAGGACAAGTCCTTAAAGCATGGATGATGGTTGTTCTTGGCTTGATGCTCTCTACCGTTGGTATTGATAAAGGCGTAGGTGTGGAACGTTTTACCTTTGGCTTAACTGATTTAATGGACGGTTTTAGCTTCCTCTTGCTGGCGATGGCGACATTCGCTTTAGGCGAGACATTAATGGGTATTTTAAAACCAGAAAACGACACGCGTACAGATGAACAGAATAAAATCAGCAACTTGGGCAGTATGAAAATCACCAAGGCAGAATTTAAAGAAGCGGCTCCCGTTTCAATTCGTGCTTCCATTTTAGGTTTTTTCACTGGCGTGTTGCCCGGCGCTGGCGCAACCATCGCCGCATTTTTGAGTTATGGTATGGAGCGCAGCTTAGCGCCCAAAGATAAAAAAGAAGAGTTCGGTAAAGGGTCTTTGCGTGGGCTTGTTGCACCAGAGTCAGCCAATAACGCCGCCTCTAGCGGATCTTTTGTTCCGCTGTTGACACTCGGCATTCCCGGCTCTGGCACCACAGCGATCATGCTTGGAGCCCTGCTCTCTTACGGCATTCAACCTGGCCCTCGTTTATTTGTTGATCACCCTGATGTCTTTTGGTCTGTCATCATCTCAATGTATCTCGGTAATATTGTACTTATCATCCTTAACTTGCCGCTTATTCCTTATATTTCAAGGCTATTGGCGGTACCGAGAACCGTATTGCTGCCGATGATTTTGTTCTTCTCAATCACCGGTGTTTATTTGGTTTCGTTTAACACTATGGATGTTTACGTAATGTTGATCGTCGCGATGGGGGCGATTGCTCTACGGTTAGCCAACTTCCCGCTGGCACCACTGCTGCTTGGCTTTATTTTGGGTGGATTAATGGAAGAGAACCTTCGCCGCGCGTTGATGATCAGCGATGGGGAGTTAAGCTTCTTGTGGGAACGTCCGATCACTTTCGTGTTTACCGTGCTTGCAGTTGTGATGTTGACTAGCCCACTTGTGGTGATGCTGGCGAACAAACTTCGCTCTTCACCAACCAAAGCAGTTGAATAACAAGAAATTGTATCAATAGAAACTCATCCAACCATACAAAGACCTAGCGAAAATGCTGGGTCTTTGCTTTACTATGCACTTCAAATTTTTCCAATGTCAGCGATTGTCATGTCGTTCATCGTACCTATCTAGGAGTCTCCATGACGGATAGACACTCTTTAATCATCGTTGAAGATGATCTAAAACTCAGAGAAATGTTAACAGAATACTTTGAAAGTCAAGATATTAGCGTCATTGCCCTTGCTGAAGGTGCCAAAGCGAGCGCGGTCATTTTAGAGCAACAACCAGATATCGTGTTACTGGATTTAATGCTACCCGGTGAAGATGGGCTGACAATTTGTAGACAGATCCGTCCTATGTACAACGGTAAGATATTGATGCTAACCGCCAGTGATGACGATTTTGATCACGTTGCAGCACTGGAAATTGGTGCCGATGATTTTGTGACAAAGCCGATTAAACCACGCGTCTTGCTTGCAAGAATGCGTATGCTATTGCGCAGAGTCGACAACGAACCAATTCAAACCGCGAAAACCGTGCTTGAGTTTGGGGCCTTGTCTCTCAATCAATCTCGACATCTGTGTGAAATGAATGGTGAGGCCGTAGCGATGACCGACAGCGAATTCGACTTGCTGTGGCTACTGGCATCAACACCAGATCAAGTCCTATCACGGGATGTATTAACCAAAGCGTTACGCGGGATTGAATACGATGGGCTTGATAGAACCGTCGATAACAAGATTGTCATTTTGCGTAAAAAACTCGGTGATGATTCTTCCACACCGAAACGCATTATTACGGTCCGAGGGAAAGGATACCTTTTTGTACCAGACACGTGGTAATGACCACGTATTTTAGAAGAAACCTGTATGCGTCGTATCTACGTTGAATCTTTTGTTGGTTTATTGCTCTTTTTTTTAGCGACACTCATTACCATTGAACTGGTCGTTTACCAGCTTGGTACTGACTACGATTACGTACTTGAAGATTATCAAGCTGAAGCATTTCATGACTTGGTCACTCGTATTTATCAGCATGAAGGTGAAGCCAGCACCTTCAATGTCCTAAAAGAATATGCCGATAAAACACGACAACTGATAGAGACGCATACTGAAAAGACCTTACCCTCAGATGTGCGAGCGTTTTTCTTTACTACCGCCCCCAATGCCTACACCTACTACGATGATGATCGTTTTTTATGGTTGCGCCTTACGTCCACCTCACCAATTTACAGCTTTAAACCCGATGAAGAATCACCACTGAGGCAAGCCATTTTCTTCGCAGATAATCTCTCACTTTTGCTGCTTGTCGTCGGCTTTGCACTGTACTGTGTGTTGCTGATCTGGTTCATCAGTCGGCGAGTGCGTGAATTGGAAAAAGTGACCTTAGCCTTTGCCGCTGGTGATCTAACCGCTCGCGCCTCCATCAAAAGCGGCGATAAAGTCGGCTCTTTAAACAAAAGCTTTAACTACATGGCGAGCAAAATTTCCGCTTTAGTGCTCAGCAATAAAGCGCTGAGTAATGCCGTGGCTCATGAGTTACGCACCCCTATCTTTCGGATCCAATGGCAAGCAGAAATGTTGGCCGATGAATCTCTGACACCAAAACAAGCGGCGAAAGTCGCCAGTATCATCGAAGATACCGAAGAGATGGAAACGATGGTCGATGAGCTTCTTTACTACGCGAAAGTTGAAAGGCCAGAAAACGAACTCAATATGCAGACAATTCAGCTCAATTACTGGCTCGAACCGATACTAGGTAAATGGCGTAGCAACAGCGTAGTCGAGATCCAGTTGCTACCATTAGCACAAGTCGCCACCTTACAGGTCGATCCATACCTTCTCAAAAGAGCTCTGGATAATTTATTGGGTAATGCTCAGAAATACGCCAAAAGCAAAATAGCCGTTGAAACCTCCGTGATCAACGCAGGTCAAGCAGTGCAAATTGATATCCATGATGATGGAGAAGGGATTGACCCGCAGCACTGGCCATTCATTTTTGATGCTTTTTACAGCGCGGATCTCTCACGTGGAGAGCGACAATCAGGCTTCGGATTAGGCTTGGCCATCGTCAAACAGATCGTTTTACGCCACAACGGCCAAGTATCGGTGGCTAAAAGTGTGTTCGGAGGTGCTTGCTTTACTCTTGTACTACCCGTGGTGGGCGTTTAAAATTCGGCCACTTAAGAGAATCTGTGAACTGACGTCATTGATTCTCTTTTTTAACATGAGGGTGCAGGGCGAAGGCTATTTTACGTCTACACCTAATTCACTCATGCTCATTGTCATTGTCATAATTATTCATTATTAGGTTGTTCAATTTATGAAACCAGGTCGTACGGGAATAAAGCGTCTGTTTTATGCCACAGGTTATTCAATACAAGGGCTGAAAGCCGCGTGGCTAAACGAAGCCGCTATTCGACAAGAAACTGTCACTTCAATTTTGTTGATTACCATTACTTTCTTTTTGCCTGTCACTAAAATTGAGCAAATCATGATGATTGGTTGCTTAGTCTTAGTTGTGATTGTGGAGTTGATGAATTCCGCTGTGGAAGCCGTGGTTGACCGCGTCGGTAGCGAATGGCACGAACTCAGTGGCCGCGCCAAAGACATCGGTTCAGCTGCCGTACTGATCGCGTTGATATTTTCAGCATTCACATGGATGTTTATTCTGTGGCCTTATTACTTTTAGCGTATCATTTTGGCGCGCGTTAATGGCTCATTGTTTTATAACGGCCAACCAGTTGTAAAAAAGCCAGCAGAATCATAAAACAAACGACTGCTGGCTATGTCGATTTAGGAATGGTTTGGATAATCTGTATATCCCTTAGTACCTCCACCAAATAAGCAACTTGGATCAAATGCCGATAATGTACGGTTCATTTTCAAACGCTCGACTAAGTCTGGATTCGCAATAAAGGGACGCCCAAATGCGACTAAGTCAGCGTAGCCATTTTCCAAGATTTGGTTTGCTCGCTCAACGTCATATCGGCCTGCAACAATAATGGTATTGGTGAACAGCTCACGTAAATGTCGGCGAAAATCTTCAGGGATTTGTGGAGCATCATCCCAATCAGCTTCTGACAAATGCAGATACGCAATACCGAGTTTCTGTAATTGCTCCGCCGCTTGTAAAATCGTTGGGACGATATCTGGGCAGTTCATATCTTTAAATGTGATGTAAGGCGCCAAGCGAACTCCAACTTTGTCAGCGCCAACCTTATCAATGATTGCACTCACAACTTCCATAAGAAAACGTAAGCGGTTTTCTCTGCTACCACCATATTGATCAGTGCGATGATTCGAATTGGTTCGCAAAAACTGATCGATCAAATAGCCATTACCACCATGAATTTCGACGCCATCAAAGCCAGCCGCAATCGCATTGTGTGCAGCATTAGCAAAATCGCGTACCACTTGGTTAATCTCTTGCAATGTCATTGCTCTTGGTTCAACGCATTCCATCATCTCACCGGCACTCCCCGGCTGTGCAATCCAGACTTTGGTATCGACTGGAGCAATAGCTGAGGGAGCCATCGGCTTTTGACCTTGTTGAAAAACAGGATGCGATACTCGCCCTACATGCCATAGCTGATTCACTATTTTTCCTCCGCGGTCATGCACGGCTTGAGTGACCTGCTGCCAAGCCACAATTTGTTCTGGCGTGTATATGCCAGGAGTAAATGAGTATCCTTGGCTATCGTCTGATATTTGTGTTGCTTCAGTAATAATCAGACCAGCACTCGCTCGCTGAGCATAATATTGCGCCATGATGTCGTTGGGAACATTACCCGGTTGACTTGTCCGATCCCGCGTCATCGGAGCCATTACCAGCCGGTTATTCAAAGAAAGTGGACCGATTTGTGTCGGGGAAAATAAGCTACTCATCATTCAATCGCTCTGTATTGGGTTGTTATCCATAGGCTATAACAAAAGAATCACTAAATAATCTAGCTATAATTAAAAAGAGTATTTAGGATTACTTAACAATAACTGCGATATAGAATCTTAATGAACAAATTATTGAACATGGAGGTCTTTGTTGCCATTGTTGAGCAACAAGGGTTGGCGGCCGCCGCAAAAGCCATCAATATGTCCGCCGCTTCAGTCACACTAAAACTGCAGAGCTTGAACGCCACTATGGCGTGAAATTGCTGCAAAGAACCACACGTAAAATTGCATTGACGGAAGCCGGCGAACGTTTCTATCCATTATGTTTACAAACCTTAGCCAACATCACTGAAGTCGAGTCTTCGCTATTTGCCGAGAAAACACACTTGGAAGGCAATATAAAAATTTCAGCACCCAAAGATCTCGGGCGACAACATTTGCTGCCACTGCTCGACTCCCTCTTAGCAAGACATCCTAAAATTGTGCCTCAGATTACCTTTAGTGACAGTGTGTTAGGGATATATGAAACAAAACTTGATTTGGTATTGCGTTACGGCACACTCAAAGATAGTCAATTGGTTTCCAGAAAATTAGCAACAAGTCGCCGCGTTCTTTGTGCCTCACCCGCATATTTAGCGTGTCATGGTCAACCGACGCACCCAGAGGATCTCAAACAGCATGCTTGCTTGGGTATGCTACGCAAAAGTGAATCATTAACGCGTTGGTCTTTTCTTAAAGGAGATGCCGTTCAAGATATTCTGATCAAACCATCACGTTTGTCTAATGATGGCGAAGTGATTCGCCAGTGGGCACTCGAAGGCGCAGGTATTGCACTCAAATCACAACTCGATATTCAACCCGACCTCAATGCTGGGAAACTCGTTCTTCTCTTGGAAGATTATCGGCAAAGTTTTAGTTCACACGATTTGGCCACAGGATCGGACTTGCATCTGCTCTATCCTAATCGTGATCACCAACCGTCACGTATCAAAATATTGATCGAGGAGATTGTGCGCTATTTTGAAAAACGTACGCTTCCTACTGGGCAATAGCAAAAGAGCGCCGATAAAGGCGCTCTTTGTTTATTTTATTTCGACAATTTTCGGCGATTAAATGTCGAAAATTGTATTTTTGCTCTTAGGCGGCTATTTCTTATTCGCGTACTTCATTGAGTCCAACGCGACAGCGAAAATAATAATGCCGCCTTTAATGATGTACTGCCAGTAAGGGCTCACGCCAATGTAGGTCATACCATAGTTGATCACAGTGAAGATAAGCACACCCGTGACCACACCCGCAATGCTTCCGACACCGCCAGCAAATGACACGCCACCCACAACACAGGCTGCAATCGCATCCAACTCGTACAAGAAGCCAAGATTATTGGTCGCACTGCCGATACGGCCAGCTTCCAACATACCGCCAAACGCATAGAACACACCCGATAAAGCATACACTTTCAGTAGCGTCAATGGCACATTAACACCAGAAACTTTTGCGGCTTCTGGGTTACCACCGACCGCGAAAATGTTCTTACCAAAAACGGTCTTATTCCACAAAATCCATGTAAAGATAATCGCGACAATGGCGTAGAAGGTTATGTACGAAAACCTAAAATCTCCAAATCGAATAAAACCTTGAGTGAATGAAGAGAAACGCTCATCAAAACCTGCAATTGGAGATGCACCCACCGAATCGTAGTAGAGAGAGTTAATCCCGTAGACGATGATCATGGTGCCTAATGTGGCGATAAACGGCGTTACTTTTAAATAAGCAACAATCACACCGTTCACTAAGCCGATGATCGCGCCGATCGCGCACACACAAAGAATCACAGCCACAATCGGCACGTCACCAATGCTGGGGAATACTTTGTTGACGTTATCAATTGATTGTAAAAGTGTTGCCGAAATTACAGCGGCTAAACCCACTTGACGTCCAGCAGAAAGGTCGGTTCCTTGCGTTACAATCAGCCCCGCCACACCCAATGCAATAATAACGCGCACTGAAGATTGCGTTAATATATTACTAAAGTTGCGTAAACTTAAAAATGATGGCTCCTGAATAATAATAATTGCCAGAAGAATAAATAGAACCGCATAGATCGCACCTTCCTTTAGGTGCTTCATTGCAAATGTTTTAACTGAATCCATAATAATTTCCCTAGAGGTAACGAGAGGCCAGCTCTAATATTTCATTCTGTGAAGTGTCTTTAGTATTAACGATTCCCGCAGCTCGGCCATTACTCATCACCAATATTCTATCGGTAATGCCTAACAACTCTGGCATTTCGGAAGAGATAATAATAATCCCTTTATTCTTTTTCGCTAATTCCAATATCAATTGATAAATTTCAAACTTTGCTCCGACATCAATACCCCGAGTCGGCTCATCAAGCATTAATATTTCTGGCTGAGTTAACAACCAACGGCCAATAATGACTTTCTGCTGATTACCACCAGACAAAGAACCGATTGATGTTTCATGAGAAGGTGTTTTTACACTCATGGAGTCAATTACCCACTGTGTATCACTCCTCATTTTTTTATTACTCAGTAAACCTAATTTGGTTTTGTATTCATCCACATTGGCAACCAAAGAGTTAAAGGTAATATCTAAATTACTGTAAATGCCGGTTGAACGACGCTCTTCTGTCACCAACGCAAAACCACTATTGATCGCTTCATGTGCATCACGGTTTTTCATCTCTCGGCCATGTAACATAATGTGGCCGTTACTACGCTCACGAACCCCAAAAATGGTTTCCACAATATCAGTGCGTCTTGAACCGACGAGCCCAGCCACACCTAAGATTTCACCTTCTCTGAGATCAAACGAAATATCCTGAATAGAGGGTTGGTTCAGTGCTGTTAAATTTTTGATTTCGAGGATAATTTCTTTTGGCACATTGGTCTTTGTGGGAAAGCGCTGTGTTAATTCACGGCCAACCATCATCGAAATGATTTTGTCCATATCGAGCCCTTTCAACGGCCTCGTATCAACCCATTGCCCATCACGCAAGATGGTTATCTCATCACAAATAGTAAATATTTCTTCCATTTTGTGAGAGATGTACACCACGCCACAGCCTTTTTCTTTCAACTTGTTAATGATAGTAAAAAGATGCGATACCTCTTTTTCAGTCAAAGAGGACGTGGGTTCATCCATGATCACAATGCGCGCGTTGTAAGAAAACGCTTTCGCTATTTCGACCATCTGCCTTTGTGATACCGATAATTTAGCCACTTTAATTTTCGGGTCTATATCAATATCGAGTTCATCAAAGATCTCTTTGGTATCGCGATACATTTTATCGTGATCGACAAAGAGTCCTTTCTTTGGGTAACGCCCTAGCCAAATATTATCCATTACAGAACATTGTAATACTTGGTTAAGCTCTTGGTGGACCATGGAAACACCCGCTTCCAAAGCTTGCTTAGACGATTGAAAATTCACATGTTCGCCTAAAAATATAATATCACCTTCGTTTTTTTCATAAATTCCAAAAAGGCATTTTAATAGCGTCGACTTACCTGCACCATTCTCTCCCATTAACGCATGAATAGAGTGTGGTCGAACTTTCAAATTAACTTTATCTAATGCCTTAACCCCGGGAAACTCTTTACTCACCCCTGTCATTTCTAACAGAAATTCATGCTCTTGATTTACCATGGCATCACTTATTTATTCTTTGATTAATACCATTCAATATTAAATAAAATTTAATCAGCAATTATTTATTATTGATTGTATAAACACCCTATAAGTTAGGGAGTAAAGGGGGAATGACTTCCCCCTTGAACTTTAGGTTACTCGAGTGTCGATTTATCCACACCAACATAAGGAACACGAACAATCTTATTGGCCATTTCCCATTGAGTGCCTTCGGTTGCAGCTTTGCCGTTGGCTAAATTACGTGCAAGTTCAAATGTCGCTTTCGCTTGTGAATCTGCATCATTAAGCACAGTGCCTGCCATGTCGCCAGATTTAACTAATGCTAATGCTTCTGCTAACGCATCAACACCGAATACTGGTACTTTCGCACCCGCACCACGTAACGCTTCAATCGCACCCATCGCCATACCATCATTATTGGCAATCACGACTTCGATTTTGCTGCCGTTGGGGCCAGATAACCAAGCATCCATTTTATCTTTTGCCATGGCGGTATCCCACATACCAGTATCCATGTGTAGCTCTTCTGTTTTGATGCCATTTTCGTTAATGGTTTTCACAGAATAAGAAGTACGAGCTTCCGCATCTGGGTGACCTGGTTCGCCTTTCAGCATTACATATTGCAGTACACCGTCACCGTTTTTATCCCAAGCAGGATTGGCTTTCCAGTGTTGCGCAATGAGATCGCCTTGGATGATGCCCGACTCTTTTGAATCTGTACCCACATAATAGGCTTTGTCATATGAAGCGAGCGCTTTAGCACTCGGTTCTTTGTTGTAAAAAACGATAGGAACATCATCCATTTTCGCTTTTTGAATAATACTTGGTGCAGCTGCAGGGTCGACAAGGTTGATCGCCAGTGCTTTCACGCCACGAGCCAACATGACATCCACTTGGTCATTTTGCATTGATTGGCTGTTTTGTGAGTCATTCATCAGAACCTTGGTGTTGCCGTCATTATTTGCCTGTTTTTCAATCGCTTGGCGAACAACTGACATAAAGTTATCATCGTACTTATAAACGGTCACACCGATCGTTGTGTCAGCCATGACTTGAGTGCCGAAACTCATACCAGCCGCAAGCATGGCTAAAGTAGTTAACTTTCTCATTGAACAAGTCCTATTTGTTAGTGTTGTTATTACGTTGTGTAGGGGGAGAAACGTTAACTCTGAGAAACAGCAGTGAAAACGTTTACCTTTCAAAGTATAGTAGTAAAACAAACAATTAATGTGAACCAGTTAAAATTTCAGTTTTGAAATCGCATTTTCATGCAGTTTCTTGTGAATAGTTTGATAACTATTGCAAAACTAAGTAATCATACGTAACGCAATGTAACATCGAGACCTATTTCTCTTTTTAAAAGTGCGATCCACCACGAAAGAGATCATACCTCTCAAAACACCAAGTGTTAACGTTTACACTTGCGAGTTTCCAATATGCAATAGATTTAATTTTCATTTGACCGCTCACAAAGTGTAGGTGAGGCTTGTTACATACGCCTGCAATTTATTCGCGTATTTTTACGCCATATCGGGTCTCGATTTACCAAACAGCACCACGACTTTTAATTAATGAACTCTTAAATTGTCATTTTTATTATTGGCATATGCCAATAATAAGGTGTATTTTAAATACAAGAACCCGATAAACTTTAGGAGCCATGATGATTTATGCCATCCCTTGTGATCAAAACTCGCCTTTTAATCACTTTGCCAAAGCGCCTCAATTGATGATTGTGGACGATACCACCGCCACTAGCCAACGTATTGACGTTACTAAAACCGAGGGCAGTTGTGGCCACAAAAAACAGCTACTTGCACTGCTAAGAGAGAATAGAGTGGACGCTGTTATCGTCCGCAATATCGGACAAAATATGTTAGCAGCAATTTTAGAAAAGAAGATTGAGGTATATTACGCACCAAGAGGCAGCCAATTAACATCACTTCATCCAAACCATCTTCTGCCCGTCACCGACGTCTCTTTTGGCAAGCCTTCAGCCAATAAATCGAAGAAACGTTGTGCTAGTCAATGTGGATCGAAGAAAGTGGGTAAACATAACAAACTGGCACCCAGAATGCTGTCACCAACTACCATAGAAGCGTTGAAGAAAGTGCTGAAAGTAAAAGCGATTGTCGAGGGAAAATAATGACTTATGTTATAACCTTTGCGTTTTTCATTGGCATTATTGTCTTGATGGCGATCGGTGTTTTGTTTCGCCGCCGCTCGCTGCAAGGCAGTTGTGGTGGATTAGCAAATATCGATATTGAAAGAGAATGTAACTGCGTAGACGTTTGTGATGAGCATCAGAAGGTGTTGTATCAAATTCAAGAACCTGATCACGAGCGTTAGCGCTCAACCAACATCAACGCATGACCTTCCACCAAGCAAGTCGCGACTTTCGCTCTTGCTTGGTTAACGATATTACCAAAGGTTTGTCGCGATATGCCCATCTGCGTGGCCGCTTGCAATTGACTAAGCCCCTCTTTATCAGCCAAACGCAGCGCTTCAAGTTCTTCTGGCAGTAAATCTACTGTGTTCAATTCAGATAATTTGACACCGTTGGGTTTGAAGCATGCATACGCCGCTTGACCACAAACACGACGAATTTTTTTGGGTCTTGCCATTTTCTTCTCCTAATCATTTAAAAACAGTTTGGTGAACTTATGAACATTCAGCCTCCCCTACAACATTGCCACTGCGCGGTGTGTTGTGCCCCGTTCTTTTCTGAAACGCACACACTGCAATTTAACCAAACAGAAACGGGGAGCGTATGCGCACAGATTGTAGCAACAGAAAAGATGCAAGGCTATCAAGGGGTCATGCAGGGTGGACTTATCAGCACCTTACATGACGCTGCCATGACGCATTGTCTGTTTGCACAGTGCATTTATGCGATGACGGCAGAGCTAAACGTACGTTATCTGCACCCTATTCCACTGAATGTATCATTACAAGTCGAAGCGCATCTTATCAAACAAAAACGTCACATTTACTATCTGTGCAGCACCATTTTTTATGATGGGCTTCCCTATTCTACGGCCAGTGCAAAGTTTATGTGCAAAGCCGAGTAGCCCGAGTGCTACAGCCATTAGGGTACTGGCTTAGCGTAAACTTCGGTTGAGTCACGCTTTCATCCTCCTTATACTCACTCATCATTTCTCTATTATCTTTCGTTATGAAAATTATCGCAGTAACCGCTTGTCCAACAGGCATCGCGCACACCTATATGGCCGCAGACGCACTCAAAAAAGAAGCGAATAAGCGTAATATCTCAATCAAAGTCGAAACCCAAGGTGCAATGGGTGTCGAGAACCCACTGACAGTGGCAGATATTGTCAACGCGGATCTGATCCTCATCGCTTCAGATATCGACATTGAACAGCGTGAACGTTTTGTTGGTTGCAAAACGGTTCAGGTGTCCATTGAAGAAGTGTTAACGAACGTTCAATCTGTTTTAGATCGTCATTTGTAACCGCCGATGATCACAACGCGCATCACGTTTGTTTTAAAAGCAGGCGGTCTAGTCAGCTGGCAATTAAATGAATTGAAAGATCTCAACCGCCATTTTCGCTCGGTGGTGGTGCTGTTTAACATCACGCGTGACAACAAGGCAATGCTCAACCATACACTGCAAGTGTTAAGCCTTGGTTCAAACCCGGGAGATGTATGCCAAATTGCCATTGAAGGGCTCGACGCCGAGTTGGCCTGCATGGTGATGACAGAGTATTTGCGCGAGCACACACTGCTTATTTCAACATCACACAAACAAAATGCCAAAGCGGAATTGGCGTTTGCCACCCACTCTGCTTTTAAACTGCCCTTTTCGCTACAGTGGCATTACGCCACATTAGGCCCTGAGCTTAGCAAATCAGAAGCACTCGACACGATTGCTAAGCAGATCATGCCCGCACATTGCCATGATATTTTGCATGCGCTGGAAAAAAGAGAAGCCATCTCCCCGACCATTATTGGCCGTGGAATAGCGCTACCCCATATCATTCACGCACGAGTTGCCCAGCCAACACTGGCGGTTCACTGGTTAGCAAACCCGCTATCATGGTCAGAAAAATCCGGCGATGTGTCGCTGATCATCACCTTATTACTGCCGACATCAGCGCCGCGAACCGTGATTAAACCGGTCACGCAGTTAACTCGTTGGTTGCTGGAAGAGGAACATCGTCAATGGCTACTTACGGCAAAAAGAGAAGAAACCCTTAAAGCCATTTTGCTGCACGTGATGGCTAAGCCGTGCGACCCAATACAAAATGAATAGCTTTATTGCGACAGAGTTCGATATTCAGATGGAGTCATACCCGCTTTGCTTTTAAATACGCGGAAAAAATAATTCACATCTTGAAATCCACAGCGCGTGGCCACTTCGGCTAAACGAAAGGTGTATTTCTTCAACATAAATTTTGCCCGTTCAATTCTTACCCAAGTGATGTAATCAGCAAGAGTCATGTGTCCTTGTTGGCGAAACATGCGCGATAAATGGTTGGCGGAAATGTTAAACCGCTGTGCGATGCTGTCACGGCAAATAGTGCGATGAAAATTTTCTTGGATATAGATGCAGATGCCTTGATATAAATCTTCACTGCGCTTTTTAGGAGAAGCGGTCGGTTGATCAAGCATTGTGGCGCTGTAACTCAACAGAGCCAACAACAAATGTTCGTCCATTGGGCTTTTCTGAGGCTCACGTGCTAATGCATTTAGCCCTTCGAGCATGTGATCAATCGCGTGCCCAGTACGCGTTGGAATACTGTGTTTCTGAACATCATAAAAACCACTCTCGCCTTTGTGTTTACTGACCAAACTAAACCCCATTTGACGACGGCCAAATAGCAAACTCAAGACCGAACAGCTCTCTTGCCAATCAGGTTTATTCCAGCAGTTCGGAGGTATATAAAGCGCATCACCAGATAAGATGTTGACCTTACTGATACCGTGTTCAATCTCTTCGATTTCGTTGCTATACACGCCGCTTAAAACCAATTCTAGACGAGGGAAATTGACTTGGTAACTGAACGCTGGCGGCGTTATTTTGTCCCCAGCAAACCATATTCGATTAAAACTTTCTCGCTCCGAGAGCAGCACTTCAATCACATTTTTAAATACTGGGATCACAAAATTCACCCTATACCCATCAATAAACGAGGCAACTATAATCCAATACCTCATGAATCACCAATCATTACGCATTCGATAACTCCGATCGAAAAAGCAAAACAATCAATTTATCTAATTGAATTAAAATAAAAAATTAATCATAAATTCAAATTATCACCCTAAAACCAAAATAAGAGCCTGATCACGTTTGCAGCCACAGGTTACAATAATCCAGTAAATGCCAGTTTCGTACACTACCACTGTTCACCCGAGGCGCTCACAATATCTCCAACAAAAAGCGCGGTGCGCAATAACAATATCCCCAAACAGTTTGAAGTTGCAGCCAACATGGCTCAGTTCTACGTGCGAAGGGGATAAAAACCATATAGGGGACGAAACATGATCACTCAACTCATTAATGAGAACTTGATCCGGCTTGATTTGAAAGCAACATCAAAAGATGGCGTTTTCTCAGAGCTGGTCGATGTACTGTTAGAACAAGGACGCATCAGCGATAAATCGCAGTTTTTAGCCGATATCTATGCTCGTGAAGAGCTTGGTAACACTGGATTTGAAGATGGTGTCGCGCTGCCTCATGCCAAAAGTTCCGCCGTTATCTCGCCTGCAGTTGTGATAGGCATCAGCAAAAGCGGTATCGAATATGGCGCGGAAGATGGCTTGCCTTCTAAATTATTTTTCATGATAGCCTCGCCTGATGGTGGTTCAAATCATCATATTGAAGTGCTGGCAGAGCTCTCTTCCAAGCTTATTGAAGAAGGGTTCATCCAACGTTTCTTAGACGCAAAAACAGAGCAAGCAGCGCTAGATTTGTTGCTACAAAAAACCGAAAAAACAACCGATGTTGAAGCCAATAAAGGCTTTTTGATTGGCGTAACGGGCTGCCCAGCCGGTGTCGCACACACTTATCTTGCCGCTGAAGCGCTGGAAAAAGGGGCCGCCGCGATGGGTTATCAAATTAAAGTCGAAACCAACGGTTCGATTGGGGTGAAAAACAGCCCAACGGATGAAGAGATAGCCAAAGCTGATGCGATCATCGTGGCTTGTGACAAGCAAGTTGACATGGTGCGCTTTGCGGGTAAAAAACTGATTGAAACGGGCGTTAAAGCGCCGATTCGTGATGCAAAAGGGTTGATTGAAAAAGCCCTCAGCGCACCAAAATATCAAGCCGATGCCAGTACCAAGACTTTAGGTGGAAAAGGCAAAGCGGCGCAAGCTCGCTCCGATTTATACCGCTATTTGATGAATGGTGTATCGCATATGATCCCATTCGTTGTTACTGGCGGTTTGTTGATTGCTTTAGCACTCGCTATTGGCGGCGAGCCAACCGAAGCTGGTATGGCCATTCCTGACGGCAGTATGTGGAACCAAGTGCTGAACGTCGGTGTGGTTGCTTTTACATTGATGATCCCCATTCTTGCAGGTTACATCGCGTATGCGATCGCCGATCGCCCCGCTCTGACTCCTGGCTTAATTGGTGGTTGGATCGCTAACAACGGGTCATTCTACGGCGCAGATGCCGGTACAGGTTTTATCGGTGCCATTATTGCTGGCCTTTTAGTCGGTTATTTCATCAAATGGTTAACAAGCATCCATTTTCACAAGTTTATTCAACCACTTGTGCCAATCATGATTGCACCCATCGCAGGCTCGCTCTTTATCTCTGGGCTCTTTATTTTTGTTATCGGCGCGCCGATTGCAAGCTTGATGGATGGCTTAACCGCACTACTTACGAGCATGAGCTCAGGTAACGTGATACTGCTCGGTATTGTGCTCGGCGGCATGGCTGGCTTTGATATGGGTGGCCCATTTAACAAAGTGGCATTCCTCTTCTCTGTTGGTATGATTGCCAGCGGTCAAACTCAATTTATGGGTGCAATGGCGTGTGCCATTCCAGTCGCGCCACTTGGTATGGCTTTAGCGACCGTACTGGGCCGTAAACTGAACTTGTTTGAAGCCTCTGAAATTGAAGCAGGTAAAGCTTCCGGTGCAATGGGCTTGGTTGGTATTTCTGAAGGAGCCATTCCATTTGCCGCGCAAGATCCGATGTCAGTCATTCCAGCAAACATCTTGGGGTCGATGGTTGCAGCGGTTATGGCGTTCACTTTTGGCATTACAAACAGTGTTGCCCACGGCGGTCCTGTAGTAGCATTGCTCGGTGCCATGAATAAGCCTTTGCTAGCTTTGCTTTGCATGGCAACCGGTGCTGTAGTGACAGGTGTTGTTTGTATCACTCTGAAAAAAATGCGCCAAGCGAAATTACAACAAGCAACGGCTTAATGATCAAGCACTCTCCCCCGAGAGTGCTTAATGTTCATCAACGCTGAGCTTCTGACTTTATGTTGTACTCCCGCTTTAACTCGGGAGTTTTTTATTTCTCTTACTCTGTGTACTGCTACTTTGTTTTTATTTTGATTTTTTGTGAGATGTACTATGACCAATAACAAACAACCTTTCTTTTTGATGGACAATGTCATCCAAAACTATGCGTGGGGAAGCACGACTTCGATTCAGCACTTGTTTGATATTGCTAACCCAACCAACGCTCCACAAGCAGAAATTTGGATGGGAGCACACCCAAATGGATGCTCACAAATTCATGTGAATGGAGAACCTGTTTCGTTGCTTGAGATGATCAACCAAGATAAAACAGCGTTTCTTTCTGCTGCTACTGCAACAACCTTTGGTGAGTTACCTTATCTTTTCAAAGTACTTGCCGCAGCGAACGCCCTTTCGATTCAAGTTCACCCAAGTAAGCAAGAAGCGGAAATTGGTTTTGAGAAAGAAAACCAAGCGGGGATCCCACTCAATGCCGGACATCGCAACTATAAAGATCCTAACCACAAGCCGGAATTGGTTTACGCCCTTACCCCTTATCAAGCGATGAATGGGTTTCGCCCAATCACAGAGATTGTTGAACAATTTCAAACGCTGAATATCAATGCGATTTCAACCCTAGTCGATGCTTTTGCACACAACCCAACATCACAAGGTTTAAAAACCTTTTTTAGTGCATTGCTATCATTAACTGGCGAGCAAAAAGAACATACGGTGAATGCATTATTAGCGTATGCCCATCATCATTCAGGTGATGATCTTTTTGGGCTCATTTTAGAGCTGGCACAACAGTACCCCGGTGATATCGGTCTATTTTCTCCATTAATGCTCAATGTACTCACTTTAGCTCCGGGTGAGGCCATGTTTTTAGACGCCAGAACGCCACACGCCTACTTGAAAGGTACCGGGCTTGAAATCATGGCCAATTCAGACAACGTATTGCGCGCTGGCCTAACACCCAAACACATGGATATTGAAGAGCTCGCATCATGCACGCTATTTGAAGAAAAACCCGCTTCAAGCCTGTTATTGAAACCAATCGAAGAAAATGGAGCATTACTGTTCCCTGTCCCAGTCCGCGATTTTAAGTTTGCGATTTACCTCAATGCCGCGCAAGTTAACGTGAAAATCAACAGTGCCGAAATTATCTTTGCCATTGATGCTGATGCGACCTTAACCCATGACAATGGTGAGTCTCTAACCGTGAAAAAAGGTCACTCAATCTTCATCCCCGCATACGCTGAACATTATCAACTGTCATCACTTGGACGTGTCGCACGCGCGTATAATTAACAGCCGACGTGATAAACAAAAAAGCCAGCATCTGTTCTGCTGGCTTTTTATTTGGGATTATTACGAAAATTTGCGCTAATCGATTTGTGGGCAGTTAGATATTCTGCGACTGCTTCCAAACCGCCAGTTCAACCCACATTTGTTCAAGTTGTTGCAACTCTTCTTCTGTGAGCAGTGCTAAGGTCGTTTGAGATTCAGATGTCGGACCGTCTTTGAGAGAGCGAATCTGCGCATAAAAATCCTTCTTTAATTGCGATATCACAGGGTCCACAACCGATTCCTATAAAAATACTAAAATTCTCAAAAATAATACCATTTTTCATAGACATGTCTTATGTCGTGTTAAGTTATGGAATAGTTATCACATTTCTAATATCTAAGCCTAAAGTATCAAAATTACAATTTAAAATTATTCACTAGGCTATCGAGTTGCTTAGAAACTTTTTTCAAATGTTCGCTACTGACAGTGAGCTCCTCAGCTACTGTTGTTGTTTCCATGGTGAGATGATTAATATCTTCAACGGTGCGGTTGATTTCACTGACCACACTTGATTGCTCTTCCGTTGCCGTCGCCACTTGAATGTTCTGATCACTAATATTCTCTATATAAACGCGGATCTGTTTTAGCGAACTATTGGCATTTTCAGCTTGTTCAACCACCAACAAACTCTGCTCTCGGCCCTGGGACATTGCCCCAACCGCCCGTTTCGATTCTTCCTGTAAGTTATTAATGACTCTTTGAATTTCTTCGGTTGATGCAGCAGAACGGCTTGCTAAATTTCGCACCTCATCGGCAACGACCGCAAAACCTCGACCTTGCTCTCCCGCTCGCGCCGCCTCAATCGCTGCGTTCAATGCAAGTAAGTTCGTTTGCTCGGAAATGCTACGAATAGTCTCAAGTATCGAGCTGATGTTAACCACTTGACCAGCCAAAGAGCCTACGACTTGTGCAGCTTGCTCTAATTCAGTGATCAAATCTGCAATTTGCACTTGTGCTTTCTCTACTACAGTGGTGCCATTTTCCGCCTGATGAGTGGCCTGTTTCGCAACGTCAGCAGCTTGAGCTGCGTTGTTTGCAATTTCGCCTACCGTTGCACCTAGTTCATGAATGGCAGTGGCCACTTGAACTGTTCTATCACGTTGCGAAGTGCAGTTGTTTTTGGTTAATAGTGCCCGAGCTGAAACTTGGTTAGCCGTATTCGCTAATTCATAAGAACTCGAAGCCACTTGCTTGATCGCTACATGTACTTTCTCAATGAAGTCGTTAAAACTGTCGCTAATTTTCGATAACTCATCTTGACCACCTAAATCAATACGAGCATCTAGCGCCATGTTTTCAGCTGCCAAAGCAATCGATTTTTGTAGGCTGGCCACTCGCGTTTTTAGGCCGATAACAATAAAGAATGAAGTGACAAACGAAATTAGCACGCCAATACCAATAATGATAAACATGTGATTTTGCCCTTGGGCATAACTCTTTTGGCTATTGACGTTCTGCTGTTTGGCCTGCTCTAGTAGCGAATCGAGGATCACATTGGCTTTTTTACGCAGTTCACCATAGGTAACCGCGTATTGATCTCGGTATATGTTGCGCGCCGTATCTAGATCGCCCTTTTCAAATGCCGCCAACATAGGATTAAGCTGAGTACTGACCATTTTTTCAAAGTCAGTCAACAGCTGCTGAACTTGTCTACGCTGTTCTGGATCCACTTGTGACTGAACTGCGTGCTCGACAGACTGCCTCATTTCAGGGATATCTTCGTCACGTGTCTCTTTCACGCGTGTGAGGACACCCTTTTTATCTCTTAACGACGTCTCTTGAAGTAACATCATATCGATACCAACCCGCATACGGGGAATTCGAGAGGCAACTTCAGCCATTGAACGCATTGGCGCGGCCGTATTGAGATAGAGCTGTTCTGCCTGTCGTTGAATCGTCGACATGCTATTGAAGCTCGCCATTCCAACAATAATCAACGCAACGCAAGGTAATAACACCGCAAAAATTAATCGCGATTGTAAGGTAAACCGATTAGCAAACATCTTTTATATCCTTTTTAGTTGTAGCGCCATTATGTTATGGGGACAGATCTTAACCAATGAATGGTTTCTTATTTATTAAAAAGTTATCTTTTCTAGAAATTAAATTAATGACTTTTATGACGTTAACTCAATAGCTAAGTATAGGCAATTTTAGGTTGAATGAGAGATGTGGAGTCAGCCGTATTTGTGGCACAGATGATCTTTTCAAAAAGACCACCACGATTTCAACGCTGAATGGAAATCCTTCACTTGTTAGATGGGCTGCTCGCTAGAAGTAAAAAGCCGAAGCAATCAATGCTCCGGCTTTTATTCTTTATCACCTTAGAATAAAGGTGGATATGTGAAACGATTACTCGTCTTCAGAATCGCTGCTCGGTTCAGAGTCAGCCTCTTCTGCGTCACTTTGTACTTCTAAAATTGCAACGCTCGCTTCACCTTCTGGCAATTCCTCACCTTCTGGTAACTCAACATCTTCAATTTCTTCAATACGTTGTAAACCTACGACGTTTTCATCTTCAGCGGTGCGAATCAAGGTCACACCTTGAGTATTGCGTCCCACTTGGCTCACTTCCGCGACGCGAGTACGAACGAGCGTACCGGCATCGGTGATCATCATGAACTCATCGCCTTCTTCAGTTTGCACTGCGCCGACAACTTGACCATTACGCTCAGACACCTTGATTGAAACAACGCCTTGAGTTGCACGACCTTTAGTTGGGTATTCCCCTAAGGTTGTACGTTTACCATAGCCGTTTTGTGTCACTGTTAAGATGTCGCCGTCATTTGAAGGAACAATCAGCGATACCACTTGGTCGCCTTCTGCTAGCTTCATACCACGAACACCGGACGCTGTGCGTCCCATGGCGCGAACACCTTTGAACTTAATTTCTGGCTGGCCATGTTCATCAAGAACAGGCTGACCGTTTTCATCCAATACTGGTGTTTCTTCTGATTCTTTAAAGCGAACCACTTTACCAAATTTAGAAAACAGCATAATTTCACTGTTGCCATCGGTAATGTCCACACCAATCAAAGAGTCATCTTCACGCAAGTTAACCGCGATCAAACCGTTAGAACGCACGTTGGCAAAGCTTGAAAGTGATGTTTTCTTCACTGTACCGTCACCGGTCGCCATAAAGATAAACTTATCATCACTAAACTCAGTGACTGGCAAAATCGCAGTAATACGTTCCCCTTCTTCCAGAGGAAGAATGTTAACGATAGGTTTACCACGCGCTGTACGGCTCGCTAGCGGTAATTGATAGACTTTCAAACGGTATGTCTTACCACGAGTCGAGAAGCAAAGAATATGGTCATGAGTATTCGCCACAAGAAGACGCTCAATGTAGTCTTCTTCTTTCATCTTCGTCGCGCTCTTACCTTTACCACCACGGCGTTGTGCTTCGTAATCGCTGAGGATCTGGTATTTCACATAACCTGCATGAGAAAGTGTAACGACCACATCTTCACGAGCAATCAGTTCTTCCATGTCGATATCGTGAGTTGCCGCGGTAATTTCAGTGCGTCGTGCGTCACCAAAAGCATCACGAACAGTTTCAAGCTCTTCGCGGATCACTTCCATCAAACGTTCAGTGCTAGCAAGGATATGCATCAGTTCAGCGATTTCTTCCAGAAGAGCTTTGTACTCATCAAGAATTTTTTCGTGCTCTAAACCTGTCAATCTGTGCAGACGAAGTTCAAGAATTGCTTGGGCTTGTTGCTCAGTTAAGAAATATTTGCCATCACGGATACCGTATTCTGGTTCAAGCCATTCAGGACGAGCGGCATCGGTCCCAGCACGTTCAAGCATTGACGCTACGTTGCCAAGATCCCAACCACGAGCAATCAAGCCTTCTTTTGCTTCTGCTGGCGTTGCTGCGCGGCGAATCAATTCGATGATTTCATCAATGTTGGCTAACGCGAGAGCCAGTGCTTCTAGAATGTGGGCACGATCACGAGCTTTACGCAGTTCAAAAATAGTACGACGCGTCACCACTTCACGGCGGTGATCAACAAAGCATTTCAACATTTCTTTCAAGTTGAATAGCTTAGGTTGACCATTATCCAGCGCAACCATGTTGATGCCGAATGTCGTTTGTAACTGTGTTTGAGCGTAAAGGTTGTTCAGAACTACTTCACCAACCGCATCACGTTTACATTCGATAACAATACGCATGCCGTCTTTATCAGACTCATCACGCAGTGCACTGATGCCTTCGACTTTTTTCTCTTTAACCAACTCAGCAATTTTTTCAATCAAGCGTGCTTTGTTCACTTGATAAGGGATTTCTCTGACGATAATGGTTTCTTTACCATTCTTCTCGACTTCGATATCCGCTTTAGAGCGCATGTAGACTTTACCGCGCCCTGTTTTATAAGCGTCGATAATTCCTTTGCGGCCACTGATTAATGCTGCTGTTGGGAAATCTGGGCCCGGAATGTAGTCCATCAACTCATCAATGGTGATGTCTTCATTATTTATATAGGCCAAGCAACCCTCAACCACTTCCGTTAGGTTATGGGGTGGAATGTTGGTTGCCATACCTACTGCAATACCGGATGAGCCATTCACCAGTAGGTTAGGAATTTTCGTAGGAAGAACCGCAGGGATCTGTTCTGTACCGTCATAGTTCGGTACATAATCGACCGTTTCTTTGTCGAGATCGGCAAGCAGTTCGTGGGCAATTTTTGACATGCGTACTTCGGTGTAACGCATTGCTGCCGCAGAGTCACCATCGATCGAGCCAAAGTTACCTTGGCCATCGACCAACATGTAACGCAATGAGAACGGCTGCGCCATACGAACAATCGTATCGTATACAGCACTATCACCATGCGGGTGATATTTACCAATCACATCGCCCACAACACGGGCAGATTTTTTATATGGTTTATTCCAATCGTTACCAAGCACATTCATCGCGAATAGAACGCGACGGTGTACTGGTTTTAGGCCATCACGCACATCTGGAAGAGCACGACCCACGATAACGGACATCGCGTAGTCTAGGTATGAACCTCTTAGCTCATCTTCAATGTTTACGGGCGTGATCTCTCTAGCTAGATCGCTCATAGAGCCATTATCCCTCTATCTTTTGATCGTATATTCGATACGTACAAGGCCGAAAAATATAACACATAATTCACTACTTCGGCATCCCTTTCCCTTTCCTTTTATCAGGTTGTGACCTTTGTTGTGTATCAAGTGCCGAGAAATTGCACATTCATTCCATACCCGGCTGATTAATGGCCAAATTTTAGCCAAAAATTAATGAAATAAAGATAACCTGTAGCCTGTGATAATCAACTGGTTATAATACCCCACACAACTAAAGATGCCTATTTTGACAGCAAGAGCGAATCTAACATGACTAAAGCACAAAACGTTGATCTTAATGAAATTAAAAAGTTTGAAGAGATGGCGTCACGCTGGTGGGATCTGGATGGTGAATTTAAGCCACTGCATCAAATTAACCCGTTAAGATTGAACTATGTGTTGGTCAATGCCAACGGCCTATTTGGCAAGAAGGTGCTCGATGTTGGATGTGGTGGCGGAATTTTAGCCGAAAGCATGGCGCGAGAAGGTGCACAAGTGACTGGCTTAGACATGGGCAAAGAACCGCTTGAAGTCGCTCGTTTACATGCTTTAGAAACCGGAACAAAGCTCACTTATATTCAAAGTACGATTGAAGATCACGCCGCTGACAACCCACACACATATGATGTTGTCACTTGCATGGAAATGCTTGAGCATGTTCCAGATCCATTGTCCGTTGTTCAAGCCTGCTCTGCGTTGGTCAAACCCGGCGGTCATGTTTTCTTTTCTACGCTCAATCGTAATTTTAAGTCTTACCTGTTTGCCATCGTGGGCGCAGAGAAGTTGCTACGCATTGTTCCAGAAGGCACACATGATCATGAAAAATTCATCCGCCCATCGGAACTGATTAAGATGATTGATAAAACAAACCTGCAAGAGCAAGGAATAACAGGCCTACTTTATAACCCGTTAACCGATACTTACCGTTTAGGGCGCAATGTTGATGTCAATTACATCGTTCATACTCAGCTTTTTTAAAGTCAGTGGTCATCTAATATGCCATTATCGATAGCGTATTGCTCACGTTAAAAATTAAGCCGAATAGCACATTTTTTCTCGGTTTCTAGGCTGTTTTTTGTGCTCTAGATTCCATTTTAACCACATCGAAAATCGCTCCCTTTTTTCCTCAAAGATCAAGAAGTTTTTTTTTGATTGTGGTTACATCTAAACCAAACTCAAAACGGTAATTTTCTACAATCAAATCGGCTCTTTGATCATCAGTAAGTGGGTACTAACTGTTTTTTTTATTTTTGCTAGTTATCCACAAGCTGTCCCAGATCTGTAACTTGAAATGAGCTTCAGATAGCACTATCTTGTAACTCGCAAAGCAAAGAACCCCTATATGTTGTGTTTGCACTACAATATATAGATAAATTCAGATCACAAAGCCGCGATGAAATTTACAACAATTCTACAAAAATACGGCCTTAATCAGTTTTGTTAGGGAAATGAAGCAGAATGAACCAAAAACTTACTGTCACCAAGCGTGATGGACGCAAAGAAACAATTGATCTTGAGAAAATCCACCGTGTAATCGCGTGGGCTGCGGAAGACCTGCACAATGTCTCTGTATCACAAGTAGAACTGAAAGCTCACATTCAGTTTTACGATGGTATTACGACCTCTGACATCCATGAGACTATCATCAAATCCGCTGCCGATTTGATTTCAGAAGAGACGCCAGATTACCAATATCTAGCGGCTCGTCTTTCGGTGTTCCATTTGCGTAAAAAAGCCTACGGACAATACGAGCCACCCACTTTGTACAACCATGTCTCTCGTTTGGTTGAAATGGGCAAATACGATAAGCACCTTATCGAAGATTATACTCGCGCAGAATTTGAAGAACTCGACACTTATATCGATCACGCACGTGACCTTAATTTTTCTTACGCCGCGGTAAAACAGCTTGAAGGTAAGTACTTCGTGCAAAACCGTGTGACGAAACAAATTTATGAGAGTGCCCAGTTCCTCTACATTTTGGTCGCCGCTTGCTTATTCGCGAAATATCCAAAAGAAAACCGTCTCGATTACATTAAGCGTTTTTACGACGCAACATCAATGTTCAAAATCTCGCTGCCAACGCCAATCATGTCGGGCGTGCGCACGCCTACCCGTCAATTTAGCTCATGTGTGTTGATTGAATGTGGTGACAGCTTAGATTCAATCAATGCCACAGCAAGCTCTATCGTGCGTTATGTATCACAGCGTGCGGGTATTGGTATTAACGCGGGCCGCATTCGTGCATTAGGCTCGGAAATTCGCGGTGGTGAAGCATTCCACACAGGTTGTATTCCTTTTTATAAATATTTCCAAACCGCAGTGAAGTGCTGTTCTCAAGGTGGTGTTCGTGGTGGCGCAGCCACTGTCTTCTACCCTTTGTGGCACGGTGAAGTGCAGTCGCTACTGGTATTGAAAAATAACCGCGGCGTTGAAGAGAACCGTGTTCGTCATATGGACTATGGTGTTCAGCTCAATAAGTTGATGTATTCTCGCTTAGTTCAAGGCGGTAATATCACCCTATTCTCCCCTTCTGATGTGCCTGGATTGTATGACGCATTCTTCGAAAACCAAGACGAATTCGAACGTTTGTATGTTCAATATGAGAATGACACTTCGATTAAAAAAGAGACGGTGAAAGCGGTAGAACTGTTCTCCCTATTGATGCAAGAACGTGCCTCCACTGGCCGTATCTACATCCAGAACGTTGACCACTGCAATACGCACAGCCCGTTTGATGCGTCTGTAGCGCCTGTTCGCCAATCCAATCTCTGTTTGGAGATCGCACTGCCGACGAAACCGCTGTCTAATGTTGAAGATAATGAAGGTGAGATTGCGCTATGTACGCTTTCGGCATTCAACTTAGGTTCAATTCAATCTCTGGATGATTTCGAAGAGTTGTCTGATCTTGTGGTTCGTGCGCTAGATGCACTGTTGGATTATCAAGATTACCCACTGCCTGCCGCTTATAAGTCAACCATGAATCGCCGTACATTGGGTGTGGGCGTGATTAACTACGCTTACTATCTGGCGAAAAATGGCGTGAAATATTCGGACGGTAGTGCAAATGGTTTGACACACCGCACTTTTGAAGCGATGCAATATTACCTGTTGAAGGCTTCAGTCGCGTTAGCCAAAGAACAAGGCCGATGCCCTCTATTCCATGAAACAAATTATGCCAAAGGCTTGCTGCCTATAGACACCTATAAAAAAGATGTCGACCAAATTTGCGCAGAACCTTTGCATTATGATTGGGATGCGCTGCGCGCAGAGATCATGGAATTTGGCTTACGTAACTCAACGTTAACAGCGTTAATGCCTTCAGAAACCTCTTCGCAAATTTCCAATGCCACCAACGGTATTGAGCCTCCTCGCGGTTATGTTTCAGTAAAAGCCTCAAAAGATGGCATCTTGAAACAAGTCGTGCCGGATTTCATTAATTTGAAAGAGAACTATGAGTTATTGTGGAATATTGGTTCTAACAACGGTTATCTGCACCTAGTCGGCATCATGCAGAAATTTGTTGACCAAGCGATTTCCGCTAATACCAACTACGACCCCAGCGCGTATGAAAGTGGCAAAGTGCCAATGAAACAGTTGCTGCAAGATCTGCTGACGGCATATAAATTTGGTGTGAAAACCTTGTACTATCACAACACTCGTGATGGCGCGAAGGATGATCAAAAAGACGCAGTACAGGCACAAGATGATGATTGTGCGGGCGGCGGTTGTAAGATCTAACTCTATTTCACTCAACGTATTCAATAATGCTCCCCACGCAGGGGAGCTTAAAAGGGATTGAGGCATTTATGGCTTACAGTACTTTTTCTCAAAAAAAGAATGATCAACTCAAAGAACCGATGTTTCTTGGCCAATCGGTTAACGTGGCTCGTTACGACCAGCAAAAGTTTGAAATTTTTGAAAAACTGATAGAAAAACAGCTCTCGTTCTTCTGGCGTCCAGAAGAAGTCGACGTATCGAGTGATCGCATTGATTACAACAAGCTTCCAGATCATGAAAAGCACATTTTCATCTCGAACTTAAAATATCAAACGCTACTAGATTCAATCCAAGGTCGCAGCCCTAACGTGGCACTGCTACCGCTGGTTTCGCTTCCTGAAGTGGAAACATGGATTGAAACCTGGTCATTTTCAGAAACGATCCACTCACGTTCATACACTCATATTATTCGTAATATTGTGAATGATCCGGGTATTGTGTTTGATGACATCGTCGAAAATGAACACATATTGAAACGCGCAAAAGACATTGCGCACTATTACGATGATCTGATCCAACTGTCTAATGACTATCACCGTTTTGGTGAAGGAACACATCAGATTAATGGTGAGAGCGTCAAAATTAGCTTAGGTGACCTGAAACGTAAACTTTATCTTTGCTTGATGTCAGTCAATGCGTTGGAAGCGATTCGTTTCTATGTCAGCTTCGCCTGCTCATTTGCCTTTGCAGAGCGCGAATTGATGGAAGGTAACGCCAAAATCATCAAGTTGATTGCACGTGATGAAGCTTTGCACCTGACTGGTACACAGCATATGATCAACTTGCTGCGTAATGGACAAGACGATTTCGCTTTCTTACAAATCGCTGAAGAGTGCAAGCAAGAGTGTTTTGATTTGTTCAAAGCGGCTGCTGAACAAGAAAAAGAGTGGGCTGAATATCTGTTTAAAGATGGTTCGATGATTGGTTTAAACAAAGACATTCTGTGCCAATACGTTGAATACATCACCAACGTTCGTATGCAAGCGGTTGGTTTAGATATCGCCTACCCCGGCGCAACATCAAACCCAATTCCTTGGATTAATGCGTGGTTGTCTTCAGACAACGTACAAGTTGCACCTCAAGAAGCAGAAATCAGCTCCTACCTTGTAGGCCAAATTGACAATGAAGTTCGTGCCAATGACTTCGAGGACTTTGAGCTGTAATGGCGACCATTAAAATCAACAAAGTTACAACCATAGAATCAAACTCTTCCAATACTTTATTGGAAAGTATGGAGAGTGCGGGGCTAGAGCCAGAGTACAACTGTCGCGATGGTCACTGTGGTGCCTGTCGCTGCACGCTCGTTAAAGGCGAAGTGGAATACGTTGGTTTTGCGATGGCTTACACAGAGCGCAACGAAATATTGCCCTGTATTTGTAAAGCCAAAAGCCATGTGGAACTTGCTGGTGTTAATTATCGACCCAAAGCAAGGCGAGCCTAATCTCGATCTGCCAATAGTGCACTGTTAACGCATCACACATTGGCGCGTTAAAAAGGTAAAGCCAGAGCTATGCTCTGGCTTTATACATTCCTAGAAGAATGCCATCAGCCGTACCCATTGATACGGATTTGTTAGCGATTTCTCTGCCATCCCCATCAAACAATGAAAGTCTATATCCTTGATAGCTAGGCGTATCTAAGTCTGATGGAGCGTTGAGCCACAAAGAAACAACATCACTCATTTCATTACTCAATGCCTCACCTAAGATCACTTTTTGACTTGCAACTTTATACCAAACTAAAATTTTCGATTGGTTAAACATGTCAGCCTCCTGCTGAATTTCATCGAGCGGACTGACAGTGTACAGAGAAAAGGTGTGCAAAAAAGACCCAATTTTGAAACAATTTTATCTGATGCGTGAAATCATGAGCTTAGTCTTTAGACGAAATAATCATAAGCTAAGCACCTCACCGAACCTACGGAATAAGCTAAAAAATCATGCAGTTACCACCCGATACAATTTAAACACAAAGCACTTAATTATCAACAATTTAGGTTTAAAAATACGCTAACACATTGAGTTAATTAGCCAATGGCGCTCGCAGGTAAAAACATCTCTTTGACGGAGATTAGTGCCCCATACTGAGCAAAAATAGGCTTATTCGATAAATAGCGGCGTAACATATCAGCCGCGATGGTCCCCATTAACTCCCTCTGCTCATCGGCGCTGTAACGACGCTTGAATTTGAGGATCTGTCCCCACTCTCCCTGCGGAGCCGATAAAGCTAGGCTAAATTGATCATCATTTAATACACCAGTCACGAGCGATAACGAAGTAGAACACTTTTCCTTCGTTGCGCCAGCAAGCGCTAATGACGCCGCGAGTGGATCTTGATCGCCTAAGCCCGATTCAACGTTGCGGCTCAAAATCCAGCAGTGACCGCTCAACGCTTCCACTTGCTCGTTACTTAACAACCAACTGGCGAGCCAACCTTTGGTCGCTTGTTCTGCAATAGAGATCGATAATCCTTTGTCTTGCATTAAATGACCGATATGCGTGAGCATAGGTTCATCGACACTCACAACATGTTGTTCCAAATGCTGGTAGATGATCTGTAGTAGTTTTACTCGGCGTTCTAAATCACTTTTCGGACCAAACAATTTCACCTCAATAAAAGGCAGATAAGAACGATACCCCAGCATATACCCTTCCGGTAAGACTAATTTATCCAACTTATCTGAAATGGCCGACTCCGATGAACCCAGAGTGAATAAACGGCTGCACTCTAATCCCGTTTGTTGTGGGTATGTTGCTAGCAAGTCGGGTAAAACCTGTTCAGAGACCATCAGCTTAAACTCTTTGGGTACTCCGGGGGTGAAATAACAAACACAATCATTAATCTGAACTTTAAAGCCGCAAGCCGTCCCTATTGGGTTATCAATGATGTCAGAGAACTCCGGTAACATCGCTTGTTTGAGGTTACTTTCTGGCATCACAACACCACGCTGCGCAAAAAATTCGTCCAGTTTTTGCTTCCACAGCACAGACAACACCAACTTTTGGTCCGCCGCTTGAGCCGCCGCCGCCGCACTTAAATCATCAGACGTTGGGCCGAGCCCGCCATTCACGATCAATACATCATTATTGAAACTGAGCATCAGTAACTCTTCAACCAAGGCTTGCTGGCTATCGCCTACCGTTGATCGTTTTACTAACGAAAAACCGTGCTGGAAGAACTCACTGGATAACCAAGCAGCATTGGTATCGACAATATCGCCATGGAGCACTTCCTCACCCGTGCTTAACATTGCTATTTTCAACATATCATGGTGTCCTTTTGTGTACGCTTACAGGTGTGCTATCAATCAATACGGCAGAGAATAAAGTGCAATATATAACGCTTTGAATGCTATTTTTCTCATAAGTTTCCTTATTTACATAATTTGCTGTTTTCATCACCGCCGCTTTAATAGATAATTGTGATTCTGATCATTAAAAACAAAACTTTGGAGCCCTCCGTGTCAAAGAAAAGCATCATACCATTGATGTTATCGTTTTCGGCTTGTGCTAGTGCCACTGCATACGATTTCAACCAACACATTGAGTTTTCCTATACGGTCGACTGCAATCAAATTTCTTGTTTTAATGACGATCCGAATATTTACCAATCGAACTCTCCATTTTTAGCAAGCTTAGCAGAGTCGCAACCGCTAAACCTTGAAGAGCCCGCGCTACCTAAATATCTTACCGTACAAGATACAAAAGACTGGGACTATCTCAAAGGCCAAACCTACACCATCTTAGGATTAAGCGTAGCAACCGTTGGTTTAATGACATTTTTGCCTGCATCCATTACCAAATGGGATGAAGAGGATCGCAGCATAAGCGGCATAGGCAGCAAATGGAAAGATAACGTATCATCCGGCCCCACTTGGGATAGAGATGAGCATTATCTCAACTACATTATGCACCCCTACTTTGGCGGCGTTTACTACACAGCCGCAAGACATGCTGGATTTAATGAGTTTGAATCTTTTCTTTACTCCGGTGTTATGTCGACTTTCTTTTGGGAATATGGCGTAGAATCGTTTGCCGAGATACCGTCATGGCAAGACTTATTTATTACGCCCTTTTTTGGTGCGGTTGTCGGTGAGCTGATGTTTGAAGCGGAACAAGATATTGTTACCACAGGTGGTGAAGTGTTGGGTTCATCGACTCTGGGTGATGTCACACTTTTCTTCCTCAACCCTGTTGGACATATCCATGGCTGGGTATCAAATGCTTGGGGAGGCGATGCCGAAGTAGAATTTAATGGCACGCCTTGGTTTGGCAACCAAGATGCCGCAAAGTTTGCTTTGGACTCAGGCGCTAGCTATGATTCGCAATTTTATGGCCTTAACCTCAAAGTCAGTTTCTAAAAAACAGGGCTAAACACAAGGCCAATGCCTAAAGCCAAGGCTATTTTTGTGGCCCAAGTATGAATACTGACAAGCAAAAGACTGCGTAAATGTAAAAAATTGACTCTCATCAAGTCTTATCTAAGATAGGCCTCTACACTGAAGTGAAAGGAATTCAAGATCAACGATTTATCTTTCGTTAGCTTGCTATGGGAGGCCTATTATGAACAGTACTTTTATCGTCAATTTCGTCGGCAGTGCAACACCAGCCACAATTAAACATCTTGCCGCTATCACTCATGAAAATGGTGGAAAATGGTTAATAAGTAAAGTGAACTTTATTGAAAACCAAGTAGCTGCCGTCATTAAAATAGAGTTACCGACCTCAAATGCCGTTATCGTTCAACAAGCATTTAGAGAACAACCCGATCTTCTGGTGCAGATTGTTGATTCTGACGTACATCAACACGAAAAAGAAACGATTTACCAACTGCGGATTGATGCAAACGACCGTGCAGGCATCGTCAACGAAATCACCCACCTTCTTGATAATCAAGGTATCAATATTTTAGATATGGATTGCCAACGCGTTTTTATTGCGGGTGGCGGCGGTGTCAGCTCAAGTTTATTTACCGCCAACCTAGCCATCAAGCTCCCTGCTGCGATACAAATTGAAGACGTAGCCGATGAGCTTGAAGCGCTCAGTGAAGATACGCGCGTGATATTAGAAGTGTAATCTCGTTTACGCCCCCGAAAAAAGGAAGCTGATGCTTCCTTTTTTATCGACCTCACTATCTATTAAGTAAGATTAAAGTTGTGATTCATTTAACAAAATCAACTAATTGCATTCGCGAAATGACGACCATATTCCAATATTAGAGAGCGGGTAACCATAATTAATCTAAGCCTGCAAATCCTAGATGCCGAATAACTTGAAGACGCCGTCAGATGGATAAACGGATGATTACTAATGAGCATTAACAAACCTTGTGACTCTAGCAATCAACGTAACCAACATCACGGTAACCTCAAGTACAACAGGTAAACCAATATGCCCAGCAATAAGGTTGGGTTGTTTTAATGGTGGTAACGTCATGTTGAAGCTTGAAAATATTAAGGTCAGCTACAAGCTGACCGCTATTATCGCGGTTGCAATTGTTGGCTTATTGAGCTTACTGTTCATTGCAACTAGCGCGCTGAGAAGTAACTTAGTCGTAGAGCGTGAAGCGAGGTTGAACGCAGTTATCGATACTCTCCTCTCACAAATCTCACACCTTCAGAAAACACTCCCCGAAGACGAAGCTAAATCACAGGCGAAAATACTCATCAACAACACACGTTTTGACAGCAACAACTATCTTTTTGCTATCGATGAGTCTCGTTACACCATTGCCCATCCGATTCGCACTGATTTGGTTGGCAAACAGATGGGAAGCCCAGGAAAAGATACGCAAGGCGAGTTTTGGTTCACTATGGTTGAACTTGGCAAAAATGGTCAACAAGGCACGTTGACATATCCTTGGCAGACTAACAGTGGAACACCCGCAGAGAAATTATCGGCAGTCCACGGGTTTGCGCCGTGGCATTGGATTATCGGCTCAGGCATGCTCATCAATGACATTGAAGAGGCAATCAACAAACAGATCCTCAAGATGGGAGGAGCGACATTGGCAGTTGTGTTTGTGATGGCAACGCTTGGGGTGGTCATCAGCCGAGCCATCATTATGCCGTTAGAGTCAATTAAAGAAGTCATGAAAAAAGTGGCAAGTGGCGATTTAACCGCACAAGTCCCAGTAATGGGAGAAGATGAGATTGGCATTGTGGCATGTCGTATCAATGACAGCGTAAGTGCAGTGCGTTTAGCATTAATCGAGTCGGTCACCTCAGCAAACCTGCTTGCAGAGGCCGCCATTCGCATCGCTTCTTCTGCGGAAGAAACTAGCCAAGCGGTGACCAGTCAACGTGACCAATTAAGTCAGCTCGCAACCGCGATGAATGAAATGAGTGCGACAGTTGCCGATGTTGCAGGCCATGCAGAAGAGACAGCAAGAGACACATTGGATGCCAGCAAAGAAGCCGGCTTAGGCGATAAAGACGTACATTCCAGTGTGGACAGCATTAAAGCGCTCTCAAAAGAGCTGGAAGTGGCTACTGAGCAAGTGCACAAACTCAAAGAAGGCGTGATGCAAATCAGTGAAGTTACCACAGTGATCAGCGGCATTTCTGAACAAACCAATTTACTTGCACTAAATGCAGCGATTGAAGCCGCACGTGCTGGAGAACAAGGTAGAGGATTCGCAGTGGTCGCCGACGAGGTCAGAAATTTAGCTAGCCGTACCCATCATTCCACTGACCAAATCCAAACCACCATTAACCGCTTACAGCAACTGGCCGTTAGTACATCAAACGCGATGCAAAAAAGCCAAGATCTCGCTTATAACAGTGTGGAGCGGGCAGAAAATGCAGGCAGCGATCTTTCCTTGATCGTCAGTCATATTCAGCATGTGAGTGATAAAGCAATTCAAATCGCCACTGCGGCAGAAGAACAAAGTGCAGTGGCCGAAGAAATGAACCGTAACGTCAGTGGCATTAACGATTCAGCATTGGAGATGTCACAATCGGCAAACTATTTGGCAGAAGAGAGTGAAACCTTGGCCGCTCTTTCACGCCAATTAGACGAAAGAATGAAAAGCTTTAAACTCTAAGGTGTGATTTTACAAAAATAGGCCTCACCCACTGTATGGTGAGGCCTATTGTCATCAGTTTACCGACCATTGAGATAATGAACGTTTAAAGTCTTCATAGCCAAATTCATTCAGTTTCTGAAGCTCTCCTGTACTGCGTTGACAATACACGGAAGGCATTTTAAGGCCATTAAACCAATTCAATTTCACCATGGTATAGCCCGCGCTATCCATGATATGCAACCGCTGGCCAATCGATAATGGCTGTTCAAATGAAGCCACACAAAATTGATCACCCGCTAAGCAAGAACACGAGCCAATGACATACTCATGTTCACCGTTCGCACTCGCTTCTAAGATAGCCGCAGGCTCTTTGTAAATCAGTGTGTCTAAACGATGCGCTTCAGTTGCCGAATCAACAATCGCTGTTTTCATGCCATTTTCAACGATATCGACGACAGTCACCACTAAATCAGCCGTTTTCGTGATGATCGCCTCACCCGGTTCAAGATAAAGCTGAACCTGATGCTTTTCTGAAAAGGCCTTAAGCGCTAATGCTAATTTTTCTAGCGGATAACCAGGCCAAGTGAAGAACACACCACCGCCTAGGCTGACCCAATCTAACTTATCCAGATATTGGCCAAAACGCTCAGAGATCGAATCTAATAACGCAATGAACGCATCAGCATCTTTGTTCTCACAGTTCATATGGAACATCACGCCATTGATAGTATCGAACACTGAGTTATCAATATGGTCTGTTTGAACACCTAAACGAGAAAACTGACGTGCGGGATTGGCAAGATCTTGCCCAGCGTAACTTACGCCGGGGTTTAAACGTAAACCCAATGATGCCTTGCCTTCAACTAAATGACGATAAGCGGCCAACTGGGATTGCGAATTAAAAATCATTTTGTCGCAAATATCGGCCACTTCTTTAACATCAGCTTCACTGTAGCCAACGCTATAGGCGTGTGTTTCACCACCAAACGTTTCGTAACCTAATTTTACTTCAAATGGGCCACTGCTGGTTGTGCCATCTAAGTAAGGTTTGATGATGTCAAATACTCCCCAAGTAGAGAAGCATTTTAAAGCCAAGACGAGTTTGACGCCCGACATCTCTTTGAGCTGCTTCGCGATTTCTAGGTTCGCGATCAACTGTGATTCATCAATCATAAAATAGGGCGTTTGGAGTTCGCTTTTTTGCATCTATTTATCACTCTCAAATTGAAGAAAGCCGACACATCTGCATCGGCTTAACTATCGAAAACTCTTATTTTAGAATTTTAATCTCTGGTTGCCCGATATCGAGCTCTTGAACATGCCAATCCAAACCTAATTCCGGCATCGTTTCTAAAAACAGATCAGGGTCAAGCTGTTCTAAGTTAAACACGCCCGCTTGTGCCCAATGCCCTTGGAAATACTGCAATGCCGCAGTAATGGCAGGAACGCCCGTGGTATAAGCGATGGCTTGGTGCTCTACATCATGGTATGCCACTTCATGGTCTGCATTATTGTAGATAAAGACACTGCGCTGTTTACCGTCCTTCCAACCTTGCACCCAAGTACCAATGCAAGTCAGGCCTTTGTAACCAGGGGCCAAAGAGGTTGGGTCTGGCAACATCGCTTTAAGCACTTGAAGTGGTTGAACCACAGTACCATCTTGCAGCGTCAATGGGTTTGGGCTCAATAAACCAATATCACGCATGCAATTGAAATAGTTGAGATAACGATCGCCAAAACCCATCCAAAATTCAATTCGTTTGGCCGGAATAAACTCTTTCATCGAACGTACTTCATCGTGCGACATGGAGTACACCTTGTGCTGGCCGCACTGAGGAAAATCAAATTCTAGCATTCGTGAATGGCAAGGAACACGCTGCCATTGCCCTTCTTCCCAATAGAAAGAGTCACCTTGAATCTCTAACATATTGGTTTCTGGATCAAAGTTAGTCGCAAATTTTTTGCCGTGATCGCCTGCATTAATGTCCATCACATCAATACTGTCGATTTCGTCAAAGAGGTGTTTCACCGCATACGCGGCAAACACACTAACCACGCCCGGATCAAAACCAGCACCGAGAATAGCGGTAATGCCTGCTTGCTTAAATTTTTCACGAAATGCCCATTGAGGATCATACGCTTCAGGCACTTGTTGACCTTCAGAGCAAAGGTCAACAGCAACCGATGTATCTAGATAGGAAACCTTGGCTTGATAACAGGCTTCCATGATTGGCACGTTTACCCAAGGAGGGCCAGCGTTGATCACAAGATCAGGCTGGACTTCTTTAATTAATGCAACTAACGAGGCTACGTCATCCGCCTTGACGGTGCGTGCCTCAAGTTTTTTAGTTGGATCTTTAAGGTTATTTTTTCCTTTGATCGATTCAATGATCTTCTCGCACTTTTCAAGAGTACGAGAAGCAAGAACAATATCACCGAGTATGTCGTTGTTTTGGGCCGCCTTATGTGCGACAACCCAGCCAACGCCTCCCGCGCCAATTTGTAAAATAGACATGGTTGTTTGTATTCCTTTATGCCTTGGCTAGCTCAGAGGCTAGTACTTCAATCTTATTAAGTAATGCTTTGAAATCTGACAATTGTAAGCATGGGTTTAAAATGGTGAATTTAAGCGCTGTTTTGCCATCCACAATCGTCTCGCCCAACACCGCGACACCACGTGTCAATGCTTCTAAACGCAACGCTTTGTTCAACTCGTCAAAATCTACCGCTTGTTTATCCACGGAACGGAATAACACGGTGGAGAGAGCAGGCTCAGCCAAGAGTTCAAAAGCATCGTGATGCTGAACTAAATCTGCCACTTGCAGTGTTTGTTCTAGCAGATGATCGTACATCTCACCCAAAGCCTTAGGGCCTACGTTTTGCATTGTCATAAACACTTTCAATGCATCAAAACGCTTGGTCGTAGAAATAGATTTATCCACCAAGTTTGGCAGTTCATCATGTTCACGGTTAAGGTAATCCGCATGATGCAGTAGATACTTGAAGTGACTTTTATCTTTGAGCAACACCGCGCCACAACTGATCGTTTGGAAGAACAATTTATGGAAGTCGACGCTGACCGACTGCGCACGCTCAACACCTTGCAAACGTGCTTTATGGCTACTTAGAACCAATGCGCCGCCGTATGCTCCATCCACATGCATCCAGAGATCATGTTGCTGTGCTACATCCGCGATCGTCGACAGATCATCAATCGCACCGTGATCCGTTGTGCCTGCTGTTCCAACAATAGCAAAAGGAATAAGACCTTCCGCTTTCGCTTGTGCAACAACCGCTTCCAGTTTGGTGACATCCATTGTGCCGTTTGGATTCGCATCAACCGCCAAAATGGCTTTCTCGCCCAACCCCATCCAAGAGGCCGATTTTTGCACGGTGAAATGCGATTTTTTCGAGCACACAATACGCAGCTTATCGGCATACTCAGGTAAGCCCAGCTTTTGAATAGAATGACCACTTAATTTATCGGCAATCCAGTCACGAGCTAACATTAAACCCATTTGGTTACTTTGCGTGCCACCACTGGTGAAAATACCATCCGACTTAGCGCCGAGTTCGTATTTTTCACACATCCAATCAATCACTTTCTGCTCAACATAGGTAGCAGAAGACGATTGATCCCATGAGTCCATGGACTGGTTTAACGCACCAATCATCGCTTCAGCCACTACTGATGGCATCAAGGGTGGCGTGTGCAGGTGAGCAATACAATCTGGGTGTTGAACGATAATGGAATTTTTGGCTACCAGATCTGCCATTTCAGAAATCACATCCTTCAATGGCGCATTTTTGTTATCCAAATCTACTGCGTAAATCGCTTCTTCAAGCTGCTTTGGATCCAAACCTGAATAAGGCGCTTTGGCTTGTTCAAAAACAGCTTTCATCGCAGAAGTGGCATGGTTCATCACATCGGCAAATTCATTGCTGCCCATTTCACCGGTTTGGATAAAATGCTTCTTCCACGCTTTGTTTTCTGGCTCTGGATCTTTCTCGCCGCCACCTGCGGCTAAAATCGCCGCTTCAAGAGTGCGCAGGGCAAAATCGATCTGCTCGAATGAGATGATAATCGGTGGTAAGAAACGAATAACAGATCCTTCACGGCCACCTTTTTCAACCATCAACCCACGCTCAAGTGCCGCGCGTTGGATAGCGAGTGTTAATTGGCCATCGGCCATTGGCTCGCCAAATTTGTTCATTTCACCGTTTGGTTTACGAATCTCGAGGCCGAGCATCAAACCTTTGCCACGAACTTCAGCAATACAATTCACTCGGCGTTGAATCGCTTCAAGACCTTGGCGTAGGTACTGACCCGCGACATTAGCGTGTTCAACGAGGTTATCACGTAAAATAATTTCTAACGCTTTCGCACCAGAAACCATGGCCAATTGGTTACCACGGAACGTGCCTGTGTGCTCACCCGGTTTCCAAGTATCGATCTCTTTCTTGAACACAAGAATAGACATTGGTAGACCACCACCAATGGCTTTAGATAGGCAAAGAATATCAGGACAAATTCCAGACTCTTCAAATGCAAAGCGGTAACCCGATTTACCCACGCCACACTGAATTTCATCGAAAATTAATAAAATACCGTGTTCATCGCAGATACGGCGTAGTTCACGCAGCCAGAATGCTGGAGCGGGAATAACGCCACCTTCACCTTGAACAGGTTCAACAATAATGGCCGCCGGTTTCATGATGCCTGCTTCGTCATCGTTCAGCAGACGTTCGATGTAGCGAATGCTCGCTTTGGCACCTTCATCGCCCCCTAAACCAAACGGGCAGCGCAAGTTGTATGGGAATGGCATAAAATGCACATCCGACATTAACCCTGTGCGACGAGCTTTAGTATTCAGGTTGCCCATCATGCCCATCGTTCCGTTGGTCATACCGTGGTAAGCACCGCGAAACGCAAACATGGTGTTACGACCCGTTGTCTGCTTCACCAGCTTGATAGCCGCTTCAACGGCATCCGCACCAGAAGGTCCACAAAATTGAATCGCGGAATTTTTTGCAAACTCTTCAGGCAAAAATGCTTTTACTTGCTTGATGAATTTGTCTTTAGCGTGCGTTGTCATATCCAATGTCTGATATGGCAGACCTGAATCTAACTGCTCTTTCAGTGCTTGATTGATCTCAGGATGGTTATACCCAAGCGCCAACGTTCCCGCGCCCGCTAAGCAGTCGAGGAAAATTTGTCCGCGCGTATCTTCTACTAACGCACCATAAGCTTGCTTGATGGCAATCGGTAGACGGCGTGGGTATGAACGAACTTCAGATTCATGCTCAATTTGATCGAGTAGAATTTGGTCCGGTGTGAGATCATAAATACCTTCAACAACAGGTACCTGAGATGAAAAAATGTTTGCGATAGTGTTATCGACTTCAAAGGCTGTGCTCATTTCCCTTCCCCTTGAATGTGAAAATTTCCGCCTATTTCCTTGGTTTGGTTTGAATATAAGGAAATATGACATAGCAATAAGCTCCGTATTAGCCAAAGGGCAAAAACGGAAATTGGTTCATCGTCTTCGATGAAAGATTACTAAATCAGAGAATCAAGGTTCGGTGATAGAACTGTCTTCAAGCACAGGGCATAGAGGAAGTACAAAGCTGATTAACGTCAGTGTGTTAAGTGATGATGAGTTCAATGTTGGGTTTCCCATTCACATGCAGCTCCCGCTGCAAGAGTATCCCGTCTATCAACAAAAGGACTTGCTGATACCTACCCTACGTAATGTCACAATCAGCCTGAATGGTCATTACGCGTGTCCCCCAGAAGCTACTGTCCGAGATTGGTGCGAAAAATATCAAAAAATAATTACGCTGGCAATAATTTTCAATAAATCGATAAAAACTTAAATTTTCTATTGATTAAGAATATTGATAAATCAAATGGTTAGTTTATAAAATGAATCAGCCCTCGTATTACGGAGGGCTGATTATTCTTATGCGTTTTTTGGCAAAGATAAACGAAGCAATATATAGCCTACAATCGCGGCAGTGGTCGAGCCCATTAATATACCGAGCCGTGCAAACGTATCAAATTCAGCATTGGTCGGTCCAAAAGCCAATGACGAGATAAAAATCGACATTGTAAAGCCAATACCACATAGCACTGACACGGCAAAAATATGCTTGAAATTGATCCCTTCAGGCAATTTAGCGACACCGAGTTTCACCGCAGCCCAACTGAAGGTAAAAATACCCAATGGCTTACCAATAAATAGGCCAAGAGCCACGCCCAAAGGCAACATTGACGTGAGGCTAGATACGGAGATCCCTTCCAGTGAAATCCCGGCATTGGCAAATGCGAACAATGGCAGAATACCAAAAGCGACATACGGGTGTAGCGCATGCTCAAGATGTTTTAGCGGAGAATATTCGCCTTTATTACCTTTCAGCGGAATAGCAAAACCAATCACTACACCAGCCAAGGTTGCATGAACACCAGATTTAAGTACGGCAAACCATAAAATCGCACCGACAATTAAGTAAAGGCTGATTTTGGTAACATGCTTGTTGTTTAGTATAAAAAGCACACCAGTCATTAAGAAACCGACGGTTAACGCAATGGTAGAAAGATCACCGCTATAAAATAGCGCAATAATGACCACAACCCCTAAGTCATCAATAATCGCAAGCGCCAGCAAGAACACTTTTAAGCTGATCGGAACACGTTTACCCAATAGCGCCATAATACCTAGCGCAAACGCAATATCAGTGGCCGCTGGGATCGCCCAACCTTGAATCGCTTGTGCATCACCAGCCGTAAACAGCACGTAAATTAATGCTGGAGCAAGCATACCGCCGACGGCAGCAATGGCTGGGAAAATAGCCGTTTCTTTGGATTTAAGAGCACCTTCCAACAATTCACGTTTGACTTCTAAACCAATCAACAAAAAGAATACGGCCATTAAGCCATCATTGATCCAATGCGACACTGACATTCCAAACACGTAGGAATGTAAAAAAGATTGGTAAACATCATTTAGCGGTGAGTTAGCAATCATCATTGCAATTGCAGCAGCAATAACCAGCAAAATACCACCTGCTGATTCCATCTTGAAAAAGTCGCGAATCACATCACTCATGATATCGTCCTTATAGTTATGCATGTTAATAAACCATTAACAAATGAATATGACAGAGTTTATACAGTAGCTGATAGAAGTAAAAATCGCTTGTTCAGATATTAAGAATCGGAATTTCCGAGTCAAGCATAACAATACAACGTATATTCCTTGGTTTTCACTATTTTCCCATTGTTGATTAGTTTTCATGCATAACAATTTTACAACAAAATAAAAAAGGTTCACAAAAACACAAAGGCCAAGAACAACTTGACCTTTAGATTCCGCAAATATTTGAACTTAGTTGCTCGTTAGTTGCATGAAACCCGTCACCTTATGACTACCATCGGTGATAATGGGGCCTTCCCAATAAGGGATCAGAAAGGGTGACCACAAATCGCGATTCACCGCTTTCGTCACCAGATGAATATTATATTTAGGGATGTTTACCACCCATTGTAACGGGATGTCACGCTCATTCTCCGACGCGGCAGAAACGACAGGAACTAAATCAATTTCATCAGCAGATAGTGCGATCGTGGTGCCCGAATCTTTCACAATTGCCCCAAACAAATAGGGCTCTTGCTGAAAATAACGATAGCGATTAACCAATAAGGTTGTTTTGCTATCGAGTTTAACGAACAACTTATCCCATCCCTGTTTAGCGTTAGGCAGTAGATTATTACCCCACTCCTTGCTCAGCCATGCATTACCTGTGACTTGAATGGGTTGAGAGTTAACACCTAAGTTGAGCACACCTTTGACCTGCAAAAACGGTGCTTGGAGACTATATGAGGCTAAAGAGAGTGAATCATGCTTTTTTTGGTATCCCTGCTGACCAGGTAATACAAATGGCCCAGAGAGGTTATTTTTTAATGAAAGTGAAAACGTATCCGTCGCTACGTCTAATACTCCAGGAAATGGAGTCGTCCCCGGTGCGCGCCAGTTCCAATTATCAATCCACATTTTAAACGGTTTTAATTCTAAGCCGGCTTGACCAATTCCGCCCCGCGCAATCCGCTGTTCACGCCAGACTTCATTCTTTGAAGAGATCACCACATAAGCAAGATAAAGCTGAGGACTAAGCCATCCATTGGCATCTCGAGCTTCATTAGCGAGACGAAAATAACTCCACTGGATCCCATATTGCTGCCCATGCTCATCACTGACATTCGCAAAGTAATGCCACCACTCATGTTCAAAACCTTGATGAAAATTGAAATCTTGAGGAAGTCGTACCGGGCGATTAGGAAGCACGAACTCGAACGGGTGCTCTTTCGATATTGATGATGTATCCATTTGCTTAGAAGCTGTTTCAGAAACGGCATATTCTGAAATCGTTTGCTGTGCCTGCCAATACTGGTGCCACGAATAGAGGCCGAACAATACAGCAATCAACAAAGAGCACAAAAGTACGAGGTATCGTTTCATCATTTATAACGCGTCTCTAAATGAGCTAATCGGTGGCCTTCTGACCAAACGAATAACCGGGATTGCACCTGCGCACATCAAGGTCACCATCGCCCATGCTGCCGTTTTCAAATACTCCCCGGGGATCAACTGCAGTTGGATTGTCCAACCAAAGGATTGTTTAATCACGATGTCCACCACAAGACGAGCGAGTGCAAGCCCTAACGGCATCGCAATCACGAGCGCTATCGCCCCAAAAACACATAATTGCAAGCTGCCAATCACCACCAGCTCTTTACCAGAAACACCCAAACAACGCAGTAGCGAAACGTGTCGCTGGCGGGAAACCTCTCCGGCTAACGTAGCAAAGAAAATACCACACACGGCAATCAACAAAGTAATACGCCCGAGCGTATCGGCGATGGCAAAGGTTCGGTCAAACACCCGCATCGCTTGAGTGTGGATGTGATTGTTATCAAATATCCGCTCAGGGCCTAACCTAAATACCGATTCTAGTCGCTTCTTTAATCCTTGGTCATTCACACCTTCGTGCAAAACCACTCCTAGCGCCACATTTCCCGTACTGGCAAACGCAAATAACCAATTTTGGTGTGACAATAAGACTTGGTGGTAAGGGTTACCATAATCGTAATACACTCCCACGACTTGCCACTTTTGGCCCAAAGGCTCAGAAAGGTCAATAAAATCACCAGGCTTAATGCCTAATTTAAGCGCCATGGATTCACTGATCATCAAACTCTTTGAATGGTGTAAATCATACCAATAGTTAGGAACAGCAAGTTTAACCGTCAACGAGTCTAACTCACCATCGGAGATACCCGTGCTGACCACTTGCAATGCGCCTTTGTCAGTGGAGAAATCTTTTTCCCAACGCCACCAAACATCATTGACCTCAGGCTGCGCTTTCAACCAACTGCTCATTCTTGATGCAGAACTGTTGGTAGGATAGACATAAATATCGGCCGCTAAACGTTGGTTTAACCATTTTTCAGTAGTGTCTCTAAAGCTACCAACCATGGTTTCAATGCCAATATTCGCCGCCATAGCAATCATAAATGCCATAGTTGCGACACCGCGATAGCTCATACTGGCGGCTGCATCGGCAAAGAACCAACGCGCTTTTACCCAAGCGAGTGAATAGGAAAAACTGTTGAACAGCGTCCAAATAAGATAAGGCGTAAACAACGCAACACTGAGTAACATCAACGCAATAATTGCAAAACCAGAAAGTTGCGTTTGTGGAACTTGATACACGGCAATCGCCGCGACAGTCAATGCGCAAGCAACAAGGGCTTGCAGGCGAAATTCTGTGCCAGCAAATCGAAGCAAAGAGAGACGAGCCGAAAGACGAATAGGCTGCGATTTTAGCAACCGGACGAGGGGCCAAGCGCACGCCGCAAATGCACCAATCAACGCCATGGCTAAACTGTAACTACTCCACTGCCAATTCCAGCTAATCGATAAACCAACATTAGCATCATACAAGTCACCCAAACTGGCTGAAACCGCTGGAATAAGTTGATTAGCCAATAATAACCCCAATCCGTTTCCGCATATCCAGCTAAGCAGGACCATGCCAAACAACTCAATCACCAATGCTTGGGTAAGCTGCCAGCCAGAAACGCCCGCTTGCCGTAATAACCCGACTAAAGGTTGACGCTGGATTAAAGATAAAGACATGGCTTGGTAGAATATGAATAGCCCGACCAAAAATGCCAACATACCCATTGCATTGAGATTGAGATGAAAAGCACGCGTGAGTGATTCCAGCTCAGTGCGAGAACTACGGACTAGCGTCAAACCATTAGGTAAATTATCTTTTAGTCTTTTCAGTTTCTCTGGCGGCATATCACCACAAGCAATAACAGATAAGCCCGAACTTTTCTTGAGCATTCGCACCAAGGATAGATCCGCAATAACGCGTGTGCCGTTGATGAGATCTTGTTGATCGATCTGAATAGGACCTAACTTTGATTCATCATCAAGCACGATAAAATCACCCGTTTGCCAACCTTGGAGACGAGCGAGATCAACACTCACCAAAATAGGATACGGCGGATTCATCAATGATAATGTCGAAAATTCAGATAGAGGAAGGCCGCTATTGGTTGGCAACATCGCGACGGGATCAAGCCCAATCAGCGAAATATCCGTGCCATTTTTTGTCGTCAAACGATGGTTTTCAAAAGGAGCGCACTGAGAAAATCCATCACGGCGCAACTGAATATAGAAACCTTGGGGGATTTTATTGGCAATATGCTTGGAACGAATACGATAAGGTAATGGATTAGAAAACAGCTTTTCGCCATGTTCATAACTTTGACGAGCATGCTGGTTGATGGCCGTCACTCCCACCAACAATGAAACGCCAAGCGTTAAACCCAGCCATACTAGAATGATTTGTAAAGGATAACGCCGATAATGACCAAGTAGCGCCTTAACTACGGGCCATAACATGCAACAACCCTCCTTGTAAACGTACGCGACCATCCATATGCTGCGCGACTTTTTCACTGTGCGTCACCAATAATAACGTGCAATCCAGCTGGCGAGTTAAGGTCGTCAATAAACGCATCACCGCCTCGGCATTACGCTCATCAAGACTACCGGTTGGTTCATCTGCTAATAAAATCTTAGGCTCCATGTACAAGGAGCGCGCGATCGCAGCACGCTGCTGCTGCCCACCAGAAACCTCTTCAGGGTATCGGCCTAGCAACGGCATTAAATCAAGCGAAGAAAGAATTTGACGCAGTAAACCTTGGTCTTCCGGCATTCCTTTCAACTGACGACAAAAGCGAATATTATCCGCGAGATTGAGGGTGGGAAGAAGATTAAACTGCTGAAATATATGACCAATGTTATTTCGGCGATAAGCGGTACGCTTATTTTCTGACGTGTCATGCATGGCAAAACTTGGAAACCAAATTTCGCCAGAATCGACAATATCTAATCCGGCAATAAGGTTGAGTAATGTACTCTTACCCGAACCACTTTCACCCATCAATGCGATTTGGTCGCCTCGGTTTAACGTTAACTCTGCCCCCTGTAGCACGGGATGAAATTCATCGCCATCTAGATAGCCTTTACACAGGTTGGTCAGCTGTAACATCAAATCGCTCGCAATCGACTAAAATTGGATTGTGAATCTACACTAATTCTCCTGTAGTAGAAAGCATTTTGGATACCGGATCACATTATGTGCATCAAATTGCACCACCTAACTGCGTTGTGTCTAATTTTCAATCAAATTTCGCATCCACTTCTTGCTTTTCATTCGATAAAGAGAACCGCCCCATTTAATCAACTCTTCAACGAGAAACAATAAATAGATGGCTTCAGGCTTAGCACCAAGCACAATCGCACAAAATGCGGCTAACGGAATACCGATCAGCCACTGCGCGACTAAATCTTGATAAAGACAAAACTTTACGTCACCGCCAGCTCGCAACACGCCAACAATCACAGTCATTGGAATGGAACGTAAAATGATGCCAAGGCTCAGTATCACGATAAACTCTTCAGATAAAGCACGGGTTTCATCCGTCAAGGCGGTGAAAGAGTTCAGGATAGGGATCTGCACCACATACAAGGCGGCAGCGACGATCACGCCTACAAGAAGGCTGATGATAGTTAAACCCAAGGCTTGATAATAAACGGCATCGTACTGCTTAGCGCCAAGTTGGTTACCGACTAAAACCGCAGCCGCATTCGACATCCCAATCAGTAAACTCAATGAAATCGATTCTACTGGCGTCATCACCGATAGCGCCGCTAAACCTTGCACACCACTCTGCCCCATAATGGCATGGTAGACAAATAAACCGCCTGCCCATGCAAGGAAATTAAAGGTGGTTGGCAACGAAAGCTTCAAAAAACGAGAAATGGTAGGCCATTCAATGATGGCTCGGATATCGTCAATTCCAAACGCTAACAGATGTTTCTTGGCATAGAGGTAACCGTATAAACACGCGACTTCAATAAAACCACTGAGCACGGTAGCAATCGCCGCACCTTCGATTCCCATCGCGGGAAAACCCAATTTACCGAAAATCAGCACCCAGTTTAAAAACACGTTTGAAACAATACCAATACCGCTAAAAAACGTGCTGAGCCCCGGTTTATGCATCGCTCGCAGCAAGCTACAGCAAACATACTGAGGGAGGTAATAACCAAATATTGGCTACCTAGCGCATTAACGGTCTCGGAATCCGTGGTTAGTGCCATGATTTGACTTGGAAACAGTAAAAATAGTGCCACCGTCATTGCAGCAAATAGGTTAGCGACTAACCACGTAAGTGCCGTACTTTCTCGCACGCCCTGTTTGTTTCCTGCGCCCCAATACTGAGCTGTTAACAGTGCGCCTCCGGTTGTCACGCCCACTAGCATGATGGTGGTGACAAAAGTTGCTCTAGCGGCAACGCCTACCGCAGCAATTTCAGCCTCACCTAATTGCCCTAGCATCAAAACATCCACTAGACCACGGCTAGAAAACATAATACTTTGCAAGGTGATCGGCAGAGCGATAGCCATTAAGCGACGGAAAAAATCGCCTCTTGTATGTAACACGATTTGCGAAAAAACAGACAACCGATCACCTCAAATTCAACACATTGATAGCACAGGAAAAATGAAGTCGCTATTATACGTCTGTGAGCATAATCTAACCATCTTATTTGAAGGGACCGTCATGAAAAAAGTGTTAGTACTCGGCGCATCAGGCTATGTCGGCTCACAACTGTTACCTTTGCTATTAGCGCAAGGTTTTCAAGTAACGGCCGCAGCTAGGCACATTGACTACTTAACCTCACGTGCCATATCTCATCCCAACCTTACCTTGCGTTATTTAGACCTTACCGATAAAGAGGCGACACTTGCGCTTATTCCACAATTTGAACTGGTTTATTTTTTAGTGCACGGTATGGCGCAAGGACATGATTTCGTCGACTATGAATTGTCGCTAGCGGAAAACGTTAAACAAGCCCTTGAGGTTAGCCAAGTCAAACACCTGATCTACTTAAGTGCGATTCAACCACAAACCGGAAACTCAGAGCACCTCAAAGCACGGAAAATGACAGGCGATCTACTTAGGAAAAGTCCCGTCCCAGTCACCGAATTAAGAGCCGGTGTTATTCTTGGACCGGGATCAGCCGCATTTGAAATCATGCGTGATTTTGTTTACAACTTACCGATGCTCATCACTCCCAAATGGGTTGATTCCAAAGCAAATCCGATAGCGCTGGAAAACCTCAATCATTATCTACTTGAATTAGCTAATGAACAGCCCGTTGCACACCAATTGTTTGAAGTCGGTGGGCCTGACACCCTCTCCTACAGAGAACAATTTGCCATTATTTGTCAGGCAACGCAGAAACCTTTTCGGTTATGGTCAACCCCACTATTAACCCCAAAAATGGCTTCTTACTGGCTAGGTCTTGTCACCTCCGTTCCCTCTAATATTGGCAGAGCACTACTTGCTGGTTTAGATCATGATTACATTGCCGACTCACAAGCCATTGAAGCACGCTATCCCCAGAAACTGACCTCCTATCGTGACGTTGTCACCAAAATAATCGAGCATGAAGGGGAATTTACACGCTCGCAGGTGTGGGGATTTGATCCAAGTGCCCTACAGCGTTGGCAACCCGGTTTTGGCTACTATCCTAAACAGGCAGGAGCAACGATTCAGACCAGCGCTTCTGCTGAGGCTTTATGGGATATTATCCGAACCATAGGCAGCCGCCAAGAAGGCTATTTTTTTGCCAATGCACTATGGCGTACACGCGAATGGCTCGATCTTTTATTCGGTGGTGGCAAACCTGTGCGCCGCTCCCCTTGTGGCCCGGAACTGCAAGTTGGCGATTTTATTGATTCGTGGAAAGTGATCCGCTGCCAACCTCAACAGTTTTTGTCTCTTCTTTTTGGGATGAAAGGCCCAGGATTAGGGCGATTGGAATTTACCATTAAAGATCTAGGCGAAACACGAGAACTCAATGTGGCCGCATGGTGGCACCCCAAAGGATTCTTAGGGTTACTTTACTGGTTCGCGATGATGCCTGCCCACCTTTTTATTTTTAATGGCATGGTCAAAGCCATCGTCAAAAAGGCACACAAAAAGAGCTAGCGAAATCGCTAGCTCTGCAACTTATTGGGTTTCAATTCCATACTAATCAATAGGAAAGCCTAATGGAATTTCAGCCAATTGCACGCCATGGTTGCTTGGGTATATCAAATACTCACCATGATATTTCACATTCGACTTATAATCGGTACGTTTGTGCACCATAAAGCCAGCATTGCTGGCTTTTTCGACGAAATCAGCATGATGGCCCCGCACAAACCAGTTCATCGGCTTCACGAGCAGTTCACCATCAAAGCATGATTCACACTGATTTGCGCACAAAGCTAATGAGTTTTGCCCATCGGTAAAAAGCTGTAATTTGCCTTCATTCACCAATGGATCACATGTTGTCACTTCCCAGTGAGCCGCTTCCATGAATTCCAAAAACGCGTCAATTTTCTTATCGGTAATGATGTTATCCGCCTCTTGCGCAAAAAACTTACCGTAAAATGCTGAGATGCGTTTGAAGATAAACAGTAATTCAGATTGGTTGCCTTTCGAACGTCCAGCTTTCTGCCAACGATTTAAATCATCCACCACACAGCGATGGAATCGTTGTGCTTTCAATGCCTTACTCACCCAATGCACCAAAAAGTGATTATTAGCTAAAGGCGCATTCACCAGCTTATTCGCTTGGTGTTCTGCTGTTAACTCTTGCAGCGCTGTATTCACTACACGTTGAATTTCGAGGTAATACTCTGACATTACGCCTTTCTTCCTAATGTCCAATAAAAAAGAGATGAAAGTACCGAGCACGCCGTCATGACCACAATCATCGGCCACTCAACATCACTAGGCATCATCGCGACAATCGCCGCAACCACTGAGCCTGTGCCAAAACGCAACGTTCCAGCCAGTGAAGAAGCGGTACCCGCCATTTTCGGATAACCACTTAACAATAATCCCATTGAATTACTGCCTATCGTTGACAATGTACCAATAAAAAGCACCACAAAAGGCACAATACCCCATAAACCAAGGTTGAGTAACCACGCGATAAATAGCCCGATACCTGCGCACAACTGAATCAATAAACCAAAGCGTAGCATGGCGTGGGAACCGACTCGTTTCACCATTCGACCATTCAAGCTGGTCATGATAATCATCGCGACGATATTGAGGCCAAACAGGTAACCAAATTGATCAGGATCGACTCCATAAATATCAATATAGACAAAAGAGCCTGCGGTCAAAAAGGCAAACATACCAGCGAACGAGAAAGCACCAGAAAAAACAAGCCCCATCGCGACTGGGTTACGGCTTAACTGCACATAGTTGCGAATGGTATTTCGAAAGCGTAGTGGTTGACGATTTTCTGCACTGAGTGTTTCTGGAATTTTCCAAACCACGAGAGCAATCACCACCGCGGCAAAAATAGCTAACACCCAAAATATCGAACGCCAACCAAACCAAATGGCCAAGTGTCCGCCAATCATCGGCGCAGCTAACGGGGCAACAGTCATCACTAAGGTGACAAAAGACATGGCGCGGGCAAAATCTTCGCGATCAAACATATCACGCACCACCGCTTGAATAACCACAGCCGCCGCTGCTCCAGCAAAACCTTGCGCAGCGCGAACATACGTTAACGCTTCAATACCTTGCGTAGTCGCACTCACAGTGGCAGCAATACCAAACAGTAATACGCCGATCAGCAGCACTGGGCGACGGCCATAACTGTCGGCCAGCGGGCCATGCAATAGTTGGCCTATCGCAAAACCAGCGGTATAAGCGGTCAGCGTCATTTGTACCGCTCCAGCACTCACACCGAGATCTTTAGCAATCGCTGGCATGGCTGGCAGATACATATCAATCGCCAGCGGCGTTAATGCGCCAATCGCGCCTAATACTAAGAAGAGTAAAAAACTAATGTGCGGCGTATTATTCGCTGTAACAGGTTTAGATGAAGTCATAGTTCTCCAGATAAATAAGGAATGAAGTTGCAGTAAAGCTAGGTCGTTCAAGCCCCAATAGAAGCCACTTCTTGGTCAGTCAAATAACGGTATTCACCGGGCTCTAGTGCCTCATCTAGCACAATATGACCAATGCGCTCACGGTGAAGGCCAACCACTTTATTGCCTAAAGCAGCAAACATGCGTTTAACTTGATGGTATTTGCCTTCATGAATGGTCAGTAAACATTCATTCTCACCGACGACTTCCAATTGCGCAGGCAAGGTTGGCTCACGCTCATTACGCAGTTCAATACCCGTTAAGAATTGTTCGACATAATTCGCTTCAATAGGGTCTGCAAGCCAGACACGGTAGGTTTTGTCGCATTTGTGTTTTGGCGAGGTAATGCGATGAGACCATTGACCGTCATCGGTGATCAGAACCAAACCTGTGGTATCGACATCCAAACGTCCTGCAAAATGCAAGTCTTGAACATTCACTTCATCGAGCAAAATAAATGCCGTATGATTGAAGCCGTCTTCATGTGAGCAAACGTAGCCAGCGGGTTTGTGTAACATGATATAGCGCGGGCCATGCAAGATTAACTCACGGCCTTGCCACTCCACCTCACACTCCTGTGTCACCTGCAATGAACCACTTTTCTGCGTCTTACCATTTACTGTGACATCACCACTTTTGATGATCTTGGTGGCTTCTTTACGTGTCGCACCTAACGCATCACACAAAAATTTATCTAACCGCATGATTACCTCATCTAAATCAAGTCAGGTATTATACGCAGCTAAAATGAAATAGTTGATCTATTTCACTGTTTTTATCCAGCGTTCAACAAGAGAAAACGCGAGTTATGTACACACTTCGTCCTTATCAATCGGACTCGGTCAAAGCCGTGATCCACTATTTTCGTCATCACACTACGCCCGCCGTAATTGTACTACCGACGGGGGCAGGAAAAAGTTTGGTTATTGCTGAGCTGGCAAGGCTTGCCAAAGGACGAGTCTTAGTACTAGCGCACGTGAAAGAACTGGTAGAGCAAAACCATGCCAAATATGAGGGCTACGGTTTGCAAGGCGCGGTATTTGCGGCAGGTTTAGGACGAAAAGAGACCGATCAACAGGTCGTCTTCGCTTCGGTACAATCCGTGGTGCGCAATTTAGATGCCTTTAAAAATCAATTTTCATTACTGGTGATTGATGAATGCCACCGCGTACCGGATGAGAAAAGTAGTAGCTATCAAAAGGTGATCACCCATTTAAGCGAGCTCAACCCAGGGATTAAAGTGTTGGGGTTAACCGCTACGCCTTATCGTTTAGGCATGGGCTGGATTTATCAATACCATACTCGCGGCCAAGTGCGCAGTGAGGAGCCTCGCTTCTTCCGTGACTGTATTTTTGAGCTACCGATCCGTTATCTGCTTGATGAAGCTTTTTTAACGCCAGCGCGAATGGTTGATGCCCCCGTGCTCAGTTACGATTTTTCGCAGTTAAAACCCGCCAATACCGGGCGCTACAAAGAAGCCGAACTCGACATGGTGATTGAGCAATCGAAACGTGCCACACCACAGATTGTTCAACAAATCATCCAACTAGCACAGCAAAAACAGGGAGTAATGATCTTTGCGGCCACCGTTCGCCACGCCCAAGAAATTGTGCAATTACTGCCCAATAACGAAACTGCCATCGTCATTGGTGACACGCCGACCCCTGAGCGCGACACCATCATCAAGCAGTTTAAACAGCGCCAAATCAAATTCTTAGTTAACGTGTCGGTATTGACCACAGGTTTTGATGCTCCGCATGTTGACCTGATTGCGATTTTACGCCCCACCGAGTCCATCAGTTTATATCAGCAAATTGTCGGACGTGGGCTACGCTTATCCGCAGGAAAAACCGAATGTTTGGTATTGGATTATGCGGGCAATAACTATGATCTTTATCAACCAGAAGTCGGTGAGCCAAAGCCCGATCCCAACAGTGAAATTATTACCATTCCCTGTCCGGCCTGCGGTTTTAATAACAACTTTTGGGGTAAACTTGATGCCGCTGGTTTTTTGCTTGAACACTATGGTCGACGTTGCCAAGGCTATTTTACAGACGAAGAAAGTGGCGAACGAGAACACTGTGGTTACCGTTTTAGAGCAAAATATTGTGGTGAGTGTGGCGCTGACAACGATATCGCCGCACGTATCTGCCATGAATGTGACGCAACACTGGTTGACCCTGATAAAAAGCTCAAAGAGGCACTCAACCTCAAAGATGCATTGGTTTTTGAATGTATCGAAATGGATTTGAATGTACATAAAGATGCAAGTGGAAAAGCGCAACTGCGCGTTACCTATCGTGGTGAGAACGATGCGCAAGTCCACGAATTTTGGCCACTAACCACCAAGAAACAGAAACAGGTGTTCCACGACCAATTTGTGCGACCACACCTAGCCGATAAGCATCGCCCTTTTGATCAATCTTCACCAAGCAAAGTGGTGGCTCATCAACACCGTTTTCGTCCACCACAATTTGTCATTGCGCGAAAAGTGGGACGATTTTGGAAAATGCGCGATAAGATCTTTGAAGATGAGCTACAAAACCGATGATTCACTTTCTATTCATGTAAGGTCATTTATACTCTGTTCATCTTATTTACAGGGGGCGCAACATGTTGTTCAAAAAGGGTAAAGCTTTCGCACGCTTACTGCTGCTCTCATCATTATCCTTACCCACTTTAGCTGCAAGCAGTGATGTACACGATTGGGTTCAAGACACTTATAAGCCAGGAACCAAGGTAGAGATTGATGAGGATCAAGACGAGGTCTACGCGGCAGTTCAAAAAGGTTTAATTCATCCATTGTCTGAGCTTTATGCCACGATAGATAAAGAACTCAATGGCCGAGTTATCAAGGTAGAGTTAGATGAAGATGATGGTGAATGGGTCTACGAATTAAAACTGATGCATGACAACCGAGTTATCCGCGTAGAATATAATGCAAGCACATTAGAACTAATGGCTATTCGTGGCAGGAACCTACGCGACATCATCAAAAAATAGAGAATAACCATGAAAATATTGGTAGTCGAAGACGATCCTCGTCTTGGGGAACAAATTGTAGAAGCGCTTGAACAGACCGGCTGGGTGCCTGAATTATCACAAGATGGCATTGATGCACTCTATCGCGCTACATCAGAAGAGTGGGATGTGATTGTGCTCGACCTCGGTTTACCCAAGCTCGATGGGCTCACCGTATTGAAAGGCATTCGAGATGAAAACATTAATACGCCCATTGTGATCCTCAGTGCAAGAGACGGTTTGACTCAACGAGTCGAGGGCTTAAATGCAGGAGCGGATGATTACCTCACCAAACCATTTGAGATGGTGGAATTAACCGCTCGTATCCGCGCACAACTGCGCCGAGCATCAGGTAACGCTTCCCCTGTGATGCAAATCGGTGACTTAAGCCTTGATACTCGAACCTCTAAAGTGATGTGGCAAGGTCAAGCGGTGAGCTTGACGGCACTGGAATACAAAGTGGTTGCCTACTTCATGCACAATGCCGACAAAGTCATTTCACGGACTGAACTGGTAGAACACATCTACAAACAAGATTTCGATAGAGACTCCAACACCATCGAAGTGTTTATTGGCCGCATCCGTAAAAAAATCAATAACAACATTATCAAAACCGTGAGAGGACTGGGATACCAGCTTAATGCAAAATAAAACCTCGGCCTTAAAGCGCCTCAGTTTAAAAAGTCGTTTACTGCTCGCGGCAACGTTTTGGTTAGGTACCATGATTTTAGCGGCGGGAATTGGCATTCCCACACTGATCAAAGACTACCTAGTCAATGATGTGCAAAGTCAGCTACGCTTAGCGATGGATGAAATCACGGCGAACTTGGAAGCGACACCGCAAGGAAATCTAGTACTGTCGTCGCGCCTTTCAGACCCTCGTTTTAGCCAACCCTACAGCGGCCTTTATTGGACGGCCTCAAGCCATGATCAATCGCTTCGTTCTCGCTCATTGTGGGATAAGCGCCTTATCAGCGAAAAACATGGCTTGAAAAGCATCGTCAAAGGCGCAAGAGATGAAAAACTGATCGTCATTGAACAAATCATCTACTTACCAGATTTTCCTTCTCCTATCACCATTACCATCGGTCTTGATGAAGCGCCATTACAAGACACTTTAAACAGCGTAATTAGCCAATTGTGGATGATACTAGGCCTACTCTTCAGTGGTGTATTGGTGCTGATTGGCTTGCAAGTCAGTTGGTCATTACGGCCGTTAGGGAAAATGCAAAAAGAGCTGGCCGCATTGCGCAAAGGTCAACAAGCCAGTCTCAGTGACGAGTACCCAAAAGAAGTCTTTCCGTTAGTCAATGATTTGAATGCACTGTTATTCCACTATCAAGAATTGCTTGAACGTGCACGTAATCATGCAGGCAATCTCTCTCACGCTTTAAAAACACCGATTTCTGTACTGCGCAATGAGATCGATCATCTTGATTTCGCACAACAGCAGAAACTCAGAACACCGATTGAACAGTTACAAAAGCAGATTGACTACCATCTAGGCCGCGCGCGCATGGCTGGCTCAATGAATATTCTTGCGGTAAAAGCCAATCCAAGCGAACGGGTAGATGCTATTTCTATGGCATTTGACAAAATTTACGCACAGCGTGAAATCACGTTAGTTAATGAGTTGGATTCTGATCTAGAGGTTGCCGTTGACCCAACCGATCTCGACGAGATGCTCGGCAACCTACTGGAAAATAGCTACAAATGGGCAGCTTCTTTGGTTCGAGTTCACGCAAAAAATCGAGAAGAAGGCTGGGTAGAAATCCACATTGAAGACGATGGCCCAGGTATTGCTGAGCAAGATCTGGCTAAAGCGGTACAACGTGGCGTGCGCTTAGACGAAACAACCTCTGGATCTGGGCTTGGGTTGAATATTGTCAGTGAAATGGCGCACAGTTATCGCGGTACGCTAACCCTATCGACTAGCACCATGGGGGGGTTAAAAGCGGTGCTAACTTTTCGTTCGGTTTAATGGACGAAATCGAACTCGACATTAAGCAATAAAGACTGTCACGGTCCTTCGTAACACTGCAATAAATCGATGCTGCAAGGGATTTTCTATTGCCCCATCTTAGATAGAGTGCTAGTATCCGCGCTCGTTTTGTTAGTAATCATTGATTCACTATCAAAGCTATACCACATCAGCAAGGTCGCATTGCAGATGTGAAGTTTATTTTTACTAATTTGAGTGTAAAAACTATGAAATTCGAAGCAGTAGTACGTACTGAACTAGGTAAAGGTGCGAGCCGCCGCCTACGTCACGCGGGCCAATTCCCAGCAGTTGTTTACGGTGGTGAAGCAGCGCCAGTTGCTATCGCACTGGATCATTCTGACGTGATCAACCAAATGGACAAACCAGAATTCTACGAAGCAATTACTCTAGTAATTGATGGCGCAGAAGTAAAAGTTAAGCCACAAGACGTTCAACGTCACGTGTTCAAGCCAAAAGTTGAGCACATGGACTTCATCCGCATCTAATTTCCTACCAAGGAATTAGTTGGATAAAATCCAACCTTTTGCATAAAGACTATCGGCCTTACCATCCGAGAAATCTAAAAATTCGAAACCCCGATAGCTACCAACTATCGGGGTTTCACCGTTTTATAAGACCGTGTTATAACGGAAAGTCATCCAAACAAGAACATGGCTATTATGATCATCACGATTTCCCTCCCCTCATTGATTCATCGGCTTGGTGGAGAAAATGCGAAAAAAGCAAAAATGCTGGCGAGAGAATATCAGTGCGACCTGAAACGAATACGACGTTCCAGAAATTGGCAAATCAGTGGTGAGATAACGCAACTTGAATTATTGGCAAATCGGCTCAGAGAACTTGATTCACTGGCCATGCAATTTTTAATAACGAGACTCAAAGACAAACTGGCAGAATATCAGGAACAGCTTGAACCCAAATCAGCCAAGTTGGTAAGGCTTGTTAAACAAAACCCATCAATCACTCTCGCCGAACTTATGCACATCACGCACTGCACAATCGCAGAAGCACGCACCGCTCGTTTCAACGCAGACAGTTTTTGATTTAAGCAGAACGTAAAGACGAGAAGTAAGACGGGTATCTTTGGCGAATATAACGCTGTTCTTCAACCATGTGCTTAAAAGCAGGACCATTGGATAGTTGAACCACGACTTCATCTTGTTGAAAGCGCAGTACTTGACCTGCAATTTTGACTGTATTATTGCTGCGTAGCTGCACCGTACCAGACATCGATAGACCACAATATAAGGTAGTCACTCTCGGCATTGAAATACGAATGCCTTGCTCTGATATTTCACAGACATGGAATAGCTGATCATCAATTTTTACGGTAGGTCTTGCCCGCTTTGGATACTTTAAGCGGTAATATTGCCGTTTCTGTACAAAATCTGCATTGTCCATGGCGTCTATGCATCCTTTATCAAGGTTAATTACTTCTGCGTCATCATGATGCTACGCAAGTGTTGAGAGTCTACCATTTATTATCGGCTTCTGAAGTAAAAACATAATAGAAAGATAGGCAACCGCTATGAATCACCAATTCATCTCATTTGTGAACTCAAATACAATTGGTCAATAATGTAGGAAATTTATCACTGATCACGATAAACGTGAGATAAATCACTCTAAATCCTATATAGTGCACGGCTAAAATTAAGAACTGTAGGCTGTCTGCTTAAGGAACCCGTTAAATGTCATTTTCATCTCAAGGTTTTGCACCTGAACTTGTTAAAGCGCTTACTGAATGCGGCTATGAAAAACTTACCCCCATTCAGCGACAAGCCATTCCCGAGGCTCGTAAAGGGCATGATATTTTTGCAACGGCGCAAACTGGCACAGGCAAAACCGCAGCATTCGCACTGCCCGTTATTCAACATCTGTTAGATAGCGGCAAGCAACCTTCGCCTAAAACAGCGCGAGGCTTAATTTTGGCACCCACGCGTGAATTAGTGGCACAAATTGCCCAGAACATTAAAGACTACGTCAAGTACACCAAACTCAGTATCGCTGCTGTTTACGGTGGAAATAAAATGTCTTCTCAAGTTCGTCAGCTTGAAATAGGTGTGGACATTTTGGTCGCGACCCCTGGCCGATTAGAAGAGCATTTAAGTGAAGGTAATGTTTCACTCGCCAACCTTGAGTTTTTGGTTTTCGACGAAGCAGATCGAATTTTAGATATGGGGTTCATCAATCCCGTGCGTAAAATCATGCTGGAAGTGGAAACCTCACCGCAAATCATGATGTTCTCGGCCACTACATCCACTCAGCTTAACCAACTGGCGGGCGATATTTTACGCAAACCCAAGCGCATTAATGCCGATCGTGCCAATACCACGGCCGCAACAGTGGCGCATGTGGTTTACCCTGTCGATCAAGAGCGTAAAACGGAACTGCTGTCTGAGCTGATTGGCCGCAAAAATTGGCAACAAGTCTTAGTGTTTGTGAACTATAAAGAGACGGCTAATGACGTGGTTAAAGAGCTGAAACTGGATGGCATCAAGGCCGTGCTGTGTCATGGCGATAAAGCACAAAGTGCACGTCGACGCGCTCTTGAAGAATTTAAAGAAGGCAAAGTGCGTGTCATGGTTGCGACCGATGTGGCTGCACGTGGTTTAGATATCGTCGACCTGCCGCACGTGGTTAACTATGACATGCCATTTCTCGCCGAAGATTATGTACACCGCATAGGTCGTACTGGTCGTGCTGGCAAACAGGGACATGCTGTCTCATTTGTCAGCCGCGAAGAAGAGTTGACTGTTGTTCAGGTTGAAAACCTTATCCAGCAACGCATCCGCCGTGTTGAACAGCCTGGTTATGAGCCTAAACAGCGTGATGCCTACATTGAAAAACTTCACACAAAAGCGGCGTACAAAGATCGCCAAGGCCGTCGTAACAACCCAAATGACGAAAAGCCAGATCAAGCCTCAGCAGAACGTCGTTTGAACATGATGAATCGACTAAAAAATCGTAAGAAGTAAGTCATAACAACGAAAGAGCTGCAGCAATGCGGCTTTTTTCATCTCTGTGCATCCTATCTATGCTTCATCATCCCAAACGGTCATCTTTATTGGTTTCAATCCGTAAGTAGCACTGTCGTCAATTGCACAGCAAAGTGAAATAGTGAAGATTGTAATTAATGTGTATGCTAGAGCTCTTGTCTCTCAACACGGATTGATTAATGAGCAGTACTTTACTTCTGGCATTTATACCAACATTCTTTTTTGTTTCGATTACTCCAGGTATGTGCATGACATTGGCACTGAGTCTTGGGATGAGTATTGGTTATCGCCGAACTTTATGGATGATGATGGGAGAGATCGTCGGTGTGGCGTTCGTTTCCATCGCAGCCGTTTTGGGGATGGCTTCGATTATGCTCAATTACCCTTGGCTCTTTACCGGATTCAAAACCATCGGTGCCATCTATCTTGGCTATATAGGCATTCAGATGTGGCGCTCAAAAGGCAAGCTTGCCCTCAGTAGCGACTCACAAGTCACTCCCCATAACAAAGACTGGGATCTTGTCATGCAAGGTTTTGTGACCGCGATTGCCAACCCTAAAGGCTGGGCGTTTATGATCTCCCTACTTCCGCCTTTTATTAATAGTGAAGCACCACTTGCACCTCAACTATTACTGCTGGTGTCCATTATTATGGTCTCAGAATTTGTCTGTATGACACTTTACGCAACAGGTGGCAAGGGGTTAAAACGAGCTCTAGGGCATTCAAAAAATGTGCGTCTAATGAACCGTATTTCAGGCTCATTGATGATAGGTGTTGGATTCTGGTTATTGATGAGTTAGTCGTTAAAGTAGTAGGCTCTGACTTTTGGCCAGAGCCTTAACCGTTAATTTAAAACTTTAGCTAATCTAAAACATTAGCATTCAATGCCTTGAGCAATACAATCTCTCGATTGATACGCTGTTTTTCAGCATCAGAAGCTTGGCTACTTTGCAAAATACGCGCATTGATCGCCTCTTCAGCCGCGGCCTTATTGGTAAAAAGTAGTGCTTTAACATTGATCGAGGCGATATTGCTATAACGCCCATCATCACTACTTGGTACATCAATTTGGCCACTATTAATTAGAGCTTTCACGATGGCACGTTCCGATTCATACCCTTGCAAACCTTCTAGCTTCCAACGTTGCATTGGTTTCCCTTCGTAGCGGCCTTGCTTTTCTTGGGTGAGATAGCGGATCGTTAGGTTTCTAATAGTTCCTTCCTCTTCGCCATATTCCGCTTCCGAGTCAAAAATAATCGGGAATGACCGCCCTTCAAGGCTACCCCCTTTCTGCGTCAAATGCCCCATTCGGTAACTATTCATACCCAACCGAATATCACTAGTATCATCAATCGGTTGTCCACCAGCAAAACGCAGATCTTTAATTCGCTTACCCGCAGGTTGAGTAAGATCAATGGTGTAAGTGACACCCGCAAAAAAATCATTGGTTGAGTATTTCGATGCGCGCCGCTTTGGATCAAAGCTATAAGTCACATCGCCTGGCAAGACGGAATTGAAATACCCAGCGGCCCATTCCATGTAGGTGCGCAGCTCTTTACCCGTCATTTGGTAAACCGTAATTTCACCACCAGCATATTGATAGTTAAACGCGATATCTTTTGCTTTGATTGGGCCAGTATCAAGTTGAGCTTGGTCATTATCAATTTGCAGTGCGATCACGTTTGCTTTTGGCACGTAGAAAAAACTGGCTTCCTGAAACAGCGCACTGATGCCGGTATCTTGAATATGCACTTGAGGGATACCGCGTATTTCATCATCAGGAACCAAGTCGACTCCGTCAAGTATCGCAATTTCGCGATTGGCGTTTTCTCGTAAGCGTTGATGATAAGGTGCGTACAGCGTTTCCATTTTCGAATCAGAATCAACACCTTTCATAGGATAAGTGAAGCTGTCTTTATGAACGAGCGTGTATTTGCCATCTTTTTCTTCAAATTGGAAATCGATTCGAGATAAAACGCGTCCATATTTATCAGGCTCGGTAATGATGACACCGTTTACCGTCGCTTTATCAATTTTAGTGTGCATGTGGCCAGCAACAATGGCATCGATTTCAGGGTTAGCATTGGCAATATCAGATACGCCCGTATCTTTGATGTCGTTTTCGTTATCCAGCCCCATGTGCGCAACCAAAACGATCGCATCGACATCATTTTTTATCTGCCCAATCACTTTTTTCACTTCAAGTGTTGGGTTAGTGAAGCTCATGCCTTCAAGGCGATTAGTGCCTTCAGCAAACACTTGTGTCATCGGAGTATCCATTCCAATAATACCGATCTTGACGCCATTTTTTTCAATAATTGTTGCGGCGGGTAAGAATGGATTGCCATCGGGCCTCTGAATATTTCCGGCTAACGCTCGGCCTTTAAATTGAGTCAGGGAGCGATTTAATACCGATAAACCAAAATCAAACTCATGGTTACCCAGCACCCAAACATCGTAGTTCATCTCATTAAAACCGAGCATCATAGGGTCTACGGCTTCATGCTTAAACGTTTCAACAAAGTTTCCCTGAATCGTATCTCCCGCATCTACTAAAATAACGTTTTTATCTTGCTCTCGTATCTGTTTAACCTTGGTGGCGATTTGACTTAGGCTCCCCTGCATATTCAGTTTGTCAGCAGCATAATCCCATGGCATAAAATGCCCGTGAATATCGGAAGTACCGAGAATGGTAACCTGATGAATATCGCCATCAGCAGCGAAAGAAGAAGCGGCAATAGAAGCAAGTATTGCGCTAGTAACAATTTTTAGTTTCATAACATACTCATACGTATAAACAGGCTCTCATTAAAACAGAGTGGATATTATTGATTTCATAAATATGTTTATGTGATGGGGTCGCTCATTTGGTTGCAACACTGAAAAGCAATCACAAAATTTCGAGAGCGATCTCTCTTTAAATAGATTCTATGGCTTAAAGAGCGTTAATCGAGCCAAATCAGGCGGTTAATTTTTAATCATAAAATTGAGCAAATTTTAAGCAGATCTTTGATTGACGCTGTACTGGATCGCTTCTATTTTTTCTATTGGTTACCACAACAATGGAGGTTATAGAAATGAAACGCGCAAGTTCCACTTATCGATTACAACTGATAAAAGATGTTGTAACGCGGCACCAACGTACGGATCCAATGGCGAGCTATATTCAACAGCTTCTGACAGAAAAACCCAACATGGAACAACCCGATGTGAATAAACATTTTCACGGTAATCATTTTGATGGACATGCTGGTGGTTGGGTCAGTGATTTTTGGGGAATGAAGTAATTGATTAAAACAGATCGCGCTGCGGGTTCGTTTCTGGCTCGGAATCTGCTTTGTTTTGCGCTTGTTGTTTCTGTTTTTTCCGCTTATAGCGCTGTTGGCATAATTTTATGACATGCAGTTGCTGCGCAGCAGTCATTGAGAGCCAGTTAAAACGCTCTTCCCTTTTACGCATACAGCCTTGGCAATAACCTTTGTCATCAACTGAACATACACCGATACAAGGGCTCAGCACTTTAAAAAATTCGAGTTGCTCCATGGTTACTCAATTATTTTTCCAATTTAATGTCCGCCACATAAGAGTAACGTGTGTCACTTCCTGATTGCAAACTGTGACGCATATAAAACAATCACCTTATACTGACAAAAACAGTACTCAATTTTATATACTGTGCGCGTTTTCCAAATTCTGGGGTCTAATACGATGAAGTTTAGTTCAAAAAAATGGCTAGCCGCAATTTCTCTACCTGTATTGGTGAGTGCCTGTGCAAGTAATGGTGATGTAGAAAGCATCACCGCTCAAGATTTGCAGCATCACAATTGGCAACTGGTGCAAATTGATGGCAAGGACGTGGTCAATAATAACAAACAAAAAGCACCGCGATTAGAAATCGGCGAAAAGATGATGGCTAGCGGTAACGCAGGTTGCAATAACTTTTTTGGGCAAGCCGAGCTAAAAGACAACCAATTCCGCATCGAAAAAATGGGCATGACCATGATGATGTGTATCGGTGATGTCATGGATACCGAGCAGGCGTTTTCTCAAACATTGTCAGATTGGAGCGAGATCAACCTGACTAAAGATAGCCTAACGCTTAAAAATGAGGTTCACACGCTCACCTTTACTTTGCGTGATTGGGTAAATTAATTTCAGTCATTCTTCTCATGGCAGTCTTTTCTATCAGGCTGCCATTTCCGTAAACCACCTCACACATCATTCACCTATCTGCGACTTCTGCTTTTTCTTACCAATTCAGATCTTTTGTTTTTTTTCGTTCATAATGAATGAACATGGAAATATCTCCGGTCTATTCACTAACTCACTGAATAAAGCGATCTTTAAGGATAATTATGAAAAAGCTCATCACCTTACTCTGCACGTGTGCCTTCGCACTTTCCGCGCCAGCGCAAACTTGGCAACAAACCACAGATGCAGCTAAAGGACAAACCGTTTACTTTCACGCGTGGGGAGGAAGCCAAGAGATTAATGAGTACATCCGCTGGGCAGGCAACGAGCTTCAAGATCGTTACGGTATCGAGTTAAAACAGGTGAAAGTGACCGATATTGCCGAGACAACAACACGGCTTATTGCAGAAAAGGCGGCCGCTAAAAATAATAATGGCAGTGTCGATCTAGTATGGATTAATGGTGAAAACTTTAAGTCCATGAAAAATAATGGTTTACTGTATGGCCCATTTACGGAGCGTTTACCTAACTGGCAATATATTGATTCCTCACTGCCGATCGATCAAGATTTTTCAGAGCCGACTCTTGGCCTTGAAGCGCCTTGGGGTGTAGGACAACTGGTGTTTATTTCCGATCAGGAAAAGCTCAATAACCCACCCCGTTCATTTTCAGAAATGTTGAGCTACGCAAAGGCGTTTCCGAATCGTGTTAGTTACCCTCGTCCTCCTGAGTTTCATGGCACCAGTTTCCTTAAAGCCTTATTGATTGAACTAACAGAGAACGATGTTGCACTGTCTAAGCCTGTGGATGAACAAAATTTTGCCATAATGACAGCGCCTCTTTGGCGCTATCTTGATGAATTTCATCCTGTTGCTTGGCATCAAGGTAAGCAGTTTCCCAGCGGTTCGGCTCAAATGCTGCAATTGCTTGATGATGGTCAGCTTGATCTTTCCATCAACTTTAACCCCAATGCTGTTTTTTCCGCTCAAGCAAATGGAACGCTAGCGGCCTCTACCCGCTCCTACGCGTTTGAAACAGGGGCTCTTTCTAACATTCATTTTCTCGCCATTCCTTGGAATGCGAGCGCCAAAGAAGGCGCATTGGTTGCGATCAATTTCTTACTCAGTCCGGAAGCACAATCTCGCAAAGGGGATCTTTCCATTTGGGGAGATCCATCGGTATTACAAAATGAGTTCTTAAGTGGCAGCGCTAAGAAAACTCAGCTGTTTAAATCAATCGCCGAGCCACATCCAAGTTGGCAAACGGCGCTTGAAACCGAATGGCAACAACGCTACGGCCACTAAAGAGACTGAGATAAAGCCCGATGTTTAGAGCAAGCTATTTGCTGATTATTGTCATCTGTATTGCCCCAGTTGTTCCCGGCCTACTTGGGGTCATACTCTCCTCATTGGGCTATATTCCTCCCGTTGGCTTGCACCACTTTTCTCTAGATGGCTACATCGCCATCTTAGAATGGTCGGGAGTCGGGCAATCTCTACTACTTAGCGTAGGTTCTGCGTTAATCAGTACCTATCTCGCCGCGGCGATCTGCTTTGTTATATTGCAATCATTATGGCACAGCCGTCACTGGTCAAAAGTAGAGAACGCTTTGTCACCGCTACTGGCTATGCCTCACGTCGCTTTTGCCATTGGTTTTGCTTTTTTATTCTCGCCAAGCGGCATGACGGATCGCCTTTTGTATCATCTGTTTGGAACCTCATTCATGGGAGATGGCGCTTCGCTTTTAGTGCGCAACCCTTACGCAGTAGGGTTAACCTTAGCGTTAGCACTTAAAGAAGTTCCTTTTTTACTGCTGATGAGCATCCCCATTTTGCAGCAATTAAACATTGATAAACTGCAACAAGCAGCGGCTTCGCTGGGTTATTCTCAACCCCAACTATGGCTAAAAGTGATCTTCCCACAGTGGTTAAATAAACTGCGGTTTGCCCTCTTTGCCGTGATTGCCTACGGCGTATCCGTTGTCGATTTGGCACTCATTTTAGGCCCCAATAATCCACCAACGTTTGCAGTATTGGTATGGCAGTGGTTTAGTGACCCTAACTTAGCCTTAATTCCTCGCGCCGCCGCTGGCGCCGTTCTGTTGTTTATACTTGCCAGCGCCATGTTATTGATCGTTCTCTTCATCGAAAAGTGTTCCACGCAACACTACAAACGCTGGCAATACTCAGGGCGCTATGCGCTTTCCTTGCCAGGAAAATCACTGTTTTTATTCATCATTACCTTATCTCTGCTGATGTTGCCTTTAATGGTGGTTTGGAGTTTTGCACAACGTTGGCGCTTTCCAGACTTATGGCCCAACCAGTTCAGTACCCGTTTTTGGGACAACGAATGGTTGAATATCGCACCAACCATTTATCAAAGCGTACAATTAGCGCTATTCAGCACTGTGATTACGCTGGTGTTATCTCTACTCGCTCATGAGTATAAGCTCAAATATCAGCGTCATTTACCCAGTTATTTGATCGCCTTGCCGATGCTCATTCCTCAGCTTTCACTGTTATTTGGCATGCAGATCGCCACACTCTTTTTAGCCAGCGATCAGTATTGGCTTTGGGTTACATGGTCACATGTATTTTTCGCCTTTCCTTTTGTCTATCTTGCTTTGGATGGCCCGTGGAAAAGCTACAATCAAAACCTGACTAAAGCAGCGTTAAGTTTAAGAAAAACGCCGTGGCAAGTATTTTGGCAAATTAAAACGCCGCAACTCTTACCAGCCATCGTTTACGCGGCAGCGATTGGAATGAGTGTGAGCTTAGCGCAATATTTGCCGACTTTGATGCTCGGCGCAGGAAGGATTGCTACTATTACTACCGAAGCCGTTGCACTCTCGAGTGGCTTTGACCGCAGAGTCACCGCCATCTATGCCATTTGGCAAGCCCTACTGCCTTTAATTTTTTTCACCTTGGCGATTGTGATCAGCCGCCTGCAAACTCATCGCCGTACCATGAACCCTATCGTTAAAAAAACTGCCCGTAAGGAAGCCATTACTCATGACGTTCTGCCTCGAAAACCTCGCCATCCATAAACAAAATGGTGAAGTTCTCTTATCGGATTTAAATATCACCATCTCCCCAGGTGAAATTGTTAGCTTAATGGGGCCGAGCGGCTGCGGAAAATCAACGCTACTTAATGTAATTGCGGGTCATTTGGGGAGGGATTTTAGCTTCCAAGGCAGAGTCATACTGGACGGTGTCGACATCACTTTGCGGCCTGCACATCAGCGGCAAGTCGGTATTTTATTTCAAGATGATCTGCTCTTCCCACATCTGACGGTTTGGCAAAATTTGGCTTTTGCCTTGCCCAACTCGGTAAAAGGCCATGAACGGCAGTCTCAAGCAGAAAAAGCATTACAGAAAATTTCTCTCGAACATCTTGCCAATGCTTACCCAGAACAGATATCTGGGGGGCAGCGAGCACGTATTAGCTTGGCTCGCATGCTACTGGCTCAACCTAAACTGGCACTATTGGATGAACCATTTAGTAAGTTAGATAAAGCACTGCGGATCCAATTTAGGGATTGGGTCTTCAATCAACTGGTCGCCGAAGGCATTCCGACCTTGATGGTCACGCACGATAAAGACGATGTTCCGCCTAACAGCCGCATTTTAACCTGCTCATGGGAGAGCGCACATGCTTGATCGATTTAGTGTCAAAATCATTCGTTGGCCACTAGAGAAAACAGCTCAAGGGCTTCATCGCTTAGGCATTACAGCGAACCAAACGACACTCTGGGGTTTTGCTTTAGGTTGCTGTGCACTTCCTGCACTTGCTTTCTCGCAGTACACGCTGGCATTAATTTTCATCATACTAAACCGAATAGCAGATGGCCTTGATGGTGCGTTGGCAAGAATTCAAGGGGTCAGCGATGCGGGAGGATTTCTCGATATCAGTTTAGATTTTCTGTTTTACTCGCTCATCCCGTTTGGTTTTGTGCTGGCTTCACCTGAGCACAATGCGGTAGCTGGCGCCTTTTTGATCTTTTCTTTTATCGGTACGGGAAGCAGCTTTCTTGCCTTCGCCGTGATGGCCAGCAAGCGAAACATCCACAGCCCTATCTACAAGCATAAATCACTGTATTACATGTCAGGCTTGACTGAGGGTACGGAAACGATTGCTTGTTTCGTCCTGTTTTGTCTTTTTCCTCAACATTTTGCCTTAATAGCTTATCTATTCGGCGGCGCATGCTGGTTCACCACCATTACCCGCATTTATTCTGGATTTCAAACACTCTCTAACACTCACTCACGTCAAGAATACAACCATGATTAACGGTATCACTTTTGGCTTCGAACTACGGCTTCAAATCCAGATAATGTAATACATTGGGTAATCGTATAACTCTTCGAAATTCTCATCAATTGAACCAGTGGCATGCTAAACTGCGCACTTACTAACGCAGTGGCATAACGATGCCTAAGGTTGCATTTATGACTTTGACCAGACCCGTTAAAATAGCGATCTTACTCTTTCTGATCCCGACTCTTATTTTTTCGTTAGCCATCCCGATATTAATCAATCCGTTGACACGCTATGTGCTGGAAAGCAAACTCGATACCGTCAATCTTTACTTGGCCAATAGAGCTCAGAGCTTAAATGATATGATTTTAGATCAAGTCGCTCAGATAAATTATGAATGCCAAGCAAGCGATATGTCATTAATTCGTGATTCCAAGTACTACAACCGATTTATTAGAATGATCGCAGTTGTCAACAAAGACGGGCGTAGCTGCTCGACTGTCGGTTTCCCATTACAACTTTCGGATGAGTTGAAAGCCTATGACCTCTCTTCAGGGTTTTACATGTCCACCACTCCCGCACTTTTTAATACAGAAAAAGAGCTACTTATTTATTATCAAAAAGAAGGTAATCGAATTTTTTGGATATTAGACAGTAGCTGGCAAGAAGAGATATTAAAAGGTGATTGTATAAATTGCTTTTTATTAAATTTTCATTATTTATCGCCTAGTTTAAATGGATTGAGAATGAGTCGAGGCAATAAAGAGATTGCTTACCAAGACCACATCACAACCATTAGTTACACCATAAAAGAGTTTGATATTCAAGAAACACTCTCTGTTGGTAAAGAATTCAACCAATATCTTTACTACCAATTAATATATTGGGGTTATCCCATTGCGCTAGCAATTGGTATCTTATTATCTATTTTTTATTTAAAGTTCAGAAATTATAAAAACTCAATTCAAGGATTAATTCTTAAAGGCATTAAAGATAAACAATTCATCCCTTACTACCAAGCCATTCTTGATAGCCGAGAAGAGAGAGTTATTGGCTATGAGATCTTAGTTCGTTGGTGCAAAGGCAAGGAGATGGTTCCACCAAATGAGTTCGTTGGTCCGGCGGAAATATCCGGTTTAATCATCCAGATAACGAATCAAATCATAAGAAAAGTAATTGATGATTTAGAACAATTCGATGTGCAGCAATGGGTGAGTATCAATATCGTGCCTGCCCATATTGAAAGTGGTGGCTTAGCAGAAACACTAGAAGAACTCAATTGGCCGACCACCAAACAGATTCATTTTGAAATAACAGAAAGAACGCCATTTATTAATATTGAAAATGCAGGTAGGGCACTATCTCATCTTATGGCAAAAGGCTATAAATTCAAAATTGATGATTTTGGTACAGGCTACGGTGGTTACTCATATATACAAAATCTTGGTATTTCTTGTATTAAAATAGACAAAATGTTTATTGATACGATTGGAACTGACGACTTAAAAATAAAGGTACTCAATTCCATTATTCTCTCAGCACAAGAAGCTAATATTGAAATTATTGCTGAAGGCGTTGAACGCGGAGACCAAGTTGATTATCTTGCTACTCGTGCTGTGTATCTTATCCAAGGATTCATCTATTCTAAACCCTCACCGATTGAACATATTTTGCAAAATTAATAATTCCTGAAGTCGGGAGATATCACACCATAACCAACTTTATTATGGCGTGATCTTACCTAGTCTCCATTCTACTTAGGAGAAAATCAGTGCTTTCAGGCTGGCTTGCGGATCAATATCTTCAAACTCTGGTGGGTTTTCTAGGCGAGCTTGAAAAGTAAGTGATGGCGCTTCCACCTTCATCCCTTCGATTAAAAAGTCGCAGGTTACGGCTGGTGAATTAACGCATGCAAGCACTTCGCCGCCTTGTTCTAACAGCTCAGGTAAACGGCGTAAGATACGTTGATAATCTTTAGTCAGCGCAAAGCTGCCTTTTTGAAACGAAGGAGGATCAATAATAATCAGATCATATGGCCCTGATTTTTTGATTTTTCCCCAAGACTTGAAAATATCATGTCCAAGAAACTTCACTGAATTGAGATTGTGCCCATTCAATTGATGGTTTTCACGACCTTTAGCCAGTGATGCTTTGGCCATATCGACATTCACAACTTGGTCAGCACCACCAGCAATAGCTGCTACTGAAAAACCGCAAGTATAGGCAAATAGATTCAGTACATTTTTATGTTTAGCGTGAGATGAAACCCACTCACGGCCGTAGCGCATATCCAAAAACAGCCCGAAATTCTGGTTACGCCCAATGCTCAATTGGTACTTTAAGCCATTTTCGACCACCACAGGGAAAGGCTCTAATTCTCCCCATACTGTTTCTGAAGGTGCGCCATCGGCATATCGATGCTGAAGTAAAACACAACGACCTTGCTTTTCTAGCCATAACGGACGGGTTGTTAGGTGCGACAAACCCGCTTTTAACTCCGCGAGAAAATCTTCTTCGACATTTTTAAATAAGTTGACGACTAACTGCCCTTGCAACCAGTCACAGGTGAGCTGTTCTAGACCTGGCCACTGACGACCTCGGCCATGAAATAAGCGGCGAATTTCACCGGTATTACAAGAGAGCTGCTGCTCAATATGGGTAAAAAAGTGAGGAAGCGCTGAGCGTTGCATTGTTTGTTCTGTCATTTGTTTACTTTCGGCCAAACTAGATTCCAAGGTGTTAACCAAGATTCAATCCCTTGGCTAACAATGTCTGAGTTCCATTTCTGCCCCATAGCTACTTGATTGCGTGGGTCGCAGATAAATTGATACCACAGATCCTGATAGCAAAAACGTAACGCAAAAGCGTGTAGATAGCCTCTATCAGAATCATCATGAGAATGATAAATCGGGTCACCGACAATCGCAGAGCCGAGTGATTTCAAAGCAACCCTAATTTGGTGGGTTTTTCCGGTAAAAGGTTTACATAAAAAGAGACGTTCACCCGGCTCAGCAGAACAGGAAAAAAACTGCGTTACTGCTGGGTTATTTTGTGTCGCTACTAACTTCCATGACGAACGTCGAGAGCGTTCCATATCACCGCTTATCAAGCCCTGTTTCTTTTTAGGCTTTTTACTGCCAATGGCAAGATAGAATTTCTCGACTTCCCTTGCTGCAAAGTTTTTAGACAACTCACTGGCCGCAGCTTGGTGGCGGGCAAGCAATAAAATGCCGGACGTCATTTTATCCAACCGATGGACTAAGTAGAGCTGGCCATCACCTGAAACCTTACCCACTTCTTGCAGCAGCATTGTATCCCCGTCATCTTTGTGTACAGAAACATTGGGATGCTTGTTGATGATGAGAAAATCGTTGTGAGTATAAAGAATATCAAACATGTGAATCACTAACTGCAGAATAGGCGGCTGAGTATAGCGTTAAACAACACAGATACCAATAAATGCAAGGTTCAAGGCCGTAGGATGATAAAAAGGCTCTCGGATGAGAGCCTTAGGAATGCGCTAAATTAATGAATAAGCAAACACCATTAAAATCGCCACGGGGCAAACAAAACGCACGTACCATGGCCAAATTTTCCAGAATAGGCTTTGTGCAATGTCTGGGTTACCTTGTTTGATCTCATCAAGCAATTTATTACGATGCCAAACCCAACCCACCACAATAGCCCAAACCACACCTAATAAAGGTTGCATATAGACGGTCGAGACGTTAGCCACTAGGTTAAATAACGCCCCAAAGTTAAGGGAAATGATGATGCTCAGCAGCGCAATAGCTCCACCGATCATCCATGTTGCTTGGCTACGAGTCATTTTTAGTTCATCTTGCGCGCAAGATACTGGTACTTCTAGCATAGAAATTGAAGAAGTTAGCGCTGCGATAACCATCAAAATAAAGAAACCAAAGCCGAGCAACACCCCTGCACTGCCCATATTATCAAACATCGCAGGCAGCACGGTGAAGACTAAATCGCCCGAACTCATCAAGTTGCCTGCATCATCAAAAATTTCGACACCATGATTTTTAGCCACAAACATTGCTGGGAGAATCAAAAGGCCTGCTGCAAACGCCACTCCTGTATCAATCGCCGCGACTTGCGCCGCTGTTTTTGGCAAATTAACATCTTTCTTAAGATATGAGCCATAAACGATCATCGCTCCAACGCCTAAAGAGAGAGAGAAGAAAGCTTGCCCCATTGCGTCTACTAATAAACTGGGAGTGATGTGCGCAATATCAGGGATCAAATACATCTTCAATCCTTCCATTGCCCCATCTTGGGTAAAGATATAAGCAATCATGGCGCCGAATAGAATAAAAAGCACTGGCATCAAACGGGTAGACCATTTTTCAATGCCGTCCGCGACACCTTTTCGCACAACATAAATAGTAAGCAAAGAAAATGCGAGAGCCAGTAAAACATTGCGTAAGCCGCTAAAATTCACTAACCAATCGGCCGCCGTCTGTAAACCCAACAGGCCTAATATAGGGGATGCCGCAAAACCCATAAGCCATCCGGCAAGAATGGAGTAAAAACTGAGGATCATCGATGAGGCAATCATCGCGATAATGCCAAACAGTGCCGCCGCCGCACGATTTTTGGTCCAGATACTTCTTAAAGAAGCGATGGGGTTAGATTGTCCATGTCGCCCGATCGTCAATTCCGCAACCAGCATCGGAAACGCCAGCAAGAATACCATTGCCAAATAAATCACTAAAAATGCCGCGCCACCATTACTTGCCGCTTTGGTCGGAAAACCCCACACATTCCCTAGGCCAACCGCAGAACCTGCAGCCGCCATAATAAAACCAAGTCTCGATGAGAAATGACCTCTTGAACTACTTGCCATAAACTATTTACCAATGTTGTGTTTGTTAGGCAGTGCTAAAAGTGAGTGTAAACTTTTAATTACACAAGTTATAATTTTTAGTCGCACTGTGATGGTGGCAAGTAAAACAGTTTGAGATTAAAATTGGAAGTCCGAACGATATAAATTATGGATTAGACCGTAGTTTTATAGTTCAATTGTTGCTTTTTTATCCTCAGATCATTTTTTTAAACTGCTATGATCACTTTAGTAACACGATTCATCTGTTACTATTTTCATATTATTCACGCGATAAACTTCCTTACTTTTCCCTTTCCCTTTACTATCGTGACTTATTCTATCGACAAGATTAATGGCATGGACAAGGTTTACCACGTTCTTACTTTAGCAGGCATCGCACTCTATTGGTTTTTGGTCGCCGCAGTCACGCTACGCGTTGTATTGAAACGCCGAGCGGTGAGTGTTTCTCTGGCTTGGCTGATGGTGATTTATATCATTCCGATTGTGGGAGTGATCTGCTACTTTCTTTTTGGTGAGCTAAATTTAGGGCGCAAGCGTGCAGAGCGTGCGAAGGAAATGTTTGCTCCATTTGGTGATTGGTTTAGACAGCTTAACGATTGCCAGGCTCATGCCCCTGAGGGAATGGGTGCTCAAATTTATAAAATTGATGAACTGTGTAACCACCGTATGGGGATTCCGGCCTTAAGTGGTAATACGTTATCACTGCAAACCTCCCCTAACGAAATTCTGCATTCCATCATTGCCGACATTGAACAAGCTCACACCAGCATTCAAATGGTATTTTATATTTGGCACCCAGGTGGATTGGCGGATTCGGTTGCTTCCGCGTTGATCCAAGCGGCTAAACGTGATGTGCATGTGAAATTACTGCTTGATTCCGCAGGCAGCCCACGCTTCTTCAAAAGTCACTGGTACAAAATGATGAAAGACGCAGGAATTGAAGTCGTCCAAGCGTTAGAAGTGAGCCCGTGGCGGATGTTCTTACGCCGCTTAGATCTACGCCAACATCGTAAAATCATTGTTATCGACGATAAAATTGCCTACACAGGCTCGATGAATTTGGTTGACCCAGCCTATTTCAAGCAAAACTCCGGTGTGGGTCAATGGGTCGATATTATGGTTCGTATTACCGGGCCTGCGGTCAATGTGCTGTCCGCAGTACATTGCTGGGACTGGGAGGTGGAAACAGGAACACGCATGTTGCCAGCACAACCAGAATGTACTATCGCTCCAGATCAGCCTCATCATCCAGTACAGGTTGTCCCCTCAGGCCCCGGTATGCCAGAAAACTTAATCTCCCAAGTGTTAACACTGGCGATTAATCAGTCAAACCAATCCGTTAGGATCACTACCCCTTACTTTGTGCCTAGTGCAGACCTATTAGCAACGCTAAAAATGACCGCTCAGCGCGGTATCAATGTTGAGATCATTATTCCACATAAAAATGACTCATTGATGGTCAAATGGGCATCACGCGCATTCTATGGCGAGCTACTTGAAGCAGGGGTGAAAATATACGAATTCTACGGTGGTTTGCTGCACACGAAATCAGTCGTGATCGATAACCAGTTCTGTCTTGTCGGTACGGTGAATATCGACATGCGCAGCTTATGGCTCAATTTTGAAGTCACGCTCGCGATTGAAGACCAATCTTTCACTCAAGAAATGAACTGGCTACAACAACACTATATAGAACAATCGCACTTGGTTGAGCTACCAATATGGGAGCAACGCCCGCTGTATCATAGGTTTTTTGAACGATTGTTCTATCTGTTTAACCCTCTGCTATAAACTTTTTATCTGACTGGGGTTGCCAAGCTAGGCAACTCCATGTTTTAAATAACGAACTCTCTCCCAGACAAGGATTTCGGATGTCAGAAGGTAAAAAAACACTGTTGGTCAATGCGGGTCGTAGTAAAAAGTGGACCAATGGCGTTGTCAACCCACCTATTCAGCGCGCCTCTACCGTTGTATTTGATAGTGTGGCTGAAAAAAATCATGCGACTGTCAATCGGGCTAATAAAACACTCTTTTATGGACGCCGTGGTACTCATACGCACTTTGCGTTCCAAGAAGCAATGGTGGAAATTGAAGGTGGTGTCGGTTGCGCGCTTTTCCCTTGCGGTGCGGCCGCCATTGCCAATAGTATTCTTTCCTTTGTGCAAACGGGTGACCATATTCTGATGGTCGACACTTGCTATGAACCTACTCGTGATTTTTGTGAAAAAATCATGAAGAAAATGGGCATAGAAACGACCTACTACCCACCGACCATAGGTGAAGGAATCCGTGCTTTGATCCAACCCAATACCAAAGTGTTGTTCACTGAATCACCCGGTTCGATCACGATGGAAGTGCAAGATATCCCAACCTTAGCGCGGGTTGCACATGAACATGACATCATTGTCATGCTGGATAACACTTGGGCGGCGGGCGTGAACTTTTCACCTTTTGAACATGGTGTTGATATTTCGATCCAAGCGGCGACGAAATACATTGTTGGCCACTCAGACGTGATGTTAGGAACAGCGATTGCCAATGAAAAATGCTGGGATCAATTGCGAGAGCAAAGCTATTTGATGGGACAATGTGTCTCACCTGATGACGCTTATTTAGGGCTACGAGGGCTAAGAACGTTAGATGTTCGCTTACGTCAACATGCTCAAAATAGCTTAGCCATTGCACACTGGTTAGCAGAGCAACCTGAAGTGGATCACGTTCGCCATCCTGCGTTAGAGACTTGTCCTGGACATGAGTTTTATCAGCGTGATTTCACTGGTGGTAACGGGCTGTTTTCATTTGTATTAAAGAGCAGTGATATAAAAGCTACGACGGCTTTGCTCGATGGCATGCAACATTTTAGTATGGGCTTTTCATGGGGTGGGTTTGAAAGCCTGATTTTAGCTAATGAACCCAAAAGCTTTGATAGTTTAAGAACCGTCGCACACCCGCACTTTGCAGGTACACTGATTCGAGTGCATATTGGTCTTGAAGATGTAGACGATCTGATCGCTGATCTAAAAGCGGGATTAGAACGCTACAGTGCACAGCTTGCTTTGCGTGCATAATATGAACGGAAGACCAAAAGGCCGCTGAATCTTCAGCGGTCTTTTGCATATTAGGTTGCCCTGAAAAATTAACGCTTGGGGCAATCAGCCAAATGATCGTTCACCATACCCACCGCCTGCATAAAGGCATAACAAATCGTTTCGCCAATAAACTTGAAGCCTTTTTTCTTTAGAAATTGGCTCATCGCCTTAGACGTGGGCGTCGATGTAGGGATATCACTCATCTGCTGCCAATGATTGAGCACTGGTTGACCATCCACAAACTGCCACAATGCTTTGGATAAGGAACCATACTCTTGCTGCAACAGTAAAGCCGCTCGTGCATTGGAATAGACAGAGGCAATTTTTCCTTTGTGCTTCACCACATCGAAATGCTCGATAATGTAAGGTGCCCGCGTTTCGTCGTACTGAGCCAGTTTTTCAAGATCATAACCGTCAAAGGCTAAGCGGTAACCTTCGCGCTTTTTCAAAATCGTAATCCAGCTCAGCCCAGCTTGCGCACCTTCTAACGTCAAAAATTCGAACAACTTGACATCATCGTAAACGGGAATGCCCCACTCATTATCGTGATAATCGCGCTCTAAAGGGTGATTCATCGCCCATGCACAAGTCATTTCTGTATGATGCTTCATTTTTTGTTTCCTTACCCTTACCTTCATTTGCGGTGTCAGTTGAACAATGACACTGCAAACCTACGTGCCCTAGCTTTGCTTTTAAAGCTGATTAAACTCACGATTGACTTTAAATGCTTCAGAGGTGACATAAGCCTCCATTTTACGGATTTTCTGATCCACTCGAGTTAAATCTTGATCCAATGTCGCCAGCAAAGCTTCGGCGGTTTGTCCTTGCTCCCAAGGCTTATTCTTCAATGTATGTTCGCGTTGGGCTTTTAGCGTTTCAACATACTGAGTAGGCTGCTTTTCTAACATCAGCATCAAAGCCATATAAGCTAAAAGCACTAAAAAACCACCACCGAGTAGTGCAGCCGAGATGACCAATATACGCACCAACCAAACTTCTAACCCAAGATAATTAGCAAGCCCAGCACATACGCCAGCTATTTTGCCATTGACCGGATCTTTATAGAGTTCTCGGCTAGCCATGATTTTGCCTCCAAGTCGGTGATTCAGCATCTAAGATGCGTTCAAGGGTTTCAACACGGCTTTGCAGTTTTTCCGCTTTTTCAGATAACGCTTTGATCCGCTCTAAATCCTCTTGTGACAATGAGTTGCTGCTATGTCGTTTACCTCTGTAATGCAGAAAAAGCCATATCGGTGCAACAAAAATCAAAAAGACAATCAGTGGACCTGCGATAAAAAATGATGACATATATGCCACTCCTCGTTATTGGTTTTTGTCCATTTGTTGTTTCAGTTTTGCTAGCTCTTGTTCAATTTCATCTTGCGCTTGAAGTTCAGCAAATTCTTGGTCGAGTGACTTAGCGTTACCGGACATAGCGTAGAGATCGGCTTCAGCTTCAAGTTCATCGACTTTACGCGAGTACTGCTCAAACTTCGCCATCGCTTCATCAGTACGGCTAGTATGCAAATGACGTTGCACATCACGACGGTTGTGCGCAGTTTGGCTACGAAGTGCCAAAGCTTGCTGCTTCACCCGTGTTTCGGCAATTTTGGCCTCTAACTTACCGATTTCCCCAGTCAATTTATCGATAGTTTCTTCTACCAAGGTTTGTTCAGTGTGCAAGCCTTTCTGCATTTCTTGCAATTTCTTTTTTTCAATTAAAGCAGCGCGAGCGAGATCTTCACGCTGTTTAGCAAGCGCCAAGGTCGCTTTCTGTTGCCAATCTTCAATATGAGAGGCCATAGAATCCACTTTACGCGCGAGCTCTTTCTTATCCGCAATAGCTTTGGCCGAATTGGTGCGTACTTCCACCAAGGTGTCTTCCATCTCTTGGATGATTAAGCGGATCATCTTTTCAGGATCTTCCGCTTTATCTAACAGTGCACTGATATTCGAGTTTACGATATCGGCAAAACGAGAAAAAATACCCATGTTCAATCTCCTGATTAGTTGTTCATGACGATGTAGTTATTGGTGAACCATTTTGAATCGCTCAAAACGTTAAGACGAGAAGAGATAACCAAGTTTCATGCCATATATAAATTCATTGATAATCAATAAATTAGATAATATCTCATAGAATGAGATTACTGTGCTATGATGATTTTCGCCAAGAGTTAGTGAATTTAACCACCCTTTCAATCACAGTGTGGAGAGTGAACATGCAACAAAACTTACTGGGTGAAGCGCCTCAATTTTTATCGGTACTGGATAAAGTCTCTAAGCTTGCACCGATTGATAGGCCGGTATTAATTATTGGCGAGCGGGGAACGGGCAAAGAGTTAATCGCTCAGCGCTTACACTATCTTTCCAAACGTTGGGACCAACCACTGGTTTCGTTAAACTGTTCAACCTTGAGTGAAGGGTTAATTGACTCTGAGCTCTTTGGTCATGAATCAGGCTCGTTTACCGGAGCCAAAGGACGTCACCAAGGACGATTTGAACGGGCAGAAGGTGGAACTCTTTTTTTGGACGAGCTCGCCACCGCGCCGCTTGCTGTACAAGAGAAACTACTTCGAGTGATTGAATATGGGCATTACGAACGTGTCGGCGGTAGCCAACGGCTTAATGCGAATGTCCGTATCGTCTGCGCAACCAACGCCAATCTTCCACAATTAGCTGAAATTGGAAAGTTTCGAGCTGACTTACTCGACCGACTGGCCTTTGATGTGATCCAGCTTCCACCGCTAAGAGAGCGAAAAGAAGATATTATGCCACTTGCTGAGTATTACGCGATTAAGATGTGCCGTGAACTGAACTTAGCGCTCTTTGTCGGGTTTAGTGCAGAAGCGGCAGATCAGCTTCAACACTACTTGTGGCCGGGAAATGTGCGTGAACTTAAAAATGTCGTGGAGCGTGCTGTCTATCAACATGGAACGGCCTCCCATCCGATTGAAAACTTGGTTTTTAACCCTTTTGCTAATGAGTGGCACAAACCAGATGACCTTACTGGCAATCTCTCCACAGATCGCCATACTTACACCACTGGCTTTGAATTTCCGATGGATTACAAAATGTGGCAGGAGGATCAGGACAGACAACTACTGAGTGCCGCGCTCAATGCCAGTAAGTTTAATCAAAGACAAGCTGCAGAATTACTCGGCTTGAGCTACCACCAATTGAGAGGTATGGTGAGAAAATATCAACTCGTCGGCAGCAATGATGATTAACCCTAGGTTTAGATCAACAAAAAATGGTAGATTATCAGGATTTTGAGGCATAATGATTAGCTTTGTTTGCCTTACTTCTCACAGTTATTTCTCTTTATGAAAACATTGATACGATTCGCACTAGGAATATGCAGCTTTAGCCTACTGATAGGCTGTAGCGAACAAATTGACCATAGTAAAATTCGCCAGAGCGGATTCGTATATTGTGGTCACGGCAATCCCACCACTTTTAACCCACAATTGGTTGAGAGCGGCATTACGTCTGAAGCTCTCAGCCCACAGATTTACGACACGCTGTTGCAATTGGATTCAGAAACCTTACAACCGATACCCAGTCTGGCCACGAGTTGGACAGTGAATCCACAGGGTACAGAGTATACATTCAAGCTAAACGATAGCGTTCAATTTCAATCAACCGCTTGGTTTACACCGACTCGCGCTCTTAATGCCGATGATGTGGTCTTCAGCTTTCGCCGAATCATTGACCCAACCAACCCGTTTCATTACGTCAATAGTGGCGTCTACCCATGGTTTGCGGGTATTGATTTCAAAAACTTGCTGATCGATGTTCAAGCTCTGGATGAACTCACGGTTAAATTTACCCTCAGCCGTCCCGACAACTCCTTTTTATCCAATATCGCCACCAGTCACGCTGTCATACTCTCCTATGAGTATGCTAATCAATTAGTGATTGAAGATGAAAAAAGCATGATCGACAGCCATCCTGTTGGATCCGGACCATTTTATCTAGACGAATTTAAAGTGAATGACCTTATCCGCCTCCGTCGTCATGGCGCTTATTGGAATGGCGTGGCGAAGATGGAACAAGTTGTATTTGATGTCTCCAACCGAGGTACAGGGACACTCGCCAAACTACTACGCCATGAATGCGATGTGCTCAGCTCGCCTATTTCAAGCCAAATCCCTATTATCAAGCAGCAATCGGAAATAGAGCTTGATGCCAAGCCTGCGATGAACGTGTCTTATATTGCTGTGAATACCTCTCACCCTGCGCTCAGTGATGTTCGCGTGCGTAAAGCGCTTAATTTTGCGATCAACCGCCAAAATATTTTGGACTCGGTCTATTACGGTACAGGAAGTATTGCTTATAACATTCTTCCCCCCTCCTCTTGGGCCTATCAAAAGGACAGTATTCAAATTCGCTATGATCGTAACTACGCGATCGCATTACTTAAAGAGGCTGACTATTACGCCAACTTGGAATTGACGATGTCTGTTCCTGCAGAGTCTCATGCCTATAATCCAAGCCCACGTAAAACCGCCGAGTTAATTAACGCTAACCTTGCCGACATTGGTATTACATTGCATATCATCACGGAAGACCGCCTCGATCGTTCAAATTTGGCCCAGCACGCCAATGTTGATCTGATTTTAACGGGCTGGAATGGCGATACCGCAGACCCAGATAACTTTTTGCGTCCACTGCTCTCATGTAATTCAGATCGCTCAGGGCTCAATGCCTCGATGTGGTGCAATAGTGATTTCGATTTTCTACTCGATTTGGCCTTGGAAGTAGACAAGTCACGCTATCGCCTTAACTTATACAAACAAGCGCAAAATATCTTGAATGAAGAATTCCCTGTTATCCCATTGGCACACGGCATGCAATTTAAAGCGTACAGCAAAACATTAACGGGCTTTAAACTCAGCCCATTTAATGTACAACCATTCAATACGGTTGAGAGGGTCGAATAGTGTTTTTATATACGGTACGCAGACTCAACTTATTTATTATCACGTTACTCATTTTGACGATGGTCGGGTTTGCACTGCTGCGCTTAGATCCACAGTCGCCTCTAACTGCTCATGGATTTTGGTCAGGTTGGTCAACCTATTTAGGGCAACTACTGCAACTGAATTTTGGCGTCAATCACAGTGGTGTCCCGATTGTGGACGAACTGGCGATGGTCTTTCCAGCAACGCTGGAGTTATGCCTCATTGCTTTTACTCTCTCTTTGTTAATTGGTCTCCCTATTGGTACGCTCGCAGGAATGAAGCAAGGTAAATGGATTGATACCGTCATCTCCTTCACGTCAATGTCCGGCTATTCAGCACCGCTATTTTGGGTAGCTTTGCTAATGATCATGGTCTTTTCACTGCATTATGAGCTGTTTCCTGTTTCAGGACGTTATGATCTACTCTACCAAGTGGAACACGTGACAGGTTTCGCTCTGATCGATGCTTTTTTCGCTGAAGGCAACTACCGTGCTCATGCTTTGCAAAGTGTTATTGAACATATGATTTTACCCTGCTTGGTACTGGCTCTAGCACCGACGACACAAGTGGTGAGCCTGATGCGTTCTTCGGTGGCCGATGTAATGGCTCAGAACTATATACGCGCCGCTCGAATTAAGGGTTTAAGTGATTACGAAATTGTCACCGAGCATGTGCTGAGAAATGCAATTCCACCTATTATTCCTAAATTCGGGGTTCAGTTATCGAGTATGTTAACGCTAGCAATTATTACTGAATCCATCTTCAACTGGCCGGGAATCGGCCGTTGGCTGCTCGATGCCTTATCTAACCAAGATTATGTCTCCATTCAAGCCGGCGTGATCGTAGTTGGTACGCTCGTTCTCACAGCAAACATTCTGTCTGATTTGATTGGCGCTATGGTTAACCCGCTGGTAAGAAAGGAATGGTATGCTAACAAATAACATTTATCAGGAAGAGCATATTCCAACTCAGTTTGAGCGGTTTTGGCGCAGCTATCGCAATAACAGTTTGGCGATGTTTGGCTTGTGGTGCTTAGGACTCATTGTGTTGATTACCCTCACCTCTCCTTGGATAGCCCCTCATGATCCGCAGTTGCAAACGAGCAACCTATTAATACCGCCTTCTTGGGATCCTGCGGGTACTGTCGAATTTTTCTTAGGTACCGACGATTTAGGCCGAGATATCTTGTCACGGTTGATTGATGGTACCCAATACACCTTCGCTGCCGCTATTTTAATCACCGCTATCGCGGCTGTGATCGGCTGTTTTATCGGCATTATGGCAGGCATGACCAAAGGATTATTGTCCAGTACATTGAACCACTTACTCGACACGGTCATGTCGATTCCATCGTTGCTGCTTGCCATTATTTTTGTGGCACTGCTCGGTTTTGGCGAGTTCAATATTTTGCTTGCGATTGGTTTGGCACTCATCCCTCGCTTTGTTCGTTCGGTGTATATTGCCGTACACAACGAAGTAGAAAAAGACTATATCCTCGCCGCACGTTTAGATGGTGCCAATGACTTTTATCTGTTGTGGAACTCCATTTTACCCAATGTCCTTGCTGTCATCGCCAACGAAATAACACTCGCGTTATCCATTGCCATCTTAGACATCACCGCTTTGGGCTTTCTTGGTTTGGGTGCTCAAGCACCAAGCACCGAATGGGGCACCATCTTAGGTGATTCAGTTGAGCTGATTTACCTCGCACCGTGGACAGTCACTCTCCCCGGTTTAGCGATTATGTTTACGGTGATCATCATCAACTTAGTCGGTGAAGGTGTACGACAAGCTCTGAATGCAGGGGTGGAATAATGCCATTATTAGATATTCGCCATCTCACCATCGAAATTGATACGCCACAAGGCATGGTAAAAGCAGTCGATCGCATGAGCTTAACCATGAACGAAGGCGAAATTCGCGGGTTGGTGGGAGAATCCGGATCAGGAAAAAGCTTGGTGGCTAAAGCCATCGTAGGAATATGCAAAGATAATTGGACCATCACCGCCGACCGCATGCGCTTAGGTAACATTGATCTACTTCAGCTGACGCCGCGCGAACGCCGGCGAGTGATTGCCCGCGACATCGCGATGATTTTTCAAGAACCGTCAACCTGCTTAGACCCTTCAGATGAAGTGGGAAAACAGTTGATTGAATCAATTCCATCGCGCACATTTGAAGGCAAATGGTGGCAGCGTTTTACATGGCGTAAAAAACAAGCCATTGCCCTTTTACATAAAGTAGGAATCAAAGAGCACGCGCGCATCATGAGTAGCTACCCCTATGAGCTAACTGATGGTGAATGCCAAAAGGTGATGATTGCGATGGCTATCGCAACCAAACCAAAAATTTTAATTGCTGATGAACCAACGAACGATTTGGACCCCATTACCCAATCACAGATATTGCGCCTGCTAAGCCGGATGAACCAGGTTAATAACACCACGATTCTATTGATTGGCCACGACTTAACCACCATTACCCAATGGGCTAACCGTATTACAGTGATGTACTGCGGTCAGTCTGTTGAGTCAGCCGATACCCAGAAAATATTGAGTGAACCCAAACACCCTTATACGGCCGCACTACTGAAAGCGATGCCCGATTTTAGTGATTGGATCCCGCATAAAGAAAAATTGCAATCCTTACCGGGTTCCATTCCACCCTTGCAACATTTACCGATTGGTTGCAGATTGGGGCCTCGCTGCCCCTATGCTCAGCGCCAATGCGTTGAAATACCGTATCCACAACGTATTAAAAATCATAAGTTTGCCTGCCATTTCCCACTCAATATGGAGCAACAGTCATGAGTGCGTCATTATTAGAAGTGAACGGGTTAACTAAAGATTTCATTACCCGTTCAGGTCTGTTTCGCAAGAAAATTCAGCATGCAGTCAAACCGGTTAGCTTTACATTAGAAGCGGGACAAACCATTGGTTTTATTGGCCAAAATGGTTCTGGTAAATCGACATTGGCACGAATGCTTGCGGGGATGGTTGAACCCTCGGCTGGCGAGATACGCGTTAATGGAGAGTTATTGGAACACAAGGATTACTCCACGCGCTGTAAGCTGATTCGAATGATTTTTCAAGATCCGAACACATCGCTCAACCCAAGAATTCAAATTGGTCGTATTCTAGAAGGGCCGCTCAAAAGAAACACCAATATGCCACCTGAAGCTCGCATGAAGCGCGTGAAAGATACGCTATTGCGCGTTGGGTTATTGCCAGAGCACGCCTACTTCTACCCGCAAATGCTCGCCACCGGGCAAAAACAGCGGATTTGCTTGGCACGAGCACTGATTCTACAACCGTCGATCATTGTGGCTGATGAAGCATTAAACGGGTTAGACATGGCAATGCGATCACAGATGATTAACTTGTTTCTAGAACTGCAAGAAGAGATGGGTGTCTCGTTTGTGTATGTCTCTCAGCACCTTGGTATTGTAAAACACATTACAGACAAAATTATGGTGATGCACGAAGGCGAAGTAGTCGAATCGGGTGACACACAAGAAGTATTGTCTAATCCAACTCATCCCATCACTCAAAGAATGATTGAGAGCCACTTCAACAAAGCGCCCAGCTTTAAATAGCCGCTCTGTATTTAATGTCGGAAGACAATATCGTGTGAACGATTCAGATACAGTACTGTTCCTCCCCCTTTTAGGAGGGGGTGGCCCTCCTAAAAGGGGAGGATTGACAGTGCTCACCCCACCCTAACCCTCCCCTAAAAGGGGAGGGAATTAGTTTCGTTAGCGTTGAGAGTATTTCATTTATGATGATAGATGCGGGTTGCTAAAATAGTTTTACCCTAAACCTTCTTGAGGAAATTGAGTTCCCATTTCAGTAAATCACTATTTGGCTTGTCTTTTCGTAATACCAATAACCTGACTACTTGATTAGTTTAATTCAATCTACTTCTACTGCTTTTCATAAAACTGAGAGGTGTTTGTCCTGTTTGTTTCTTAAAAAAAGCAATAAACGCACTATCAGAAGAAAAGCCTAGCAAATGAGAGACCTCGCTAACTTGTATTTCTTTAGACAGCAACTCAATCGCCTTTAACAAGCGCCATTGCTGCCTCCAGTCTTGATAGGACATTCCTGTTTCTGCTTTGAATAGCCTTGTGATCGTTTTGGTACTTGCACCTATAGAATGTGCGATGGTGGTAAGAGGCGGCACCAAAAAAGATTCTTGCATCACTTGTTGGCAGAATTTTTTAAACCGACGATCTAACGGTAAGGGTAATTGGAAAGAATGACGTTTAGCCGCATAAAATTCCTCCCAAAAAAGAGCCGTCGTTTTTTGCATTTCATTTTCAGGTTTATCCCATGCCCACAATGCCATCTTATCAATGAGTGCCTTTAGCAAAGCATCAACTTCTATCATAATCATGTTATTTGGACATTCAAAAACTGCACAATCGAAGTATAGCGATCGATAAGCTACCACGTTCGTCATCATCGCTCGATGTTGGATGTATGGTGGAATCCAAACTGCTTTTGTCGGTGGTAAAATACAGATTGAGTTATCTAAAGCAAAGCTGATGCATCCTTGAGGCGCATAGAGAAGTTGGCCTTTTTTATGTTGATGCATTCCCGAGTCGTGTTTACCGATGTCGGCTGCTATCCCTACAACGCAAGCTGTTAATTTATCAGCATCGAATTGGGTTTGTTCATCAATAATCGCCATTTGTCCGAATCTTGTTGTTTCTGGTATTAATGTTGTTAATAGATAAAGAATAGCCTCATTTATACTGTGCGCCAAGTTCATTGATGAGGACACAAGATGAATACAAAACCTTCTTTATGGCTGATGGTTGTCATGTTGATGTTTCCGCAAATCGTGGAAACCATTTACAGCCCTGCTTTAGGTTCTATTGCCCAATCATTTTCGGTAAACGACGCCCAAGCAGCTCAAACGCTGTCCGTTTATTTTTTAGCTTTTGCTATTGGTGTTCTTGTTTGGGGAATACTGGCAGACAAATTTGGCAGACGCCCAACCATGATTATTGGCCTATTTATATACGGCTGCGCTTCTTTGGTGGCTATGCAAACTGAAAGCTTTAGCATCATCATGGTCGCACGCGCATTTAGCGCATTGGGAATCGCTGTTGGTTCAGTTGTGACACAGACCATGCTTCGCGATGCGTTCAGTGGCGAAGAGTTAGGCAAGGTCTTTAGCCTAATGGGAATGGGGATATCAATTAGCCCTGTGTTAGGAATGCTACTAGGTGGTCAGCTAACGTCTATTGGTGGTCATCATTGTGTGTTCTTGGCGCTATTTGTTATGGCGATAATGCTATTTTTGTACAACCTGATTAAGCTTCCTGAAACTCAAAAAGAAAGTCAGTCTCTACAACTAGGTAGCTTAAGTCTTCGAATGTTGAAAGATTCGCACATCTGGTTTTCGGCTTTATTGGTTGCGCTATACAACATTGCACTGTTCTCTTATTACCAGCTTGGCGCTTTTACTTTTGAAGCGTTAGGTCTTAGCTCTGCCCAATTTGGTTACAGTGGGGTTGTATTAGGGCTTGGGACGTTACTAGGCAGTTACTTAAACAAAACTCTACTTTCGAAACAAGTGTCGCAACGTTCTCTTTTATGGGTATCCGCTATGCTGTTAACTATTGGTGCTATCGGGGTTTATGCCATGCAGGGCTCTATTTGGTTTTTAGCACCAATGATGTTAGTGGTGATGTCTTTTGGTATTGCGATCCCAAATGTGCTGAGTGTCGCTTTGGTTGACTATAAACAACAATCGGGTAGTGCTGGTGCTCTATTTGGACTTCTGTATTACTTATTGATTGGTGGCGGATTAGCTCTAGTTGGCGAGGTTCAAAACTTAGGTATGGTGCTTATCGTATGTAGTGCAGCCACGGTATTGGTCACAACATCACACAAGTAATAAGTTACTGATATTTAATTGCAAATCTTTCCCGCACTGTTACTAATTTAGCTAGAAAAAGAGCTTCTATCAGAAGCTCTTTGAGTTAGCGCGTTTTACTGGCTTGCTTTTTCAATTCAAAATCAAATTCGTCGGGAAATAACACAACGCCTTCTTCATTCTCATTGGGGAACACCACCACCGACAGTTCATCTTCTTCCAAGCCCGAAGTCCAACGGCTGTGCCATTTGTTCAAAGAGATCGCTTCCGCTTCACACGCTTGCCACTCGCCTGTTGCCCATGCCTTGGCAAACTCTTGGTTAGGCCACACAGGAACACAATCATCTTCTTCTGTGTTGAGCATGACACAACCGTGCTCATCTTTTAGTATCCAAACTTCACGGTTTGCAACAATGGCTTTAATGCAGTATTTAAAACGTTCTTCTTCATTATAGCGATTGATTGCTTCTATCTGTTCTGTGGTTAATGCGTCTGCCATAGCCCGGCTCCATGCGAAAGTTGGGGAATATAAAAACGCCTACAGTGTAGCACTGCAGGCGTTAAATTTAGAATCTTAAACAATAAGATGATAAAAAGGATTAAGCCAATTCAGCTTGCAGCCAAGGCCAACCTTGTTTCTTACGGCTTAAGGTATTTTCCATCATCAACATGCCATCTTGTTCGTGTTTAGTCAGTTTTTCAGCCCATTCACCAGTATAAAGAAGACGGGTCTGCGCGGTGGTAATGTCGGTCAACATCACGGCGGCAAACGCAAGGCCTTCCTCTTCACAGCGACGAACTAGATCTGCTTGAATGGCGTCAATCATGCCATCGACTTGTTCAAGCGTTGCCAATTCCACTTGACCAACCACCACATCACGGCCGTTGAATGGGTAAGCTTTCAAATCTTTCTCAACAAGTTGAGCGGCAGATAAACCTTCAATGTCTGTTTTCGCAATCAAAAGCGCTTTAATAAAGGCATCAAGGTCTTCAACATCAGCAATTTCAGCCAGTGCCAGCACCGCTTCTTTATCTTTTGGTGTGCACGTTGGAGACGCAAAACCGACCGTGTCAGACAAAATCGCAGACATCATCAATATGGCTAAAGGACGTGTGATTGGCGCATTTTCCATCTTGAATAGGTTGAACAAGATAGTACAGGTACAGCCAACTGGCCAAATCCACGCTTCTAGCGGATTCACTGTCATTACGTCGCCTAGGCGATGATGGTCAACAATACCGAGAATTTCCGCTTGGTTGATGTCATCAGGTGCTTGCGCAAGATCGGTATAGTCCACAAGCCATACTTTTTCGCCCGCGACGCTAGTACGAAGTTCAGGTTGATCAACACCGGCTGTTGCAAGAATGTGTTGAGTTTCACGGTTAATTTCACCCTGACGAACAGGCGTTGCTTCTAGACCACGTGCTTTAAGTAATTCAGCAGCAACTAATGCACCACAAATGCTATCACTATCTGGGTTTTTATGACCGACAACGAAAATCATCTTTCTTCCTATTTTAATGCTATTTGATGGCCTATCGAAGGTGATAGGCGAGATTGCTCACAAAGGCCGATACTTTACCTGATTTTCAGAATTTGTCATGGCTTGTGGTTAAGAAATTATGGCTAATTTAGCGCAGCATTCCGCTACCCCGAATCATTCAGTTAACCTGAGCACTCTGTTAACAAGGGCACTCCACTAACAAGAGGTAATCACTGCTCGGCTGGCTAAGCCACTTGCCAAGGAGACTTCAAATACTTTGACTGGCTCTGGCGAAAGCTTATCTCCTGTCCAGTAGTCATACCAATCCACTGGCTGGCTCGCTGTTAAGGTATAGTCACACGCCTCACCTTGGTAATTGAATAAGCAGTGCAGATCATTGCGTTCTGTTAACTTTAAAAATAGGTGATTGAGAGCCAATGAAGTTGGCTTAGCCGCATCTTGGTTGTGTTTGCGCCTAATCATTAACTTATTTAGGCTCTGCTTAGCAAAAGAGGTCAATCCTGGGAGTGGATCACCTGAAAGCAATAAACCACCACACGCAAGCAATACATTGCGATGAAATTCATAGCTGATGCGATCGGTCGATTGATTCGCAAGCGACGTCAGTGTTGCGCAATCAGGATCAATTTGCCATAACTTGCGGTGCTGCCAACTGCGATAAAAAGTCTCTTTAGCGATTTGTTCAAAGCGCTGTGGCGAACGCTCGACATCGTCCGAAACACGCATGGCATCTACTAAACCCAGTGACGGCCACATCGGCGCGTTACATCCAAGTAACCATGCCTCTCCCGCGCCTTCTGCTATCGCCTGCATCCCTAAACGGTACGCTTCAACACCCGTCACTCCCGACTGATAACGCCGTCCTTTAAGTGCTCCCCAATAGTTCGCATCTAACTTAAACAGCTCAACACCCCACTCTTCTTTCATGGTTTTGATCACATGGGTTAAGTATTCCTGCACGTCAGGATGAGAGCCATCCAGCACATACCAAGGTGTACAACGCCAGCCACCGTAGGTTACTTCTTCAGCTTTCAGTGGTTGTCTTTGAGCATTTTGTACAAACCAATCTGGATGTTGCTTAAACAATTGAGATTCAGCTTGTGCAATGAAGGGAGCGAGCCAAATTGCAGGTTTTTTCCCCGCTTGTTTGATCTCTTGGATCAGTGCTTTAACACCACGAGAAAACTTATCGGACGGCGTCAACCAATCGCCCATAAACGCCTGATAGCCATCATCCAGCAACACCCATTCTAGCCCCGAAAGTTCTCCTTGCATTGCCGCAAGGTTGGTTAGGATGTGCTGTTCATTAACATCGGCATAATAGGCATACCATGAACACCATCCAACGGGCGCAGGTTGTGCCACACCAGCACGCGGCGTATGGTGACAACTAATATATTGCGCATACTGTTGATACAAACCTGATAATGAATCACCTTGCAAAATAACGACGGATTCTAAACTGTTATTTGTCCAATCTTGTGGATGGGTCTGCTCGCCGTCAATGGAAGCGACTAAATAGGTGCCCGTCCTTTCCTCAAGAATTTCAAAATAGCCAGCAAAACGGTGGCAAGAGGTAAAACCAAACAGTTGGTATCCGGTGGATTGTTCAATCACCAGCGTGTTGTAATAACGTTGGCTGTCTTGCAGCGGGTAAATCCGGTAGCTCAAGCTATTGTCAGGGCAACGCCCCACATCCACCGGATGATGCAGCGAACCTGCAGTTTGCGCTAGCATTTGAAAACCGTCACCAATCACTCGTGCGTCCGATTCAACGTCAAATAGAGTGCGAAACAGCGAGTAGTGATCGGAAATGGGCGAGTTATGTATTCCTGAATAGGAAAAACTGATCTCATCGCCTTGCAATTGGGCAATCAAATCCGGTTGAAGTAACTCAACTTCTCGATGACATGGCAGAGTGATCGTTGTCATAACACCTCAGTACAAAGTACAAATTGTTGTTCTGGCAGTGTCTAATGAATTCGCGTTGCATGTAAGTTGTTTTGATCACGTTTTCTCTTTGACGTGGCTCCGTATGCTGTTTTATTCAACAATGAGAACGCCCAAGGTACAAGTTTGGATGTGACAAGTAAAACGCCAGCATGTTTGCTGGCGTTTCGTTGAGCTAATGACGGAATTACGCCACTTCGATTGGTCCACCGAATGACGTCACTGGTGGTACTTTACCAGTAAATTTCTCGAAATCGACAATGCAAGTATTGGCTGAAGTGGCTTGCGCCAGCTCAGATGAGCCGACATCGAGTGTGAGTGTATTTGGATCGCCATAGGTGCAAATAGCTCCCTCTTTTTCATTCAACGGGCCATACCACGCCCCCTCTTCGATGCGGATCACGCCGCGCGGGTAGCCATCGCTTAAAACGGCACCAGCTAATAGCTGGCCGCGATCATTAAATACGCGAACTAAATCCCCAGCTTTAATGCCTTTTTGTTTCGCATCGATTGGGTTGATATACACGGGCTCACGGCCATTGACAGCATAGGTCGCGCGATACTCTTCTGACTCACACATTTGTGAGTGCAAACGCTTATCTGGGTGACAAGATTGTAACCAATATGGATGCTTATCTGAACCTGGGCCACCGTGCGAACGCTCGGTTTTTTCAAACCACATCGGGTGATCTTGGCAATGTTCATAGCCATAACGCCCAATCTTACGTGACGTAATCTCGATAAAACCAGACGGTGTACCCAATGCGTTTATCTCAGGGTCTTTACGGAAATCGGCGTGGCGAACCCAAGGTTGGCCTTCACCAAAATCCAGTACGCTCTGCTGCCAAAACTGTTCAAATTCTGGTAAATCAAACTTACCCGCGTTGGCTTTTTTACACTCGTCATAGAGCGAACGGACCCACTCCATCTCATCCATGCCGCGTGTGAACTCTTCATGGCGGCCAAAGCGACGCGTCAATTCAGTGAAAATCTCAAAGTCAGTACGCGATTGGAACAAAGGATCAACCAAGCGGTGCATGGCAATCAAACCCTTGCCCGAATAAGAACCGTATACATCGATATCATTGCGCTCAAACTGAGTACAGGCAGGAAGAACGATGTCGGAGAAACGGCAAGTCGCCGTCCAAGCAAAATCGATCGTGACGACGGTTTGAAGCTTGCGGAACGCCTTCTTCATTCGGTTACGATCTTGGTGATGATGCCACGGGTTGTTGCCTGAAATAACCATCATTTTGTAATCAGGTAATTTTACGCTCGAACCGTTGTAGCGGATCTCTTTACCCGGCTCTAGCAAACAATCGACCCAACGGGCAACAGGAATCGTTTTACTGTAGCCGTTGTAGTTTTCGTTGTCCCATTTCGGTTTTGAACCCGTATCTAGGTTACGTGGAAAACCGCCGGGCGAGGCAAAACCGGTTGATGGGACCCCAATGCCAGAATAGTGATGCCCGTAGGAGATCCCCCCGCCTGGCAGGCCAATTTGACCAACCATCGCAGCCACAACCGCACCAGCCCAGTAAGGCTGTTCGCCATGCTCTTGACGCTGAATACACCAACCAAACAGTAACTGAGTTCGGCCATTAACGAGCATACGTGCAAATTCGCGGATCTTATCGGCTGTTACGCCACAAATCTCGGCGGCCCATTCTGGCGACTTAACAATCTTATCTTTCGTTTCGCCTTGAACGTACTGAATAAAAGGTTCAAATCCTAAGCAATAGGTTTTGATGAACGCCTTGTCATACAGATCTTCGTTATACAACACATGCGCCACCGCCAACATAAACGCCACATCGGTCTGTGGGTTAATGTACCAATGGTCACTGTTTAAGAAGCGCTGGGTTTTATTCTTGACTGGATCAACCGAAATAACGTTGATCTCTCCTTTCGCCACTTTTTCTTTCAACTGATCAAGATAAGGAAAGGATTGGTGCGTTTCACAGTTCCAGCCAACTTGCAGGTTTTTTACCGGGTCGGTCGCCCACAAAACAATGTTGTCTGAATGCTCAAGAATTTCCGACCAAGAGGTTCCTTGGGCATACACTTCTGTCGAACCTAACACGTAAGGAAGAATGGTTTGGCCTGCACCTGTTGAGTAATCACCCACTTTAGTGATGAAGTTACCGTGCATACCTACAGCACGTTGCATCATCGCTGTACAGTTGTGAAATGACCCCGTTTGGTTCCAACCCGTTTGTCCTGCATGCAGCGCCCAAGGGCCGTACTCTTTTTGTACGCGCTCAAGTTCACGATAAAACAGATCCAACGCTTCATCCCAAGTGACGCGGATAAAACGGTTGTTGCCACGTGTTTCGCCGCTGTATTTATGTTTTTTGAGCCAATCAAGGCGAACCATTGGGTAACGCACTCGTGATGGGCTATAGATAATGCCTTTGATTCCGTTGAGCATATCAGTGGGGTGCGTGTCTGACTCTAGCGGCTTGACCGATTGTACTTTTCCGCCATACACATGCGCACGAAATGCGCCCCAATGAGAGCCTGATACTTTCCAACTGCCTGTTGTTTCTGCCGCGTTAGCCGATGTCGAGACCAATAAACTTGGCCCAATAACCGACGCCGCACTGGTGGTTGCTACACCTTTAAGAAAACTTCTTCGTGTAATCGCCATATTTAAAACTCCGTTTGACGTGGATTAATGGTGACCTTCAGCAAAATCTGAAGAGTGTTTTTGTAGATACTTCAAGACTAACGCTTCGCTGTCTGTGTCGAAGTTGACGAATGCCATCATGCCGTTAAACATGCCCGGCCAAGTATTCGCATCAAAATGCGCTTCATCCGGTTGGCTATGACAGACAGAGCAGTTCGTTTTATAGGCCTCACCCGCTTTTTCCCAAATTGGATCCACGCTATCGAGCATGGCTTGTTTTTTCATCCACACTTTCGCGTTTACTTTTTCCCAAGGTAGACCGGTGAGATCATCGACACGCTTTTCACCAACAGTGACGATTGCATCATTTTGTGCCGCTTCTTTCATCAAGGAGCCCACAGCGATGTTCATACCAAAATCTTCTTGGATCACACGACCAAAGCCTTTTGCTTTACGCCAACCATCAATTTCGATTTGAATCATCTCGCCTTTCTCATCCAATACAGTGACTGCCGATGCTGGGTTCAGAAGGCCTGCTTCCACTTGAGCTTGCGCATCTTCATAAATAGGTAAGAAGCGAACGCTCACCACTTGCTTGCCGACCGAGTAATCGGTTTTAGATGCCAACTGCTCTAGCTCGCCAATCAGTCCACCTGAGCTATCCATATTTTTAGGCAGGTTATGGGCGATCCCTTTATGGCAATCTAGGCAACTTTGATCTTTTTCCGCTGCTTGTTTCATCTGAATACGCGCGGTTGCCGACATCTGTTCGAAATCCATCGAATCGTAATTGTGGCAATTTTTACATTCCAATGAGTTGTTGGCTGAAAAGCGCTCCCACTCATGCTTGGCCAATTCAATACGGCGCTCTTCGAATTTTTCAGGGGTACCTAAATCACCAAAAACTTGCGCAAATACCTCCTTAGAGGCTTGCATCTTACGCGCAATTTTAGCGGTCCATTCGTGTGGTACGTGGCAGTCTGGGCAAGTGGCACGTACGCCTGAATGGTTTTTCCAGTGCACGGTTTCTTGCAGCTCAACATAAACGTTGTCGCGCATTGTGTGGCAGCTGATACAGAATGCTTCTGTGTTGGTGGCTTCCAGTGCAGTATTAAAACCGCCCCAGAAAATCACACCGGCGATAAAACCGCCCATCGTGAGCACACCAAGGCTGATGTGCACGGCTGGACGAGTCATAGTGCGCCAAATTTTGACTAACAATGATTTCATGATTCGCTCTCTTAAATTTTCGATCAAAAGGATTACGGGTGAACCGTGGAATTAACCGTGCGCACCAGGAGGACCAAAGAGGAACACTTGCAGCATCCAAACAATGAATCCATAACCGCCGACAAAGGCGATACTTAAGATCGGAAAGAGAACCACTGTGATTAAGAGGAAAGACTTCCACTCAAGCGAACGTTTCTCATTACTCTCTATTTTATTAACATCACTCATACATTTGCCTGTTTTGTATTTCAGTCATTTTGAGCAGCTCGACGACAGAGCTCAGCTTATTACCATTTCTGATACGAAATGTTAGACCATACTCTTTGTAGGGTTCAATCGATTCCTACCTTATATAGCAAGGAATCCACTACTTTTTTGAGCTCACACGGAGTTGTGTTTGATTAAGAATTTATGTATAGAAATGTGAGTAGTTGTGTCAGTTTAATTTCTTTTCATAAACGTTAAAAAAGAAACAAAAAAGAAACAAAATGAATTGCAAGATAGGATTGAGGTACGAATTTCTTCCCGCTAAACGCTCAAATGACAACCGAAATGTAACGCCATTGTTAATAAGATGAGGGATGGTTAGATGTCGATCACCGCTCAGGAATCGGTATTATATTCGCCCCACTTCAGTGCATGATGCACTGCCCACTGCTGGGTTTTTGTGCACTTCTTGATAGAATTGATCTTACACACTGGCTTTAAAACAGCTTATCCACAGAAAATGTGGATAAGCTGTTTTAAAGGTATAAATAGTGAATAAACACTAGCAGAAGCAGTCAACACCACCTAAGGTGATGGTTTAGAGATGACAACAAAAAGCGGCCCTTAAAGCCGCTTCTAAGATCATCTCTTCAATAAGGAGTTATTCGTGAGATCCATCTCGAAGGTAAATTAACCAGTACCAAATGCCAACAAAAACCCCCCCACCGATGATATTGCCAATCGTCACGGGTAATAGGTTATTGATCAAAAAACCCATTAAGTTAAGGTCTGCGTAGTCGGCAATATTGGCACCCGTCATCTGCCAAAACTCAGCGGGTGCAAAATATTTGATACCAATTGCCATCGGAACTTGGAACATATTAGCGATGCAGTGCTCAAAACCCGCGGCGACAAACATGGCGACAGGTAAAATCATCACCATAATTTTGTCAGTCAAGGTACGACCACTGAAAGTCATCCAGACCGCCACGCACACCAACACGTTACACATAATGCCAAGCGCTACTGCCTGCATAAACTCGTGGTGCAACTTATGCTGAGAAATGGCCATCGCATTGAGGCCAACTTGGCCACCATCAAACATATATTGTTTGGAAACTAGCATACAAGCGACAAGCATCAGCGCACCAGCAAGGTTGCCAAAATAGACGATGACCCAGTTTTTAATCAACATGCTCCAAGAAATTTTGCCACTCGCACGTGCAACCAAAGTCAGCACTGAACTAGTGAATAACTCACCACCGGTGACCACCACCAGAATAAGACCTAAGCTAAACGCAAAGCCGCCGATAAAACGACTCAGACCCCAAGCCATATCGCCCGTTCCTGTCGTCACTGTAGTGTAAAAAACGAAAGCAATACCGATATGAATGCCAGCAGAAATGGCAAGAAGGAAAGACTTCATCGGATCTTTCGTCGCTTTTCCAACGCCAGTTTCTGCGGCGCGCTCTGCCATTTGCGGTGGCAATAGGGAATCAAATTGGTTTAAGTTCATGGCAAGTAACATTTTGAAACAAGTTATATAAGGCGCGGATAATCGCTCCATTCCTATGACAATTCAAGAGCTATTTTCTATGTTTACAAAAAATGTGTTTAGCGTGATGAAAATCATAAAAATTTATTGATAGCCCATATCCAGCGTCTATAGATAGCCACTCTCTTGCAAACCAATGATGAATATATACCCAAACAACTTGGAGTTGCAGGTAGGCGGCAAGTGAGTGAGTCCCCATGAGCATAGGCAAACTATGTGATTGGGGTGAACGAACGTAGCCAACACCGCTGCAGCTTCAAGTAGGAAGGGTATAACTGTGTGAAATATCTCCAATTTGGTTGCAGATAACATTTCTTACAACAACTGATTGCAGCCAACAGCGCTGCCATCTATGGTGACAAAAAATCATTCACTATATAGGTGTCGAGATGAAATTTACTCAACAAAATATCGCCGAGCTCAATCTACTCCTCCAATTTGATTTAAGCAGCGCTGCGACTGGTATTAAAGTCCGTAATGATGCGTCTGACGACATGCAATCCGCTGTTCAACGTCTTTACGAAAAAGGTCTGTGTACATTACCTGATGGTGGCTATTTAACGGATGAAGGTATCGAAGTGGCCGAGCATGCAGAGCGCGTGCTGCGTGTTTTGAACTCTTAATCTAGCCTGCAAAGGCAGCCGTGATTCTGCTGGCTGCCTTGTCCCCTTAAAAAAACCGCTCTTCTTTATTTGGCAATTGGCTCAATCCAACGTTGATAGGGCTGAATTCGATCATATCCCCAGTTAAACAGTGTGGTGTAGATAAAGAAAAAGGTCAGAAACCCAGCTTCCAAAATCAACGCATCCCACATCGATACGTCTAAAACCCAAGCGATCACCGGAATAGAAATAAAGACGAGCCCACCTTCAAAACCGGTCGTGTGTAACAAGCGTAAGCTAACCGTACGCGCTAATCGGTTGGTACCAAACACTCGGTCGAACAAAACGTTGTATAGATAGTTCCACGCTACGGCAAATAGGCTCAAACCAATACCTATCATGGCTAAATCCCCCGTTCCCTGCCCTGTCACCAATGCGGAGATTGGAATAATTAACGCTAATGCGGTCACTTCAAACGTTATTGCATGGAAAAGGCGCTCTTTCATCGACAGCTCTCTCATTGACATCATTTTTCTCCTCTTTATTCTTCGTCTGAGGTGTTGAATGGACTCATTTTCATCTATATTGAAGATACTAAAAAGTTAGATAGTATCGGTAAATGAGATATGTTGAGTATTGATCAATTGCAAGCCTTCACCGCAACCGTTGAGAGTGGCTCTTTCTCCGGCGCGGCAAGACAGTTGGGCAAAGTTCAATCGGCCGTTAGCCAACACATCATCAATTTAGAAATTGATTGCGGCGTAGAACTGTTTGATCGCTCCGGCCGTTATCCACGATTAACCGCGCAAGGCGAGCGACTTCTACCGTATGCGCAAGCGACGTTGCAGCAACATCAACGCTTAGCGCAACAAGCACAACTGCTTGCTTCCTCACCCAATCAACAGCTTTCGCTCGCGATGGATGAAGGGATCCCGTTACAAGGGTTAACCCATTTATTCAAACAGTTAGCCACACAGTTTCCACACATTGAAATTGAATGTTTAAGTGCATCAAGTACCGATGTGATTGAGATGGTGGAACAAGGTCGCGCTAGCTGTGGGATCATCTTCAGTGAATTGGCCTTACCGAATAACCTTGATTTTGAAAATGTCGGTTCAATCCGTTTTGATGTTTATGTGGCCGCAGAGCATGAATTGGCTCAGCATCAAGCGCCCCATATCGATATGCTAAGATTGCATCGCCAACTCGTTATCCGCTCACGCAGCCATAAAACCAGCAGTTTCCATCAAGCCTTTAGCCCAGAGATATGGTACGCCGATAACTACTATCTATTATTAGAGATGGCGTTAAGCGGTTTAGGATGGTGTTTGCTGCCAAGCTATTTAGCCGAAAGTGAACAAGCGATGGGGAAATTAGTGCGTGTCCCTGTTGAGTTTGAACAGCTGGCTTGGTATACCAACATTGATGTCATTCAGCACCAGCGCATGAGCGCCGATCCTATCCATAAAATGGTCAGGCAGTTGTTGCGCCAGCTTAGCCCACTCACCGATGCCTGATCGGCATACAATCAATACAGGATGTACATTTTATGAGCACCATTACCCTCATTGGCGCAGGTTGGCTAGGCCTTCCTCTAGCGCAAGCTCTTACCGAAAACCACCAAGTCTACGCCAGCCGCACCCAAACGGCAGGAATGCTTGAGTTAACGCAACATGGCATCACAGGCTTTGTATGCGATCTTTCTCTGCGCGACCAAAGCTTATCGCAGCACTTTATTGCTCAAAAAAGTGAGATTGTGATAGGCAGCTTTCCACCCGGTTTTCGCAAGGGAAGAGGGCAAGAGTATGCGCAGCAGTGGCAATATTTAGTCGCACAAGCAAAGCTGGCTAATGTGCGTAAAATCGTCATGGTCAGCTCAACCAGCGCCTATCCTGACATTGCACAACCCATGAGTGAACAGCATGCCTCCTTGCCACTGGCGCAAAATGACTCAAACTTCAGTGAAGGAGCACGAATCATGTTGCAAGCCGAGCAACACGTTATCGATTCAGGGCTAGATTATGTCATTGTACGCTGTAGTGGCTTGATCGGACCAAACCGTCATCCCTCACGATTTGCAGCGCGTTTGGCGCAAGTCAGCCAGCTTGCACCAGCTAATATGTTGCATCAAAAAGACGCCATTGGTGCACTGATTTTTGCCAGCGAAAAACTCTCCAAACAGGTCGTTAACGCCACCACACCACAAACCGTGAGTAAAGCTGAGTTTTATCAAGCCGCGTTGGCGGCCGCCGAGCTAGACTCACCATTGCCGCCAATTGTCGATATTGCAGACAAACGCATCTTAAGCGACAAGCTGAGCCAATTGGGCTATCAATTTCATTATTCACACACGTTAGAGGCACTGGCACTGAATGAGTAAACATCTCTACCAACACATTGAAACCTTGTGGCAGTACATGCAGATGAAGCATGAGCTCGTCGCGGCCGATATCATTATGGTGTTTTGCAGCAATGATTTGCGCGTGGCTGAGTATGCTGCACATTTGTACCAACAAAATCTGGCTCCCTACCTTCTTTTCTCTGGCGGACAAGGGCGTTTTACTGAGGGTAAATTTGCTAAAAGCGAAGCAGAAACCTTTGCTGACATAGCCAAAGATTGTGGCGTACCAACCCACGCGATTTTACTGGAAAAAGAGGCGACTCACTCTGGAGAAAATGTACGATTTAGTCATCATCTATTGGCAGAAAAATCGATCACTGCGCAACGTATTATTGTGGTTCAAAAACCCTTCATGGAACGTCGTGCCTACGCCACATTTGTTAAGCAGTGGCCCGCCCCATTTGAGTCATTAATAGTGACCTCTAGCGGAGAGGCATTTTTCGATTATCTTGATGAGGATTTCACCGTTGATGTTGTACTGAGTGCGCTATTAGACGATTTTGTGCGAGTCCGCGACTACCCAGCACAAGGATTTCAGATTGAGCAACCGATCCCAGACGATGTGACACTTGCTTACCAAGTTCTGAGTCAATTTGAGTGGTAACACAAGTTGTGGGGCATACAAAATAGATAGGGAGGCTTAAACCTCCCTATCGAATAATTTGTTCAAGGCGCAGAAGTAATGAATTTACTTACCCAAGGCTTCTTTATAGTGCTGACGACATACCGACACGTATTTATCGTTACCACCAATAGAGACTTGATCACCTTCGGCAATCGCCACTCCATGTTCATCGGTGCGAATGACCATGTTCGCTTTACGGCCACAATGACAAATTGTTTTCAATTCCACCAGCTTATCGGCCCAAGAAAGTAGATATTTACTCCCTTCAAATAGCTCACCTAAGAAATCGGTACGCAAGCCATAGCACAGTACCGGAATGCCGATTTTATCGACCACTTCAGTCAATTGATAGACTTGCTCTTTGGTTAAGAATTGGCACTCATCAACCAAAATGCAGTGACGCTTTTGTTGCTCGTGCAGTGCGTTGATCTCATCATACAAATTCGTTTCAGCGGTAAAAAGCTGGGCGTCTGATTCCAATCCTATTCTTGAACTTACTTTACCAACACCATAACGGTCGTCGATGGCGGCGGTATAGATCACGGGCGTCATACCACGCTCTTGATAGTTGAAAGAAGATTGTAGAAGAGTGGTTGATTTACCTGCATTCATCGCAGAGTAATAGAAATACATTTGAGCCAAAAGAGAGATTCCTGTCACTAAGTCAATTGGCGAGAGAACAAGGTTCACTCAAATAAAAAAGGATAACCCTACGCGGGGGCAAAAAAGAGGGTGACTTTCGCCACCCTGCTACCGTTGCGTTTATTGCGCTTTTTCTTTTGCGACCGTCACCGCAATCGCCAACTCTTCGAGCGACGCTGGGTTAGCCAGACTCGGTGCATCCGTTAGCAAACAAGCGGCTGCGGTTGTTTTAGGGAAGGCAATCACATCGCGAATATTTTCCGTACCACACAACAGCATCACCAAACGGTCAAGACCAAATGCAAGACCTGCGTGTGGTGGCGTACCAAATTTCAGCGCATCCAATAGGAAGCCAAATTTCAGTTGTTGCTCTTGCGCATCGATACCTAAAATATCAAACACCACAGATTGCATTTCAGCATTGTGAATACGCACCGAGCCACCACCCACTTCATAGCCGTTTAATACCATGTCGTAAGCATTTGAATTTGCAACCGCTGGGTTGGCTTGCAGCTCTTGCGCGGTTAAGTTAAGTGGTGCGGTAAATGGGTGATGCATAGCATGCAAGTTACCTTCGTCATCTTCCTCAAACATTGGGAAATCAACAACCCATAGTGGAGCCCATGAATTTTCATTGGTGATCGCCAGATCTTTACCCAATTTCAAACGCAGCGCACCCAATGCTTCAGTCACCACTTTTATTTTATCGGCACCAAACAAAATGATGTCGCCAGACTCAGCGTGAGTCCGCGCCAAAATGCCTTCCACAATGTCAGCCGAAAGGAATTTCGCGACCGGAGATTGAACGCCCTCTAAGCCAGCAGCGCGGTCATTGACTTTCATCCACGCCAAACCTTTCGCGCCATAAATACCAACAAACTCAGCGTAGCTATCAATTTGCTTACGAGTTAATGCCGCGCCACCCGGTACACGAATAACCGCCACGCGTCCTTTAGCATCATTAGCTGGGCCAGAGAAAACATTGAAATCCACATCTTTTACAAGGTCTGCAACATCAACCAATTCCAGTGGGTTACGCAGATCCGGCTTGTCGCTACCATAGCGACGCATCGCTTCGCTGTATGGCATAACAGGGAAATTACCTAAGTCTACATTTAGTAACTCAAGCCACATATTGCGAACCATTTTTTCAGTCACTTCACGCACTTGGTCGGCCGTCATAAATGACGTTTCAATATCGATTTGAGTAAATTCTGGTTGACGGTCAGCACGTAAATCTTCATCACGGAAACATTTTACGATTTGATAGTAACGGTCAAAGCCTGACATCATCAGCAACTGTTTAAACAGTTGTGGCGATTGAGGAAGTGCATAGAAACTGCCTTTGTGCACACGACTTGGCACTAAGTAGTCACGAGCCCCTTCCGGCGTTGCTTTCGTCAAAACTGGCGTTTCAATATCGAGGAAACCGTGTTCATCAAGGAAGCGGCGTACAAAGCTAGACGCTTTAGCGCGCAGCTTAATACGATCACTCATTTCTGGACGGCGTAGATCTAAGTAACGATATTTTAGACGTTGCTCTTCTGAGTTCTTTTGGTTGAAATCCAGTGGTAAAACATCACTGCGGTTGATAATAGAAATCCCACTCGCGAGAATTTCTACTTCGCCAGTCGCCATCTCTTTATTGATTTGACTTTCTGGACGCGCGCGTACTTCACCAGTTAGCTTAATGCAGAATTCATTACGCAGTTGATTAGCTACTGCAAATACATCCGCCATATCTGGATCAACCACCACCTGAACGATGCCTTCACGATCTCGCATATCAATAAAGATAAGACCGCCTAAATCACGACGGCGATTAACCCAGCCGCACAACTCCACAGTTTGTCCTGCGAGGGACTTGTTCAGGTGACCACAATAATGGCTACGCATAATGAATTTCCCAATCTCTAATTAGTTATCAATTCTAAGCCGCTCAGCGTCATTATCTGAGCAGCGCAAAGTTCCATTTATACGCTGAAAGATGTGCAAAATCGACCTTCCAGAATACAATTTGTTGTGTTTTATCAAGGGTTGCTGCTTTTTAAATCAATAATCAACCAAAATAGCAACACCGCTGAGAAATTGCGGCTGATTATAGCGTTAAAATACCAAAATCATCAAAACTCTCGTAGAGTATTTATTTTTAGTAATGGATGAAAGGTCAGTATGATGAATTTACCACTGCGACTCGGCCTTACCATGTGGTCACACGCGGGCTGGAAAAGTACGTTTTACGGCGCGGGAACGCCTGCTGCGCAGCGTCTTGAAAAGTATGCGAGGGTTTTTCATACCGTAGAAGGCAACACTACTTTCTATGCGTCACCTTCCATGAACACAGTGCAGAACTGGCGCGCCGCCACTCATGATGATTTTCGGTTTACGTTCAAACTGCCCAAAGCTATTACCCACGAACATAAGCTCACTGGCTGCCAAGATCAGTTAAAAGATTTTATGATGCTGATGGAGCCTCTGCACTCTCGTGTTGGATTATGGACCATCCAACTGCCAGCTACTTTTGGCCCACAGCACTTAGAACAGTTGAAAAAATTCTGCGCCTATTTTCCCGCGGGTTTTCCACTGGGTGTTGAAGTGCGGCACCTTGAGTTTTTTGCTAAGGGAGAAGCTGAAAAAGCGCTCAATCAATGGTTAGTTGAATCGTCGATTGATCGAATCATTATGGACAGTCGTCCTATCTTTTCGGCCAAACCGACAACTGACGTCATCATTGATGCTCAGAAAAAGAAACCTAAAGTCCCTGTTCACGCCATTGCCACGGCACAAACGCCGATGATCCGTTTTATCGGCCACCCAGAATTAGAGGCCAATTACCCCTTTTTTGAAGCGTGGATGACCAAACTGCCACATTGGATCGAACAAGGAAAACAACCTTATCTTATGGTCCACACGCCAGACAATATTGAAGCCCCATTATTAGCCGCCGAACTATACCAACAGCTGCAACAACGACTCACATTACCTACATTGACAACATTTCCAGCCCAAGATGACCAGCACCAAATCACCCTATTTTGATGATCGCGTGCGAGGTTAATGACACGCGCACACTTTTCTCTTAGAATGTGCGCCTTTTTTAAGGTAGCGCGACGGTCAGCATTGCTTTTTACGCATCGCCATGAGGTACATTATGAGCCATCATAAAGACATCATTTTTTCTGCTCCAATCGATAAAATTGGTGATTTTACGTTTGATGAACGAGTTGCTGAAGTCTTCCCTGATATGATTCAGCGCTCTGTGCCGGGGTACAGCAATATTATCTCTGCAATCGGCATGTTAGCTGAGCGCTTTGTTAAGCCACACTCTACCATTTACGATCTGGGTTGCTCTTTAGGGGCGGCTACGCTTTCGATGCGTCGTCATATTCACCAAGAAGGTTGTAAAATTGTAGCGGTTGATAATTCGCCTGCTATGGTTGAGCGTTGTAAATTGCACATTAACGCCTATCGTTCGGATACGCCTGTCGAGGTGATTGAAGCCGACATCCGTGAGATTGAAATTCATGATGCCTCAGTGGTGGTGCTCAATTTTACGCTGCAATTTCTATCGCCAGAAGATAGGCTCGCACTGCTTGAAAAAATCTACGTGGGTCTTCGCCCCGGTGGCATACTGATTTTATCTGAAAAGTACATTTTTGAAGATGAAACGGCGCATGATCTGCTAATTGACCTTCACCATGATTTCAAGCGAGCCAATGGTTACAGCGAATTAGAAATCAGTCAAAAACGCAGTGCGATTGAAAATGTGATGCGCCCAGACTCCATCACAACACATAAAGCTCGCTTTAAAAAAATTGGCTTTTCAAGTTATGAAGTGTGGTTCCAGTGTTTCAACTTTGGTTCAATGTTCGCCATTAAATAATAGAATGCCGTTTTGGCTTTTTTCCCTAGAAGGCCCAAAACCTGACCAGCCATTTATCTAGGATCTTTTTACCTCATCTAGGAATACGCTTTGCATGTTTAACTTTGCCAATTTTTATCAACTGATCGCTCAAGATACCCGTCTCCAACCTTGGCTAAACGTTTTGCCACAACAGTTGACGGACTGGCAAAATACAGAGCATGGCGACTTTGACCGCTGGGTTCGTGCGTTAAATAAAATCCCCTCGGGTACACCTGAGCTGATCGAGCTCAAGCAGTCAGTCACTCTCTCAAATAGCACACCGCTGACGTTAGGCGAACAGAAGAAACTAGAAAGTTTGCTTAAAACCTTTCATCCTTGGCGCAAAGGTCCCTATCACTTACACGGTATCCATATCGACACTGAGTGGCGATCCGATTGGAAATGGGACCGCGTATTGCCCCACATTTCACCGCTGAAAAACCGTTCCGTGCTGGATGTTGGCTGTGGTAATGGTTATCACATGTGGCGTATGCTTGGCGAAGGTGCTCGCCTGTGTGTGGGTATCGACCCTTCGCACCTGTTTTTAGTGCAGTTTGAAGCGGTGCGTAAACTATTGGGTGATGACCAACGTGCTCATCTTCTGCCGCTAGGCATTGAACAGTTACCCGAATTGAACGCCTTTGACACTGTATTTAGCATGGGTGTCCTATATCATCGCCGCTCTCCGCTAGATCATCTTATCCAATTGAAAAATCAGTTGGTCACAGGGGGCGAATTGATTCTTGAGACGCTGGTTATTGAAGGCGACGAAAATGCGGTGTTGGTCCCTGTCGACCGCTACGCACAAATGCGCAACGTCTACTTTTTCCCTTCCGCAAAAGCGCTCAAAGTGTGGCTTGAGAAATGTGGTTTTGGTGACGTGCGTATCGTTGATGAGAGCGTCACCTCCGTTGATGAACAACGGACAACTCAATGGATGACGCACAACTCATTACCCGACTATCTTGACCCAAACGACCCAAGCAAAACCGTAGAAGGGTATCCCGCACCACGACGCGCTATTTTGGTAGCAAAAAAACTATAATTGACACAGTTTTAACGCTTGGCTATGCGTATAATACTACCCTTGTCAAAGGATGCCGTACGCATCCTTTTTTATCAGCTAAATTTTGTTAGCTAAACTTCGGTTTATCCGTATTCATTACAAACACATAAGGTCGCAAATGTTTAAGTCTGTAGCCCCCGTCATTGCCATTGCCTTACTGTCAAGTTGCACTCTAACCAATGGTGAACAATACCACCAAGCTACCCTCGCAGCGATTCAAGCTTCCGAATCGAACCTCAGCAACACAATGACCAACCTTGAGCTTCAGCTAAGTAACCAGAATGATTACATTGAAAGCCTTGAAAACCAAATATCAAAACTCGATCGAAAACTAACAAAACTTAAGCAGATCACGACCAATACCCAACAAAAACGTGTAGAAGCAACCAGTAATGATGATGTGATAATTCCAGTCGCTACACCCTCTATTCAAAAATCACGCTATGACGTCATTTTAGGTGAAGTCGAAAAAGTCACGATTGATTCGATCAAACAAACCTTTGATGCTCGAGTTGATACAGGGGCCGCCACCTCTTCACTCAATGCGATTGATATTGAAGAGTTTGAACGTAATGGGAAAAACTGGGTGCGCTTTCATCTTTCCGATGGTGATAGAGCAACAGACGAGAGTAACTGGATTGAATCACCCATTATTCGCTACGTTAAAATTCGCCAATCGACCAACGATGAGATGGAACGCAGAGCCGTTGTTGAGCTGTGGGTAAAATTAGGCAGTATTCACGAAAAAGCACAGTTCACCTTGGCTGATCGCTCTCAAATGAGCCATCCTATTCTTCTAGGCCGCGAGTTTATTCGTGATATCGCGTTAGTCGATGTCAGTCGCAAGTATATCCAAACCGAAACTAAATAGTAGCAAGGACATTTATGACGTCACGAGTTCCATTTTATCTATCCGTTTTATTGCTGATAGTGGCAGGAATCACACTGAGTGTAGTTCGCCACCAAACTTACGGGGTGCCATGGACACCCGGGGAAACTCGCCAAATTTGGGATATTGAAGCACGTGTTGAATTCAATGCGTTAGGCAAAGAAGCCAAAGTCTCTTTAGCTGCGCCTCATACTCAAGATGGATATACTTTGATCAATGAATCGTCATCATCACCAGGTTATGGCGTAGCTTACGTGACTACTGATACGGGCAAACGTGTTGAGTGGTCAATCCGCAAAGCAACTGGCCCACAAACTATTTACTATAAAAGCCAATTTTTAGTTGATCCCCAAGCGAAAGCAACACCTATCCCGCCTGTGGGAGATGTAGTTCAACCGACCTTTAACGGTCCAGAAGAAGCCGCAGCTATCGCATTAATTGAGCAAGCGAACCAACGCTCTGCGGATAACATTACTTTTACCCGCGAACTGATTAAAAATCTCAATGACACCGACAGCCAAAACGCCTCTTTACTACTCAATAAAATGAGCAAAGTGGACGCCACACAAAAACTGCTGTCATACTCTCAAATTCCCAATAAAGTCGTTGGTGTTATTCAGCTCGAAGATGGTCGCCGCCGTCAAACGATTCAACACATGAACGAAATATGGAATGGCGATCAGTGGGTACTTTTTAACCCTGAAACGGGTACGCAGCCCAACCACCCTAACCTACTGGTTTGGGATGAATCCAACGTTTCACTGCTGGATGTCACGGGTGGACAAAACAGCCAAGTTCACTTCACTATGCTGTCTCAAGATGTTTCACCTCAAACGGCAACCAATAATAAAATTGAGGCCGACAAACTCTTAAACTTCTCTATTCACAGTTTGCCGCTTGAAGATCAAGCGATGTTCAAGACCATCATGTTGATTCCTATCGGCGCATTAATTGTGGTGTTCTTGCGGGTGATTATTGGGCTAAAGACCTCAGGTACTTTCATGCCGGTACTGATCGCCGTGGCGTTTGTTCAAACTCAATTACTGACAGGTATCGTGGGCTTTCTGCTTATCGTCGGAACAGGTTTGATCATTCGTAGCTATTTATCGAAATTGAACCTGCTACTGGTAGCACGGATATCGGCGGTCATCATTGCGGTAATACTCATCATCTCTGTCTTTACCGTCGTTGCCTTTAAGATCGGGCTGACCGAAGGGTTATCCATTACCTTCTTCCCGATGATCATTCTCTCTTGGACCATCGAACGTATGTCGATTCTGTGGGAAGAAGAAGGAGCAAAAGAGGTGATTTTACAAGGTGGCGGCTCGCTCTTTACTTCCATCTTAATCTACTTAGCAATGACTAACTCTTATGTCCAACACCTAACCTTTAATTTTATTGGCTTACAGCTGATCGTATTAGCTGCCATTCTGCTATTGGGAACCTATACTGGATACCGTTTAACTGAACTTCGCCGTTTTAAACCGTTAGCCGAGGAGTAAAGATGTTTTCATTATCCGAATACACTTCTCCATTTAAGCTACGCCGTAAAGGCATTATGGGCATGAACAAGCGCAACCATAGCTACATTGGTCGCTATAACGATCGCTCAAAATACCCATTGGTTGATGATAAGTTACAAACCAAATTGATTGCGCAGCGTGCGGGTTGTACTGTGCCAAAACTGATTGGTGTGATCAGTAATCAAGCGGATGTGAAGTCGATCCATGCCATGGTTAAAGAGTGGCCGGGCTTTGTGATAAAACCTGCACGCGGAAGCGGTGGTAAAGGAATTTTAGTGATTATGTCGCACAAGGATGGTGTGTACACTAAACCTTCTGGTGCGACCATCAACCAGCAAGATGTTGAGCGCCACATCAGTAATGCCTTGGCCGGACTATTTTCACTAGGCGGTAAAAATGATGTTGCTGTGGTTGAAAACCTAATTAAGTTTGACGATTGTTTCGAAGGCTTTAGCTATGAAGGTGTGCCTGATGTACGCATTATTGTCTTCAAAGGTTACCCCGTCATGGCGATGATGCGCCTTTCGACTTCGGCTTCTGATGGTAAAGCCAACTTACACCAAGGCGCTGTTGGCGTAGGTCTTGATATTGCGACAGGAAAAGCAGTACGAGCCGTGCAGTTTAATTTACCCATCACTGAGCACCCAGATACCGGCAAAGAGCTCTCAACGCTGCAAGTACCACATTGGAAAAAGCTACTCACCTTAGCCTCTAGCGCTTGGGAAATGACCGGCCTTGGTTATATGGGAACCGACATGGTGTTGGATAAAGAAGAAGGACCAATGGTACTTGAGCTTAACGCTCGCCCAGGGCTTGCTATCCAGATAGCCAATGGCGCAGGGCTGTTGCCACGCTTGCAGCATATTGAAAGTTTAGGTACGCAACTTATCTATCCCAGCCCCGAAGAACGCGTGGCTTATGCCGCAAAGCAATTCGGTTCAGGTGAGGTAAGCGAGTAACTCTCACCAAATTTAATCACTAAAAAGCCCAATCTCTATCAGGAGTATTGGGCTTTTTTATTAGCGATGGAGGCGATGCTTACAGCATTTCGGCCATCTGCTGTGCTTCTGATTTTGGTTTTTCAGTTTGACCAAAACCCCGTAGACCGACCACATGAACGTGTTCGTGATCTTTAAACACTTTGCGCACTAATTTATAGGTCGTGCCTTTCTCAGGGCTAATATTCTCTGGCGCAGCAATTAAAAGTTGCATATCTAGACGCTCGCACAGTTCAAACAAGGTTGAAATGGATTTGGCATCCAAACGCGCCGCTTCATCTAAAAACAGTAAACGGCATGGAACGATGTCTTTACTGCGTAGACGACGAGATTCCTCTTCCCAACTTTGAATTACCATCAATAAAATAGACTGCCCAGTACCAATCGCTTCACCAGTCGATAACGCGCCCGATTCTGCTTGCAACCAGCCATCGGATCCGCGATTTACTTCAACACTCAGCTCTAAGTAGTTGCGGTAATCCAATAGCTCTTCACCCAATACTTGCGGTGAACGTTGCCCCATATCGATATGCGGGTTAACACGCTGGAACAATTTCGCCATCGCTTCAGAGAAGGTATAACGAGTACTCTCAAACAGATCTTTATGCTGACTCTGTTTTTCAGATAATCCCGCGAGTAGGATTTCATGGCTCTCGCGTACTTTCACGTTAAGGCGAACGCCTTTCACCTGACCAAAGTTAATGTTAGACAAACCTTGGTTGAGCATCCGAATACGATTTTGCTCACGTTGAATGGTTTTTTTGATGATGCTGGCCACCGATTCAGAGCTGATCGCTAAACGGTTTTCACGTTGAGTCAACTCTTCAGTTAAACGCGCAAGCTCCACTTCCATCTCTTCAATCGCTTCAACAGGATCATCAGTGCGAATGATGTCTTGGCGAATACGCTCACGCAGATGTTGATACACGGCGATGTAGAACAACACTTTGCGTTCTGGATGCGCATTGTCTTCCGACAAGCGCAGTGCATCACGCAGGTCGTCATTACTTGCGACCGCTAAACGCAGCGCGCCCAGTGATTTATCCGACATGGAACGCAGTTCATCGGCCGATAAATACGCCAGCTCACGTTTATGCAAGCGGCGCTCAACATCGTGATCACGCGCCAAACGTAATACAGAGCACCACCCTGCTTTTGCATTCACCACAAATGTGCGCAGATCTTGATAATCTTTCTGCACCTTTTTCAACCGTTTAACTAATGCTTTCATTTCAAGATCAGTTGCGGTTAGTGTACGTTCATACTCGCTCTTACGGGTACGTGAGGCATGCAGACGCTGTTGCAATTCATCACGACGACGTTCAGCACGCTCTTGCGCACCTTCATCGGCATGCACACCAAACTCTTGTAGCTCCTGCTTGAACTCTTGAACCGTTTCCAACTTAGCTTGATGCGAGCTTTTTAAGGCCGCTAACACTTGGTTATATTGGTTCATTTGACTTTGAGCTTGTTTGAGCTCATCACGAGTACGGGTACGGGCGCTTTCTGCCTCAACCAATTTGTTTTTGAGCTGCTCACTTAGCTCGCTGCTTTTACTGAGCAGAGCAACCGAATCGGAATAGCTAAAATAGTGGCGGCGTTCAATCACGTCTGAGAGTGCAAAGATCTGCACTTTCAATGTCTGAAGAGCCTGATCCGCTTGCTGATATTGTGCAGTGAGTGCATCAAATTGCTGCGGGTCAACCTCAAGCGCTGAAGCAAGCGGCTCTAACTCCGCGATGGCTTTACCGTGCGAGCTTAAAAACGCTTTCGCTTCCGCCAATTGATTAATGTTCAGCTCAGCTTCATCGAAACGTGCTTGCAATGCCTCATCTTCAATGAGCAACATGTTAGGAGCCAGCTTATCGAGCATCGTTAACGCGTGTTTGCTTAGCTGTAACTGGTTGCGTTGCTGCTGTTCTTTTGCATCCAATTCAGCCAATACACGGACCAGTTGATTGCGTTGCTCACGTGCAGCTTGCAATGCTTGTTCTGGATCGGCTTCAAAAGCAACTTGGATGTATGAAGCAACAAATTGGTTAAAGCTGTGGTATAGACGTTGCAGTTTTTGTGAATCAAACGCCGCTTTCGCGTGCTCTTCCACCACTTCTTCGCGCTCGTTACGCAGTAACTCTAAACGTTGTTCACGCGCGGCGCGGCCAAAGAGTGGGATCTCAGGTAAACGAGAATAACGCATTTGGCGGTTATTGAGCTGAACACATACCGCTCCTTCCAATTCGTCAGCATTGAACGAGCTATCATCAAAGGCATCGACATCCCCTTCAATGATGTACAGATCTTCTGGGCAGTCATCAAGCTCAACCAGCTTCTCTTTGATGCCAGATAAATCCGAAACCACAATCGCATGGCGAGCTGGGCCGTACATGGCACTGAAATAAGGTGCATCGTCAATCGTGATGTCATCGTAAATTTCAGACAGTAAAACGCCACCTAAGCTATCCGCTAATCCTTTCAAACGAGGATCATTTGAACCACCATGAGACGCCAAGCGCTCGATTTCGTTTTCAAGCTGCGCGCGACGTTCTGCCAGTTTATCTTTAGCGATTGATTGTGCTTTTTCTTGCTCAAGCACTTGCTGCATCTGCGCCATCACAGCTTGGCTATTTTCTAATGTTGCACCACTTTGTTCGCGTAAAGTATGCAATGCATCGTTGGCAGCAATCCAAGTCGGAGCGATCGATTCCAGTCGTTGAATTTCAGCCTGTTTATCTTGCTCGGTACGGCGCTGCTCACTGCGCTGTTCACGTAGCGCTTCTTGTTCATATTCCAGCGATTCAATCAGAGCGGCGTGGCGCTCGCGCTCTTGCTCTAGTGTTAGCTCATCGTGCAAGTCAATATGGTGTTGCTTTTGGTATTCAGCCACGGACTGACGCGCCACTTGCTGCTGATTTAAACGACGTTCCAGATCTCGCTGCTGTGCATACCACTGTGCTTCATTTTGGCTAATTTGCTGGGCGTTACGCGCTTGCTGCATGATGGCTTTTGCATGCTGAGACGCATCGTGACGAGACACTTCACCCACCACACTGCGCACCAGTTTCAGTGCCTGCTCAAACTGTTCGACCGCGGCCGAAGACATGTCCAATTTATGCTTTAACGCTAATAACGTGGTCGTATTAGCGTCTTGCTGATGCTTGAGATCAGAAACCTGCGCTTGGGCACGCTCTGGTGTTAACTGATCATCATCTAGCAACTGTTTGGCTTTATCGAGCGCCTGTACGGCTTGTTGATATTGCAATGCTCGCGTTTGTTGAACATCTAATGCTTGTTGGTAATCGGCCAATTGACTCTTTAAGCTATCGACCTCATCTTCAGAAATAATCGCTTGCTCTTCAGCCATCATGACGCGCTCTTGCGCCTCTTCCACCACCATCATCTGCTCTTCAAGGCGAATAGTGAGCTCTTGCAAATCCTCTTGATAGCGTTCAATTTTCTCTTGCTGACGCAGTGCGTTTTGCACCAGTTGCAAGTGATCAGAAGCGGCTTGGTAATCTTGCTCTAAGGTAGATTCTTGCTCTAACAGCAGCTCAAGCTCTTCTTGAACTTGATTGAGTAATCGATTTTGCTCAATCAATGTATGGCGAGAGCCGAATAACTCGTTACGCAACGCGAGCGTTTGCTCTAGCTTATTGTGGCGATCGTTGGCGTGACGCATGTAATCCGCGGCCACGTAATTTGTCGATTCGGTAATCAGGTGCTTGAAGAGATCGCGATCCGCTTGCGTGGTTTTGATCGCTTCTAACGTCATGCGGTTTTCACGCAACGCCGATTCCATATCTTGGAATGCTTTCTTCACACCACCATTTTGTGGCAACAGATAATCACGCAACGAGCGAGTAATGGCACTGGAAATACCGCCGTATAAAGAAGCCTCAATCAAGCGATAGAATTTTGAACGGTCACTACTGTTACGCAGTTTTTTAGGCACCACGCCAAATTCAAACATTTGTGCGTGATAATCGACAATGGAGCTAAACGCTTTAAAATGCGCCCCTTCAATTTTCGCGACAATCTCTTTCACTTCATTGAGTTGACGCACGCGCGCGTGGTTGTCTGAGACGTTTTCAATCAGCACATCGGTTGGTTTGACATGGCTTGGCAAGCCTTGAATCACAAACGGTTTGATATCAACTTTTTTATCGCGCCCCGCCACCTGTTGTAGCTTAACGCCAAACAGTAAACGCTGTTTGCGTGAATTCACTACATCCAACGCGGCGTAACATGCGCCCGCTTGCAGTTTACCGTATAAGCCTTTATCGCGAGACGCTTGTGAGCTGCCCGCTTCGGTGGTGTTTCTAAAATGAAGCAAACTTTGATCTGGGATCAAGGTGGTGATGAATGCCGCCATGGTGGTCGATTTGCCCGCACCGTTACCGCCTGACAAGGTGGTAACTAATCCATCAATATCAAAAGTACGAGCAAAAAAGCCGTTCCAATTGATCATGGTTAGCGATTGATATTTACCTCTCTCAATCATGCTTCACCTTCCCATTCTGTTTGCTCGTTAACATTTTGTTCTTCAATCTCGTCTTCGTTATCCAGCAAGCTGCCTTGATTCGGTTCTTGGGCGTGGACAACCGCTTCACCATCGCGGATCAAACGCAGTTGTGCTTCACGCATGTCGTCACCAATGCGCACATCGGCACCAAAACGAAATACGGCTTCGCTAATGCGGAATTTATTGGTATCACCTAAATGGATGATCATCCCCAAACGACGTAAACGACGCAATGAGGTACGCACTTTTTCAAACAGCTTTTCTTTGTCTAAGTCTGAACCGCTGGCTCGGTTGGTGACGAGCTTCATCAGTTTTTTTTCATCGGCCAGAGACAGTAGCTCTTCGTACAATTCTTGATTAGTAAAGATGCCTTCGTGCGCAAGGCGTTCCGGACTCAAATAAAGAAAACAGAGCACTTTGCCGACCAACATATCCAACTCAGACAGCACGCTACGATTGATTAAAGCAGTAGAGCGAGGACGCAGGTAAAAAAAGCCTTCCGGCGCTTTGACTAATTCGGTGTTATAGCGTTGGTAAAACAGCGCTAAATCAGGCTCAAAATCCAATAAAAAGGTGTGATTATCCAAATCATCACTAGAAACATGACGCCCAGCTCGAAGCTGGCTATCTAGCGCAGGAAATAAAGGATTTGAAATCGCTTTGGCCAGATTTTCTGGCATGTATTCATTAATATCTGTCGATGACATTTGCTTGTACCTTTGCACCAAAATCGTTGATCGCTTGCCAGTCAGGTTGGATGGCTTGGTAATCTTGCTCTGAGTAGCCAAGTCTCACCGCTTGATCAACAATAATTCGGGCTAAATCAAAATGATGTGTATGGGGATGAGTGGCGAGGTAGTCTCTCAGTACTCGTCCTAAATCAATTGGCATCCCTTGATCTTTATGACCTTTGAGCATGCTGCCGATACGCAAGGAGAGCTCATCATTGACTTGCTGGAACTCTTCGTACTCCACTTCTGGAGGCACTTGCCCCATCACCTCATCATCTCTTAAGACGAGAGCTTCATCACGCAGGTCGGTTAAACGCTCAGCATCGGCATAAGTGAGATACCAAGGGGCGTCAAAATAGTCGCTCAGTGATTGACGTAAACGCTGGCTAAACGCTCGGTTTTGGTCCATATCAATGGCGGTACGAATGAATTTATGGACATGGCGGTCGTAGCCAATCCAGAGATCGATCGCCTGTTGTCCCCAACTGGTGATGCGATCAAGTTTCATCTGTAATCCAAACAGGATTTCTTCAATGAATTCGAGTTCGGCTTCGCCATAAACCAATTCTTGAATATCCAAAATTTGCGTTTGCAGCTCATCCCCCGCCGCTTGTAAAGTATCTTGCAGTTCACGCAGCGTTGAAGAGGTTTCAGACAATAACGATTCACAGTTGTTGATCGCTTCACGCCAATCTTTATTCAGCAACTCTGCGATTTGCAGTTTGACCGATTGCTGCTGCTCGTCCATCACACGTTGGTTTAAATCGATACGATCAAAAATTTCCCCTACCGAGTATTTTAATACGCCGTAGACGTTCTTTTTCCAATGCCCGGGAGTACCACCTTTATTCGCGGCTTCAATCGCCTTGGCCATTTCATCGGCGACCATAGAAAGCTGAATTGAGAGCTTCAGCTTGGAAAACTCTCTATGGCGGACGTAATAGTCCGTAATACCAATAGCCAACGGTGACAAACGGTAAATGCTAACGCCATCAGTCATCTCGCTGGTGAAGCGGCTCATTAAGCGCTGTTTTACCAACTCATTGATCGCATTATTAGCACGAAACGCGGAGGCTTCACCGGTTTCTTCAAATAAGCGAGTTACGATGGCAAACGCATCGTGTAACTCACCTTCACCTAATTCTTCATCAAACCTTTCGTTACTCAATACTGCAATGGCAATAAGGAACGCCAGTCGTTCTGTCGTCAGGTTCAATGAGAAATCATGCTGCTTTACCCAACCAACCAATTCATCAATAGGTTGCTGTGCAGCGTTCTGAGTCATCTCACTCATTGTTATTCCTGCTCTATTTTCTTTTTCGCCCATACATGAATGTATCGACCTAGCGAGAGGTACGGCTCTTGTCTACATAATTGTTGTTCGAGTGCCAGTACATCTTCATATTGGTAGTCACCCATATTTTTCACATTCCCAATATAGTCACTGAATGATCGGATGCCCGATTTTCCACAAATCTCAAATCCTGATTCTTCGATCCATTGATACACTTCTTCAGGTTTTAGCCCTTGCTGAGGCTGGAGCTTAAACCGCTTGCGATGCGGCATGCCCTCCAATACATGGGGAATGTTGCCACAGACAACGTTTTTGTACACCAAGCCATGATGGTTATAGAACATGATTGATGCCATACCACCTGGCCTAACTTGCTCTAACAAATTCTGCAATGCGGGTTTTGGCTCGGCTAACCATTCCATCACCGCGTGAAACAACAACACATCCACTGGCGCACTAAGGTGCGATTGGATGGATTGCACGGGGGAATGTACCAACCGATACTGCTCAAGCAGACCATTTTTGCGGATCTCTTGTTCGGCTAGCTGGAGCATTTCCGAGGATAAATCACACAGCGTGATTTGGTGCCCAAGCTTGGCTATTTTTTGTGACATTTGTGCCAAACCGCCGCCAGCATCAAGCACTTGCAAAGGTTTTGGGTGGTTGCTCAACAAAGCGAGCAGTTGCTCAAGATCTTGCCAAACAATGACTTGACGAATTTCACCTTTGTCAGAGCCGTATATGTTTTTTGCAAATTTGTGGGCAATATCGTCGAAATTCCGGTCTTCAGTCACAGTGGCTTGAGTTATGATAGCGAATCGTGCTGCTATTCTGTCATAGGAATGGCAGGAATAAAGGGGCTTTGTTCCTTTTTATTATCAAGTGGTGTTTTTTCGGACTATTTTGTATATGTTTGAGCTGAAAAAAGTTATTTCCTCATTATTAATGCCTCTTCCGGCAATGCTAATCCTCGGTTTTGTCGGATTAATGCTCATAATGTTCACCGTCAGACGTAAGACTGGCTGTATGTTTGTCCTCTTCTCTTTAGTGGGGATATTTCTTATCTCTTTCCAACCCTTTGCAACGCGCATGCTAATGCCTTTGGAAAGACAATACTCGGCTTTTCTCCCCGTTGATGGCACCATCGATTATGTGATGGTTTTAGGCAGCGGCCACGTAGTGGATGACCAAATCCCGCCGACCTCGGAACTCAGCCGCACTGCGTTGGTACGCCTAAACGAAGGCATACGTGTCATGCGTATGTACCCCGGATCAAAGTTGATTTTATCAGGCTACTCTGGCGGGTCGGAATTTAGCCATGCACGCATGCTAGCCGTGGTGGCACTCGCGCTTGGAGTGAATAAATCCGATATTATTTTGCTAGAAACAGCTAAAGATACTTGGGAAGAAGCACGACAAGCCGCCGCCTTTGTTCAACAGCGTAGGCTGGTTTTGGTAACGTCAGCCAGTCATATGGAAAGAGCGTTAAAAGAGTTTAATTCTGCAGGTATTGACCCAATACCTGCGCCAACCAATTTCTTAGCGCAAACGAATATTGAGCAACCTTGGGAAAAATACGCTCCTCGAGCGCGTTATTTAGAACAAACTGAGCGTTACTGGTATGAAACGTTAGGGCTGCTGTGGCAAGACTTACGTGATTGGGCCTCCGGGCATGGCGATACAGAGTTGGACATCAATAGCAATTAGCCATTAGCCATTGTATTCAACCCAAAACGGAGCCATTTATGTGCTCCGTTTTTCTTGATAATTGCGGCTACAAAAAATCATGGGAATAAAAAGGCACGGCCCAACTGCCAATTTTACACACGCGACCACTCAGCTAATCGCCAGCGAACATATAACCTTCACCGTGCACAGTCACAAAGATTTGCGGATTCTTGGGATCAAACTCCATCTTCGCCCTCATGCGTCGAATCAGTACATCAATCGTTCGATCGTTAGGTGCATCCACACGGTGGCTGATCATATTTAAAATACGTTCACGGCTAAGGACTTGATTCGGATATGACGACAAGGCAACTAATAGCTCATATTCCGCTTTGGTCAGTTTTACGGGCTCACCATTACGGCTCAGCGCTCGGCGCTGGATATCAAAGGTCCACTCGCTAAAGCGCACTAAATTCGCATTGTGAGATACACCGCTCTCTTCGTTCAGTTTGTTTTTTGCGGTCGAGATCCGCCACAGCAAGTTTTTCACTCTCACCAGCAACTCGCGCAATTCAAAAGGTTTCGTTACGTAATCATCGGCCCCCATTTCAAGACCAACAATCTTATCAATGCTATCCGTGCGCCCTGTCACTAATATGATGCCAATATCAGATTGGCTGCGTAGCTCACGCGTTAACATTAAACCATCTTCACCGGGTAAATTAATGTCTAGCATAATCAGATCTATCGCGCTGTTTTTCAAAGCATCTCTCATCTGAGTACCGCTTTCCGCTTGCGTTACCATATAACCTTCGCTTTGAAAGTATCCAGCTAGCTTGCTGCGAGTGACTGCATCATCTTCAACTACTAATACGTGATAGCTCATTTACACCACTTTACTCTATAGAAATGTTCAAACCTCGGCTCGAGATTCTGTACAAAGCCATTCTATTCATAAATAGTCATAATTCTAGTCGTATCACTTTTAAAATTAAGAAAGATGAGAGTTTTTTGATTCAAAACAACCTTCCAGACATCCATTAACTTAATGAAAAAATCACTCATATTTTTTCATTTTCTTAGCGACTGCTATTCATTTTTATTAGTTACACTTAGATCAATTACTTTTTAAAAACGATTTTCGCAAAACCACCCCCTTGGAGAGCCAATACCATGCAAGACATCAAAGCTTTTAATGAACAACGTGCCGAGATTTATTGGTGGCTTTCGAGTTTATTTGTGAAAGAACTTTCGGAGCATGAATTAGAGCAATACTATACGCCCGCTATTCGCACATTTCTTTCAGGATTAGCAGAAAACGCGACACTTAAACCTGCCATTGATAAATTAGTTGGTGCACTGAACCGATTACAAGACAAAGAAGACGCACAGCTTGAGCTCGCAGCCGATTTCTGTGATCTTTTTTTAAAATCCAATAAGGAGTCCGCGCTACCCTATGCCTCAATGTACATTGGAAAATCAGGGTTGCTCAATGACGAACCAGCCAGAGCAATGTCGGATTTGATGGCAGCCCATCACATTGCAGTCAACGATACACTCAACGAACCCGCCGACCACATTGCGATTGAACTGGATTTCTTAGGTAACTTGATCATTCGCTCCAATGAGCTTGAACAAGAGACACACCTTGAACAAGCCTTTACACAGCAGTGTGATTTTATTGAACAACATTTGCTCTCTTGGATCCCACAATTCCATCTTCGCTGCCAACAAATTGATCAATTTGGTTTTTACGGTGCCGCAAGCGAATTGTTGGTCGCGTTTCTTCACTTAGACCGCGACTATTTATCAAACTAATGAGATAACCTAGTTAATACCTATTACTAAATCGGTCAATTGTGACTGTTGACCGATTTATTCGGTGGATTTTTCGTTGCTTGATGGACATTTGCGGACTAGAATCTTGACCGCAAACGATAAAAAATGAATTTAAGATGCAACCGCTGATTAGAGGCGGTTTTTGTGTTTTTACTACTTTTAGGCTTCAATATAACACCGATAGGCCTAATACCGCTGAATTGCTCTTCGTGACTATCACTTTCAGCAGTTATCGACAGGACAGAGAATTTATGGCTACGATTAAAGACGTTGCACGCTTAGCGGGCGTATCAACCACCACGGTATCGCATGTAATCAATAAAACTCGCTTTGTGGCTGAAGCAACCCAAGAACGAGTGATGGAAGCGGTATCAGAGCTTAACTATGCACCAAGTGCAGTCGCTCGCAGCTTAAAATGCAACACCACCCGTACCATTGGTATGTTAGTGACCCAATCGACAAACTTATTTTTTTCTGAGGTTATCGATGGTGTTGAAAGTTACTGCTACCGCCAAGGCTACACACTTATTTTGTGCAATACCGGCGGTATTTACGAGAAGCAACGCGACTACATCCGCATGCTAGCGGAAAAACGTGTCGATGGTATGTTGGTCATGTGCTCGGACCTCACCCAAGAACTGCTTGAGATGCTTGATCGTCATTCAGACATTCCGAAAGTGATCATGGACTGGGGCCCTGAAAGTTCTCAAGCCGATAAAATTATTGATAACTCAGAGGAAGGCGGATATCTCGCCACCAAATACCTTATTGATCATGGCCATACTGACATTGCTTGCTTAAGTGGACACTTCGAAAAAGCGGCGTGCCAAGAGCGTATTCAAGGGTTTAAGCGTGCTCTTGCCGAAGCAAGCCTAACCGTTCATGAAGATTGGATTTTGGAAGGTAACTTCGAGTGTGATACGGCGGTTCTCGCCGCCGACAAGATCGCCGCCATGGACAAGCGCCCAACGGCTGTTTTTTGCTTTAACGATACAATGGCTCTCGGTTTAATGAGTCGCTTGCAACAAAAAGGCATCCGTATTCCTGATGACATGTCTGTTATTGGTTATGACAATATTGAACTTGCTGAGTATTTCTCGCCACCGTTAACCACGGTTCACCAGCCAAAACGACGAGTAGGGAAAAACGCCTTTGAAATCCTATTGGAACGCATTAAAGACAAAGAGCATGAACGTCGTGTGTTTGAGATGCACCCCGAAATTGTTGAACGCAACACAGTAAAAAACATAACGAAATAGTGTCATTATTTAAAGCAAGCGACAAATGTCAATTTTATGGATTTTCCCATATTCGAGACAGAACGCCGTATTAAATAATAGTAAATTTGGAATTAGCATCACACAAATAATAAATAAATGTGATGCTCATCCAAAAATTTATATATTCTTACTATTAGAAGTCACGCACAGGGCAAACCATTTGAAAAGATGGGACGCAAAGCCTCCGGCCTAAACCGACTATTCGGTAGGTAGCGGGGTTGCCGATGGCAAATATGCAAACGTTAAGTTTACCCCTTACTGACACTCTTTCTGCATAAGTTTGCTAATCTCTCGGACCTGATTTTGGTGGCGTTTTTCCCATACACCGAGAATTTACAGCATGGATAAACCAGTACTTAAAGATTCAATGCGACTCTTCGAACAACTTGGACGCGTTAAGTCTCGTTCAATGTTTGGCGGCTTCGGCATTTTTGTCGATGACACCATGTTTGCTTTGGTCGTAAACGATAAACTTCATATTCGCGCAGACGATCTATCAACCTCTCGCTTTAAAGAGCAAGGCTATGAGCCCTATATCTATAAAAAACGTGGGTTCCCTGTCGTCACAAAATACTTCGCATTACCTGACAATTGTTGGGAAAACCCTTCGCTTATTTTACGAGATGCTGCTGTCGCACTCGAAATCGCCAAACAAGAACGAGAAGTTCAAGCCCAAACGAAGCCAGAACGCCTAAAAGATCTCCCGAACCTTCGACTCGCCACCGAACGTATGCTTAAGAAAGCAGGGATAGAATCTGTAACGGATTTGCATACAAAGGGGGCTTTGGAAGCCTATAAAGCGATTCAGCAAACCCATTCTTCTTCAATCAGTCTTGAATTGCTATGGGCCCTTGAAGGTGCGATTGAAGGCAAGCATTGGTCGGTTATCCCACAATCTCGACGCGATGAATTAGCTAAAAGCCTTTAACCTCCGAGTAAATAAATATCTCGATTAAATAATCAAATACGCTCGTATCACCATGCGGGCGTTTTTTTCATCCCGTTTTGAAATATAAATTCGACTTCCTCTGTCTTCTTCACTATATCTAGTAAAATATGTCGTTTTGAGGAATACCATGAATAAAAAACTTCTCTTAGGCTTGGCTTTATTTGCGTTCATTGTCTTTTTGATTGTAAATTTTGGCCACTATCTAACGTTAGATAATGCCAAAGCACAGCAAATGCTATTAAACGAATACATTAGCCAAAACGTGATCAGTGCTGCTTTGATCTATTTTTCACTCTATATTGTGCTCACCGCTTTCTCTATCCCAGGAGCGGCGGTCGTCACGTTACTGGGTGCTGCGCTGTTTGGTTTTTGGACTAGCTTACTGCTTGTCTCCTTTGCCAGCACCATAGGCGCAACTATCGCCTTTTTGAGTAGCCGTTTCTTACTGCGTGAATGGATTCAAACAAAATTTGGTCAAAAGCTGCAAACGATCAATCAAGGCGTTGCAAAAGATGGGGCATTTTATCTATTCTCACTGCGCTTAATTCCGGTTTTCCCTTTTTTCTTGATTAATTTATTAATGGGCCTAACACCCATATCAACCGCTCGCTTTTACCTGATTAGCCAACTCGGTATGCTGCCCGGCACTGCCGTTTATCTGAATGCTGGTACTCAACTAGCTGAAATTGAAAGCTTATCCGGCATTGTATCTCCTTCGGTTTTGCTTTCATTTGCTCTATTAGGTCTTTTTCCTATTCTCACCAAGTGGATTATGGCCAGATTGAACAAAAACCCAACTTCCGCCTGAAGTGAATAATGATGAAAATTTGTGTTTCAAACCACCCGATAGAGGCATATATAGTTTGTCAGTATTTACAGCAATTCAATATTCGCTGTGAAGTGAGAGGCGATAACTTATACGGCTTAGGTGGGGAGCTCCCTTTTTCAGAAGAAACCTTGCCCTATATCTTGCCCTATATATGGCTGTTGGATGAAACTCAAATCGCCGAGGCTCAAGCACAATTATTGACCTATCAGATAGAAGAGATAAACGAAGAACCTAACTGGGTTTGTGGACAGTGCAACGAGGAAAATGGGCCGCAGTTTGCAGCCTGCTGGTACTGCGGTTGTTTAGATTCAGACTAACGAGTCTGATGCTGGCGGATGAACTCAATTGAGTGGTGGTTAAACATCTCAGATTGTTCAACATTACACACGTGGCCGCAATCTGGGATTTCTAATAACACACTTTGTCTATGCATTGCCACCATGTCTTTAACGGGTTGAATGAACATATAGTCTCTCTCTCCCATAAGATAAAGAGTGGGAATGGGTAGCTCTTTCTCTTTGAAGCATTTCATCAGAGGATTGACTTCGGAAGTCAGCATAAACCAGCGTTTAAACTCTTTTTGGCACAGCTTCTTCGCTTCTCGAATAAAAAGATGCCGTGACTCTTTTTGGTTGCGTTGTGGCATCACAATGTAAGCAAACAGACGATAAAGCCACATGTAAGGAATGATGTGTTTACTCAAATTACCCAACTTTACGAGCACTTGAGAGCGCACATTCAAACGGGTTATCGCTCCGCCCAAAACCATAGAGCAAACTCGCCCAGTCGCTATTTCAGCAAGATTACGCACAATAATGGTGCCGAGTGACATTCCAACAAAATGGGCAGACTGAATTTTCAAATGATCGAGCACTTTGAGAATATCAAGAGTGACGGATTTAAACGTGTAACGATTTGCCATCAACTCTTTAAACAGTTGGTTTGACTTGCCATGACCTCGTAAATCAACTAATAACAGGTTGAAATGCTCACGGTACGCTTTGATTTGCTTAAACCAGATGGATGAACTTCCACCTGCACCATGCACAAAAACAACCCATTCATCACTGGTGGGATGCAGGTAGGTCTTATGGAAAAGTAGGCTATGAGACATACAAAACCGTTAATCAGCTTCAATTTGAGAAACGCAAGACTACCACAAAACGGGGGCTGAATAGCAAAAAATCATGCGGGCTCGTTCGGCTCAACAAGTGAGGCGCCAAAGCGCCTTACTTGTTATAAAAACATCAGTCATGAAACGCGAGATGATACATCTTGATGTACTCTTTCGCTGAATCCTGCCAGCTAAAGTTTTGCCGCATCGCCCTCTGCTGAACCTCCAACATAGTTTCGGGATGTTGAAGATAAAACAGCATCGCTCGCTGCATTGCAATAAGCAGTGCTTCTGGAGAAGGATCATGAAAACCAAAGCCGGTCGCTTCTTCAGGAAACTTATCATAATCACGTACGGTGTCTTTTAAACCACCAACTTCACGAACGATGGGCAGCGTGCCATAAGCCATGCTGTAGATCTGATTCAAACCGCAAGCTTCAAATTCTGAAGGCATTAAGAAGAAATCAGAACCGGCTTCAACCAAATGTGCAAAACGATTGCTATAAGCTTCAACAAACGCAAATTTATCAGCATGCTTCGCCGCCATTTTATGTAGCTGAACAGCAACTTCAGGCTCTCCTGTGCCAACAATAATGAGCTGAGCATCATTGCGTAAGAACGACTCTAGTATAGGTAAAATATAGTGGAAACCTTTTTGGTGGGTGAGTCGACAAACCATCCCAAACAAAGGCAAGTCACGCTGAGGTAATTGCAGCTCCTCTTGCAACATGCGCTTACTCGCCCGTTTGCCCGCTTGAAGTGATTCAGCTTCATCACAGTAGCCAAGAGGAAGAAATTCATCGTTTTGTGGATCCCACTCGCTATAATCACACCCATTAACGATGCCGTGTAAATCTCTAGCTCGGTGAACAAAATCATCTACCAACCCATGAGAGCCAAGCGGTGTTAGCAGCTCGGAAGCATAATTAGGGCTAACGGCATTGATTTTGTCAGCAAAGGCAATCCCTGCTCTTAGCATACTGACGTGATCGTGTCCGTAGCGTAAAAATTCCATGCCAGATAAGTTCAATTCTGGGATGATCTCTAATTGATGATAAGAAAAAATACCTTTAAAAATCGCGTTGTGAACGGTCAATACGCTTTTCATATCAGAAAAATAAGCGTCATGCTGGTAACGCGTTTTCAACAAAAATGGAACCAACCCTGTATGCCAATCATTTGCATGGATAATCTGTGGTTTTTTACCGAGCTTAGGTAAAACATCTAGGCTAGCCGCTGAAAAGAAACCAAAACGCTCACCATTATCAGCGTACGCTTGGTTATTTTCACCATACATTTGTGCTCGGCCAAAATATTGTTCACATTCAATTAAGTACACGGCCACTCCATCTAGCTCCATCTGGCGGACCAGATATGAAGTATGAGGCCAATGGGTAAGCTCAGTTTCTAGCACAACAGGAGCATCTGAAATGCCCAATATAGAACGATAAGCAGGTAGCACAATAGCTACCTGATGACCTAACTCTTGCAGTGCTTTAGGCAGTGCTTTGGCCACATCGGCCAAACCACCACTTTTGATCAAACCTTGAGCTTCTGAAACGGTAAACCAAACATCGATTTTTTCCATTCTAGAATCCAACTTTTGTTCCTTTTGCGATAACAACGATGCCCTCATCAGAAACATGGAAACGTTGTCTATCGAGTTCTAAATCTTCACCAATGATAGTACCTGGTGCTATTTCGACATTTTTATCAATAATTGTACGCTTAATTGTACATCCTTCGCCAATTTTAACATCACCGAGGATCACGGATTCGCTCACTAAAGTGTTGGCTCCAATGTTACTGCGGTAGCCTAGTACCGATTTATAAATCTTCGCACCTTGAATGTAGCTTCCGCCGGAGATCAAGCTGTCGGTGATCTGTACTTTACGATCGTGTGAATCAACAAAGGTTGCAGGTGGCAACGGTGGATAATAAGTGTGGAGAGGCCAGCTACGGTTATACAACGAGAAATCGGCATCATGCTCTAATAGATCCATGTGCGCTGCCCAGTAGGCCTCAATCGTACCAACATCACGCCAGTAAGTTGTGTCTTTTTCGCCTTTGATTTTATTGGTTGAAAAATCATAGACATAAACCTCTCCTTCCGGGAAAAGTTTAGGAATAATATCTTTGCCAAAATCATGACTGGAATGATTATCTTCAGCATCACGACGCAGTTCTGCACAGAGTTTATCTGTATCAAATATGTAGTTACCCATAGAAACAAGTGCAAGGTCTGGGTGCCCAGGGATCGCTTTAGGGTTGCAAGGTTTTTCTTCAAAACCGACCATTTTTCCGGCTTCATCAACTTCAATCACACCAAACTGAGACGCTTCTTTCAGCGGCATTCTCAGCGCAGAAACGGTCAGTTTTGCATCTACACGTTTATGGAAATCGAGCATCTGGCGGATATCCATTTTATAGATATGATCAGAGCCAAAAATACATACTTGGTCGGGGGTAGAAAGTTCAATAAAGCGAATATTCTGGTAGATAGCATCCGCAGTACCTTCGTACCATCGCTTGCCATCACGCATCTGTGCAGGGATTGAATCGATAAACCGATCAGTGATGCCCGAAAGGTTCCAGCCTTTCTTCATATGTAAATACAACGATTGTGATTTAAATTGTGTAAGCACGTAGATACGCATCAAATCCGCGTTTACAAAATTATTCAAAGCAAAATCGATTAAACGATAACTGCCACCAAATGGCACTGCAGGTTTACTACGAGATTCCGTTAAAGGCATCAAGCGCGAGCCTTCGCCACCAGCAAGGATCATTCCTAAAACACCAGCCATTTTAATTCTCCTTATTTCATTCTTATATTTGCATTCCATACCTTAATTTACAGGGGATGTATGGATGCTATCCTTATTGGCCACTTGCAGTGGGCTGTATGAAACTCCCTCACCACCCTAAATGCAATTGGTTGTTTATACGTTATCGAATTAAAGAAATAATACAATTTTAAATACGCTGTTCTGACTTGTCTGAACCCTTTAGTTTGCTAACTCCTAACCTAGCTCACATTTACAGCTCGGTGTAACATATAAACATAACAATGTATTAACTAATCATTTTTATTCACTTTATTGATGCATTCTTAATTTTATATACACTCTCTTTTTATTAAAAATACAACGAATTTATGACGCTATGTTTACTAGGTTAAAGACATAAATATTAATTACACCAAATAGCTCCATTTTAGTTGTTGAACCGACTGAACAATTCACAACATGCTGGTGCAATAAGGTTATCTCCTGTGTACAAGACTCTGAACATCAGACACTCCGCCCGCTCACGGATAGTTAATCAATACTGCCTTACACATGGAATGTCAAAATATTGGCGACACATTTTCCATGAATAGTATGAATAGTTGAACTTGCTCAAACTCCAGCCAAAAAAAAGGTAGCCCGAAGGCTACCTTTTCGCATTGATCACATTAAAGGCTATTTTTTAGCGTTTTTACGCTTATCGGTAATTTCCCACCGCCCATTATCGTACAACGCCGTCCAACCTGAGGGTTTACCATCTATCTCAGTGCGTACATAGTGTTCTTTTGACTTACGACTAAAGCGTACAACCGCCGCCACACCATCAGGATCATGTGTAGGCGCATCCGCTAAGTATTGATACTTTGGTGCTAGGCGCTCTTTAAAACGAGCCAATTCTTCAACCAATGGCGCACGTGTCTCGCGAGATTTCGGGAAATTGCTCGCCGCAAGAAACAGGCCTGAAGCGCCATCACGCAGTACAAAATACGCATCCGAGTTTTCACAAGGCAATTCAGGGAAATGGATAGGATCTTCTTTTGGTGGAGCAACTTCGCCGCTTCTTAAGATCTTACGCGTATTTTTACAGTCATCGCTGGTGCAATCCATGTACTTACCAAAACGGCCATTTTTCAGTACCATGTTTGACCCACACTTGTCACACTCGACAACTGGGCCATCATAGCCTTTAACTTTAAACTCACCGAATTCTACAACGTAACCTTCGCAGTTCGGATTGTTCCCGCACACATGCATTTTACGTGTGTCATCGATTAGATACGCATCCATCGCCGTTTCACAGATAGGACAACGCTTTTTAGCGCGCAGTGCAGCCGTTTCAACATCTTCTTCCAAGACATTGATGACGCCTTCTTCGTCACCTAGGTTAATGGTGGTTTTACAACGCTCTTTAGGCGGCAGTGCATAACCAGAACAACCGAGGAACACCCCTGTAGAGGCTGTACGAATTCCCATTGGACGTGAACATGTCGGACATTGAATGTCGGTCATCACGATGTGGTTGGGTTTCATACCACCTTGTTCTTCATCCAGTTCAGCCGTTTCTAAATCTGCAGTGAAATCTTTAAAGAAATCGTCCAAGACTCCTTTCCAATTTGCAGATCCTGCTGCAATTTGGTCCAGCTTTTCTTCCATTCGCGCGGTGAAGTCATAGTTCATCAAGTCATTGAAACTGTCATCCAGACGATCGGTGACGATTTCACCCATTTTCTCAGCATAAAAACGTCGCTGATCCACTTTCACATAGCCGCGATCTTGAATCGTAGAGATGATAGAAGCATACGTCGATGGTCGGCCTATACCACGCTTTTCAAGCTCTTTTACCAGCGCAGCTTCCGTATAACGTGCCGGTGGCTTAGTGAAATGTTGTTTTGGATCTAACGTTTGCAATAACAACGTTTCGCCCACTTTCACTGGAGGTAAAATTTGGTCTTCATTCTTACCCATTGGACGTTGAACTCGTGTCCAACCATCAAATTTAAGGATGCGACCTTTCGCCTTAAGGGTAAATTCTGCCGCTTTCACGCTCACAGTGGTCGAATCGTATTGAGCTGGCGTCATTTGGCAAGCAACAAACTGATTCCAGATTAGCGCGTATAGCTTATGAGCATCCGCTTCCATACCTTGTAAATCATCGGCTTTAACATCCACACTGGATGGACGAATCGCTTCGTGCGCTTCTTGAGCGCCCTGCTTACTTCCATAAGCTAACGGATTCTCAGGTAAGTAGGCCTGTCCAAACTCACTCCCAATATAGCTGCGAACCGCTTCGACCGCTTCAGCACTTAAGTTGGTTGAATCGGTACGCATATAAGTGATGTAACCTGCCTCATACAAGCGCTGAGCTAGCATCATCGTTTTCTTCACTCCGTAACCCAAGCGAGTACTGGCTGCTTGCTGTAACGTCGAGGTGATAAAAGGAGCGGAAGGTTTACTGCTGGTTGGGCGGTCTTCACGTTTACACACTTCGTAAGAAGCTTTTTCTAAAATCGAAACCGCTGATTTAGCTTCCGCTTCGTTGACAGGTTTAAACGCTACATCATTTTTTTGCGCAACCAACAGACGGAAATCCGTTTTATCTTGCGTTTTCGTATCAGCATGGATATCCCAGAACTCTTCAGGGACAAACGCGTTAATTTCACGCTCACGCTCAACAAGTAATTTCACCGCCACCGATTGGACGCGACCCGCAGACAAGCCACGCGCCACTTTTTTCCAAAGTAATGGAGAGACCATAAAACCCACCACACGGTCCATGAAACGACGTGCTTGTTGGGCGTTTACACCGTCGATATTCAATTCACCCGGTGTTTGGAAGGCTTGTTGGATTGCATTTTTTGTAATTTCGTTAAATACAACTCGTTTGTATCGCTGTTCATCGCCACCGATGATCTCACGAAGGTGCCAAGCGATGGCTTCTCCTTCGCGGTCCAAATCGGTTGCGAGATAAATGCAGTCGGCATCTTTAGCAAGCTTTTGCAATTCCGCCACTACTTTTTCTTTACCCGGCAAAATTTGGTAATTCGCTTCCCAGCCGTGATAAGGGTCGATGCCCATCTTCTTAATTAACGAACTACGGTCTTTCTCGCTTTTCAAGCGTGCTTTCTCTTCAGCGCTAAGGTTCTTTGAAGAAGAACTAGGCGTTGCTTTTTTAGCGGTACTTTGACCTGCGGTTGGAAGATCACGAACATGCCCTACGCTCGACTTAACAATAAAATCTTTACCAAGATATTTATTGATCGTTTTAGCCTTGGCTGGCGATTCCACTATAACGAGTGATTTACCCATAATTGACTCAAATGCCCTTAATCATTACGCGAAAGTAAATCGCATGACGTTCTAAATTATTGCTTCTTTTTTTACTATCGAGCCAGTTAACAAGAAGATCAACATGTTTTTTAAAAATAAAATTCAACCACTCAATAATTGGTCAAAATGCAACCAGAGCTCAGTGGCCTATTCTCCGCCAGCCTTCCAACCTAAATTGAAAAGTTTAAAATCGAGTCCTGTGGCGCTTGTGAGCTTGACTTTCATTGCTGCAGCACTCTACTAAACGTGCTTTGGCGCTCATACTAAAGTGAGTATTATCAGTTCGCGAAATAAATCCAATGAAATATGCCGTAAGTCACACATTCTCATTGCATAAAAAATCGGCTTTCTTGTCTAAGCTTAGACGTGACTTCTCTCTTTGGTCAAAGCTTGAGAATCCACTCCATCGAATTTTGCGCCGAATTCTATTTGAAATCATTGAAATTACCTACCCTTTTACGGCACTATCCTCGCACATCTACTCATAGGACCGTAAAAGATGAGCGAAAAACAATCTATTACTGAATTTGATTTGTTACTTATTGCAAACCAAATCATTCAAGAACATGACGCTTATATCGTTGGCATGCGCGCCGATAGCGTTGAAGAAAAAGAGGATGTATTAGTTTTTAAAGGCAACTACTTTTTAGACGACAAGGGGCTGCCAACACCTAATACCACTGCGGTATTTAACATGTTCAAGTACCTTGCCTTGCATTTATCAAAGCAATTTACTCTCGTTCAATCGTAATTCTTGATGAAAAAAAGCCTCATTCGAGGCTTTTCATTATTGGGTTTAAACGCTCAATGCCTAGTGGCTTAGTTGCGCAAGCTGTTCAAAATAATCAGGAAACGTTTTCGAAGTACATTTAGGATCATTAATCGTCACTGCGGTATCGCTCAGTGCAACCAGCGAAAAACACATCGCCATTCGATGATCGTCATAAGTGTCGATTGCCGCATGCTGTAATGACGTTGGTGGTGTAATGATAATGTAATCATCCCCTTCCTCAACCTCTGCACCCACTTTACGCAGCTCCGTCGCCATTGCGGCTAAACGATCGGTTTCTTTAACACGCCAATTATATACGTTGCGAATGGCTGTGGTGCCTTTGGCAAATAATGCGGTCGTCGCAATGGTCATAGCCGCATCAGGAATGTGATTAAAATCGAGATCAACCGCATTAAGCTCTCCACGACGAGCGATGACATAATCATTCCCCCATTCGATGACTGCGCCCATTTTTTCTAGCGCATCGGCAAATTGAATATCTCCTTGGATACTGTTTTTACCAATACCAGTAACTTTTACTTCGCCACCTTTGATAGCCGCCGCCGCGAGGAAGTAAGAAGCAGAGGATGCATCTCCTTCCACCAAAAACTGCCCAGGAGAAACATACGATTGCCCAGCTGGGATCACAAATTGAGTGTAGTTATGGTTGATCACTTTTACACCAAACTGCGCCATGATGTGTAACGTGATGTCAATGTAGGGCTTTGAGACCAAGTCACCAACGATGTTTATCGTCATTTCACCATCAGACAGTGGCGCAGCCATTAAAAAGGCGGTCAAAAATTGACTCGAGATTGAACCGTCAATCGCCACGGTTCCAGCTTTAAGGCCGGTTGCCGTAATTTTTAACGGCGGGAAGTCTTCGTTTTCAAGGTACTCAATATCAGCGCCCGCTTCACGTAACGCCGTAACGAGATGACCGATTGGACGTTCTTTCATCCTCGGCTCACCAGTCAAAATGAATTCACCCTGTCCAAGAACTAATGCTGCCGCAAGTGGACGCATTGCCGTCCCTGCATTACCTAAAAACAGCTCAACGGATTGCTCGATGCTAAAAGGCCGACCCAAACCTTTTATCTCACACACCGTTTTGTCGTCTGACAAACGATACTCCACACCAAGTTTTGCTAGTGCGTTGAGCATGTGGCGAATGTCGTCACTGTCTAACAAGTTCGTTAGCTTAGTCGTACCACTTGCCAAAGAGGCAAGCAGTAGCGCTCGGTTTGAGACACTTTTGGAACCGGGTAAATTGACTTGCCCATTAATTTTTTTTATTGGTTGTAACGTGAGGCTTTCCATTCGAGTTGTGTTTCCTTGCATCTTCCAAAGAGCTCCTGTTTGCTCTGGGAAAATGAAAATTCTTCGTACTTGCAGCCTATCTAAAAATAAAAGCGAACTCCAGTACAAATATGGCCTGATAGTAATGATTGGCAAACTATTGAAAAATCCCTACTATCCTCATTCCGTGGCCTTATCTTGATGGTTAACCCAGATCGGATCGAACATGACTATTTACCTTCCTCAACTTGCGCTTGATGATTTCTCTTTTCCTTCCGCTGATGAGGCGCTAGAAGAGCCAAATGGACTGCTCGCGTTTGGTGGCGATTTACAACCAGAACGTATTTATAATGCTTATCGACACGGAATTTTTCCTTGGTATGGCCCACAAGAGCCTATTCTTTGGTGGAGCCCCGCTCCGCGAGCTGTGTTTAACCCACAAACTTTTTCTCCAGCTAAAAGCGTTAAAAAATTCCAGCGAAAACATCAATATAAAATAAGCCTTAACCATGCAACTAAAGAGGTAATTACAAGTTGCGCCAACGTAAGACCCGCAGATCAAACTTGGCTAAATGAAGAGATGCGCAGCGCCTACCTCGCCCTTGCGGCTTCTGGCCGTTGTCATTCGGTTGAGGTGTGGCAGGAAGATAAATTGATCGGCGGGCTCTATGGCATACAAATGGGCCAAATGTTTTGCGGTGAGTCGATGTTTAGTACCAAAGTCAATGCATCAAAAATTGCGCTTTGGTATTTTTGCCAGCATTTTCAATCACACGGTGGACAGTTGATTGATTGTCAGGTGATGAATCCGCATCTGGCATCATTGGGAGCTTTCGAATTAGATCGCGACGATTTTCTCAAATCCTTGCTATCTTTTAGAGATAGCTCTGTCGATGAGCGCTGCTTTACACCCCAGTGGATCACCTTGCCTAATGAAGGATAACCATGAGCTCAGATTTACAGCAAATACGCATCGGTTTAACCAATAACCACCCTTGTAGCTATTTAAAAGATAGGCAAGAACGTGTCGCTGTGACTTTAGACTCCGCCATGCAATCGCCTGAGAATTATGAAATTCTACTCGCAAATGGTTTTCGGCGCAGTGGGGATACCATTTACAAACCTCACTGTGACAATTGCAACTCCTGCCAAGCATTGCGTGTTTTTGTTGACCAAGTCAAGCTATCAACCAGCCAAAAGCGGTTACTCAAAAAGGCACACGCTTTTCAGTGGCAGTTGAAACCGACCATGGATTCGGGTTGGTTTGCACTCTATGCCCGCTATATTGAAGCGCGACATAAAGAGGGCAGCATGTACCCTCCCAACGAGCAGGAGTTTGAAACCTTTTCCGCTTGTCGTTGGCTAGATACTCAATACCTGCATATTTATCAAAACGGACAACTGGTCGCGATTGCGGTGACGGATATTTTACAAAACAGTGCCAGCGCCTTTTATACCTTTTATGATCCAGAGTCAGATCTGTCACTCGGAACACTTGGCGTTTTATTTCAACTGCAATATTGCCAAGCCACACAGAAACAATGGTTATATTTGGGTTATCAAATTGATGAATGCCCAGCAATGAACTACAAAGTACGCTTTGAGCGCCATCAAAAGCTAGTAAATCAACGTTGGCAAGGGTAGAATACGCCCCAACTTTACATATTTATCTTTTAGCGGCAGAATGCGTCCGTTAAAAATCGCCAAGTTTCTAAAGAGGATTAAATGGCTAAAGAAGACGTAATTGAGATGCAAGGCACTGTCCTTGATACTCTTCCAAACACAATGTTCCGTGTTGAGCTAGAAAACGGCCACGTAGTAACAGCTCACATCTCTGGTAAAATGCGTAAGAACTACATTCGTATTCTTACTGGTGACAAAGTAACTGTAGAGATGACTCCATACGACCTAACTAAAGGCCGCATCGTCTTCCGTGCTCGTTAATCTCTGATTTTCGAACGCAACAAAAAACGGAGCTAAATGCTCCGTTTTTTGTTACTCATAGAACTGGATTAAATGCAATGCATAGAAGAAAGCACGCCTCAGCGTGCTTTTGTTATTAGGTGATAAGCATCGGGATTACCGATTAGTGAACCGCTTCTTCACGAGAACCAATGTACTTAAACTTAAGCTCTTCGCCATCTAAATCCACTTTCACCGTGCCACCATCGACCAACGAGCCAAACAACAACTCATTCGCTAATGGCTTTTTCAGCTTATCCTGAATCACGCGGCCCATCGGACGAGCGCCCATCTCAATATCGTAGCCTTTCACAGCAAGCCAATGACGAGCATCCTCAGAAACCTCTAACGATACACCTCTCGCATCGAGTTGAGCTTGTAGTTCAACAATAAACTTATCAACCACTTGATGGATTACACGCTCATCCAAACGATTAAACCAGATGATGTTATCTAAACGGTTACGAAATTCGGGTGTGAATACTTTCTTAATCTCTGACATCGCATCAAAACTATTGTCTTGTTGGATAAGACCAATCGATTTTTTCACTGTCTCTGCAACACCTGCGTTGGTTGTCATCACCAAAATGATGTTACGGAAATCCGCTTTTCGTCCATTGTTATCGGTTAAAGTGCCGTTATCCATGACTTGAAGTAACAAGTTAAAAATATCAGGGTGCGCTTTCTCAATCTCATCAAGTAGCACCACTGAATGTGGATGTTTAATCACAGCATCAGTTAGCAAGCCACCTTGGTCATACCCAACATAACCAGGAGGAGCACCAATTAAACGACTCACCGAGTGACGTTCACCATACTCAGACATATCAAAACGCAGCAGCTCAATGCCAAGTAGCTTCGATAACTGCACTGTCACTTCTGTTTTACCCACGCCTGTTGGCCCTGCAAACAAGAATGAGCCCACCGGTTTATTGTCGGCACCTAAGCCAGCGCGTGAGAGTTTGATCGCCTCACTCAATACATCGATAGCGTCATCTTGTCCAAATACCAACATTTTCATTTTTCTATCAAGGTGCTGCAAAATGTCTTTATCGGAAGAAGAGACCGATTTTTCTGGAATACGCGCCATTTTAGCAACCATCGCTTCAATATCGGCCACTCCAACGGTTTTCTTGCGGCGACTTGCAGGTGCCAACCTTGAACGTGCTCCCGCTTCATCAATCACATCAATCGCTTTATCAGGCAAATGACGTTCATTGATGTATTTTGCAGAAAGCTCTACGGCCGCACGTAACGCTTTATTGGTGTAACGTACATCATGGTGCGCCTCGTATTTTGTTTTCAGGCCCATAAGTATTTTAGTGGTGTCATCCAACGATGGCTCGACCACATCGATTTTTTGAAAACGGCGAGCCAGCGCGCGCTCTTTTTCAAAGATGTTGTTGTACTCTTGATAAGTCGTTGAGCCGATGCAGCGCAATTTACCGCTGCTAAGCAGAGGTTTGATTAAGTTAGCCGCATCCACCTGACCACCAGAAGCGGCACCCGCACCGATGATGGTATGAATTTCATCAATAAATAGGATCGCGTCCTGCTCTTTTTCAAGCTGTTTCAAAATGGTTTTAAAACGCTTTTCAAAATCGCCACGATACTTAGTTCCAGCGAGCAATGAACCAATATCCAGTGAATAAATAACGCTATTTTGAATTATTTCAGGCACTTGGCCTTCCACAATGCGCCACGCTAGCCCTTCCGCAATCGCCGTTTTACCGACTCCCGCTTCTCCCACTAACAGCGGATTATTTTTACGGCGACGACACAACACTTGAATGGTTCGCTCTAGCTCTTTATCACGCCCAATTAGCGGATCAATCAACCCTTGCTTTGCCAATTGGTTGAGGTTGCTGGCAAAGCTTTCCAAACGTTCATCAGAACTGACTTCATCAGCTGATTCGCTGCTAAAAGAGTCGGAAGAGGCTGAATTATCACTTGCGCTGGAAGCTTTAGTGATGCCGTGCGAAATGTAGTTGACGATATCTAAGCGACTGATGTCATTTTTTTTCAGTAGGTAAGCCGCATGTGACTCCTGCTCACTAAAGATTGCAACCAGTACATTCGCCCCTGTGACTTCATTGCGGCCAGAGGATTGCACATGAAATACAGCACGTTGCAGCACACGTTGAAAACTCAATGTAGGTTGCGTTTCACGTGTTTCGTCACTTTCAGGAATAAGAGGGGTGGTTTGATCAATAAAAATATCAAGCTCTTGGCGTAAGGCATCCAAATCCGCTTGGCAGGCTAATAAGGCCTCTCTGGCTGCATCATTTTCTAATAACGCAAGTAGGAGGTGCTCGACGGTCATGAATTCATGTCTTTTGTCTCGCGCTCGAGCGAACGCGCCGTTTAGACTCGACTCTAGTTCTTTATTAAGCATAAGTACCTCCTTAAGGAACCACTTTGTTGCTCCAGCAAGCGACTACGCTTGCTCCATAGTACAAAGCAGTGGATGCTCATTTTCCCTTGAGTACAAAGTAACTTGAGCTACTTTGGTCTCTGCAATCTCAGCACTGAACGTGCCACAAATTGCTTTCCCTTCATAATGCACCTTGAGCATTATCTGTGTTGCTTTGTCGATATCCATCGAGAAGAATCGCTCAAGGATTTCAATCACAAACTCCATCGGCGTGTAGTCATCGTTATTAAGAACTACGTTGTACATCGCTGGTGGTTTAATTGCTGTCTTCTCTTTCTCCAGAAGATCTGAGTCTGGAGTCACCCATTCAAAATGTTTACTCATGATGACCGTATTTAGAGTGCTTCTCTACCTAGTGGAACCGTGTGCCTCTCAGTAACCATTGTGTCGTTCGAATCTATTAATGTTATTAGTGCTACCGACACAGTTGAAAAACAACCCTTACTTAGAGACTAATGCAGCAATTGTATCGCTGCAAATAAAACATTGCTATTCCGAACTATCAACGGCGTAGTTGATTAAAAAGAAAACAAAAGCAACTACTTTCTTTAACTATTTCATTCTTAACGCCCTATTTAATCGTTACAACAATGTAAACCTTAAAAGTGATTTATTTGCAAATATGTCGAGTATCATACCTTTTGCCTATTGACTGCGCCGAACCATTGACTACATTGGTCAATTAGTGACTAAAAATTTGGCAGCGGCTGAATTGATATTCACATTCGGGTAACGTTTTTAGGATAAGTTTCTCGATAACAACATCAGTAACTAAAATGCAATGAGGGATGTAAAGCATGGCTACAGGTACAGTAAAATGGTTTAACAACGCCAAAGGATTTGGGTTTATTTGTCCAGAAGGTGAGGATACCGATATTTTTGCTCACTATTCAACCATTCAAATGGAAGGCTACCGCACACTCAAAGCGGGCCAACAAGTTTCCTACGAAATTGAACAGGGGCCGAAAGGTTATCACGCTAGCGCTGTTGTTCCAATCGAAGGTCAACTTGCAAAATAATCGCTGCCAAACGTGTATTTGATGAAAAACCCGCCGAACTGGCGGGTTTTTTTATTGCTTAGAGGTGAATAACTGAAGGTTAAGCGCCAATGATCTCGTTCAAGGTTTGGCTTGGACGCATTAGTGCTGATGCTTTTTCAAACACTGGCGCATAGTAACCACCCAAATCACCCGGAGTACCTTGTGCCTGATTCAGCTCAGAGACGATAACCTGTTCATTTTCTTGTAGCTGCTTCGCAATCGGTGCGAATTCCGCCGCTAAATCAGCATCCGCCGTCTGCTCTGCTAAGGCCTCAGCCCAATAGGTTGCAAGATAGTAGTGGCTGCCACGGTTATCAAGCTCACCAACTCTGCGCGATGGTGATTTATTGAGATCAAGGAACTTACCAGTGGCTTTATCAAGCGCATCGGCTAGTACTTTCGCTTTCGCATTTCCAGTGACAACACTCAAATGTTCCAAAGACGCCGCCAGCGCCAAAAACTCGCCTAACGAATCCCAACGCAAGTGGTTTTCTTTCTCAACCTGCTGAACGTGTTTTGGCGCAGAGCCACCAGCACCTGTTTCAAACAAGCCACCGCCATTCATCAAGGGAACAATCGACAACATTTTAGCCGAAGTACCGAGCTCAAGAATGGGGAATAGATCCGTGAGGTAATCACGCAGTACGTTACCCGTAACTGAGATGGTATCTTTACCCGCTTTGAGACGCTCAAGTGTGAACAGAGTCGCTTCAACGGGTGATAGGATCTGAATATCTAAGCCAGCCGTATCATGATCAGCAAGGTAGACGTTGACTTTTTTGATCAATTCACGGTCATGCGCACGCTGATCGTCTAACCAGAAAATCGCAGGAACGCCAGTAGCTCTGGCGCGAGTCACGGCCAGTTTCACCCAGTCTTGGATCGGTGCATCTTTCACTTGGCACATGCGGAAAATATCACCAGCTTCAACAGTTTGCTCTAGCAATACTTTGCCGGAGGTATCCACAACACGTACCGAACCCGCTGCATCGAGGATAAAGGTTTTATCGTGCGATCCATATTCTTCAGCTTTTTGCGCCATAAGGCCCACGTTTGGCACACTGCCCATCGTGGTGGGATCAAATGCGCCGTGCTTTTTACAAAAATCAATCACCGCTTGATAAACGCCAGCGTAGCAGCGATCGGGGATCAGTGCTTTGGTGTCTTGTTGCTTGCCATCTGGCCCCCACATTTGACCAGAAGCGCGCAGCATTGCTGGCATTGACGCATCAACAATGATATCGCTTGGGACATGTAGGTTAGTAATACCTCGGTCAGAATCGACCATAGCAAGCGGTGGCTGCGTGTTATAAACCGCTTGAATCGCGGCTTCAATTTCTTCTTTCTGTGCTTGTGGCAATGCTTGTATTTTCGCGTAAACATCGCCTAGGCCATTGTTGACATCAACACCTAATGAGTCAAACAACGCGCCATACTTCGCAAATACGTCCTTGTAGTACACTTTAACGGCATGGCCGAAAATGACTGGGTCAGACACTTTCATCATGGTTGCTTTCATGTGCAAGGAAAGCAGCACATCTTGCTGTTTCGCTGCTGCGATTTGTTGCTCGAAAAACTCAACTAACGCTTTTTTGCTTAGAACTGAAGCATCGATAATTTCTTTATCAAGCAGCGCAAACTCTTTCTTTAAGACTTTAGTCGAGCCATCATGGCCGACAAACTCAATTTTGACCTTAGTGTCACCTTCAATGGTGACTGACTTTTCTGTTCCATAGAAATCTTTGTCTTGCATGCTGGCAACATGTGAACGGGATTGCGGTGACCATGCGCCCATTGAATGTGGGTTTTTCTTCGCATAATTCTTGACTGATAGTGGTGCGCGGCGATCGGAGTTTCCCTCACGCAACACAGGGTTAACCGCACTACCTTTGATTTTATCGTAAGTCGCTTTAATCGCTTCTTCTTCGTAGGTACTTGGTTCTTCAGGATAATTTGGTAGGTCGTAACCTTTTTCCTGCAACTCTTTAATCGCGGCTTTCAATTGTGGGACCGATGCCGAAACGTTAGGCAGTTTAATAATATTCGCTTCTGGTTTGGTCGCCAGTTCACCTAATTCGGCAAGCGCATCACTTACACGTTGATTTTCTTTTAAATGTTCTGGGAAGCTGGCAAGGATACGCGCAGCCAGTGAAATATCGCGGGTTTCAACGCTAATGCCTGACGAGGCGGTAAAGGATTGGATAATCGGCAATAAAGAATAAGTGGCCAGTGCTGGTGCTTCGTCTGTGATGGTATAAATAATTGTAGGTTTTTCTGTAGGCATGAAAAATTTCCCTATTTGTTCTAGCAGCACCATTGGATGAAACAGCGCTGTGTGATTGTCCGTGTCAAGTGGGTTAGCATCCTCGCGACTTGAACACGATAGCGTCACTCTTTCAAAAACTGAATCGAATGTCGTTGAGCGTTATCCGATTTTAGTCATTGAGTGAAAATACGTATACACCCAAACCCTTTATTGATACTGAATCCAAATAGCATGGGTTGAGTATAATTAAACAAAACTAGGATAATAGTCTATTATCTTGTGCGTCAATCCTGTTTCTGGGCGCGCAAATCATAGCTTAAATCCAAAGTTCAGAAAACTTTCAAACACACTTCATTTACATTTTTGCAAGGTAGTTAACATGTCATCCCGCTTGCGTCGTGATTCTTCATCAGTATCAAAACCCTCTGGCTCTTCTCATTTTAAACGGCGCGATCCACATCAGCGTTCAACCGCCCGCTCCTCTTCATCTGCAGAAGAGGTAAAAAAACGAATATCACTTGCTGATCGAAAAGTCATCATCTTTAATAAGCCTTTTGATACACTAAGCCAGTTTACTGATGGTGATGGGCGCAAAACTCTCGCTGATTTTATTCCCGTAAAAGAGGTGTATGCCGCAGGTCGTTTGGACAGAGACAGCGAAGGTTTGATGGTGCTCACCAATGACGGCATCTTGCAAGCGAGACTAACGCAGCCGCAGTCAAAATTACCAAAAACGTATTGGGTTCAAGTAGAAGGAGAACCCGCTCAAAACGATTTAGATAAATTGCGCCAAGGTGTAGAGCTAAAAGATGGCATGACGCTGCCTGCCAAGGTTGAGATTTTGCAACCGCCTACCTTGTGGGAACGTAATCCACCGGTTCGTTTTCGCGCACAAATCCCAACCACATGGCTTGCGATTACCATTACTGAAGGTAAAAACCGGCAAGTACGACGTATGACAGCGCATATTGGCTTTCCAACACTGCGCTTAGTGCGCTACGCGATGGGCGACATTGTTTTAGGCGATCTACAACCCGGTGAGTGGAAAGAAATTACCCTCTAACACCGCTCTCAAAAACGGAAGCCTCTTTATTTAAGAGGCTTCACTGTGTTTATTTATGGCGTTCTTTAAGCTTATCAATCACATCACTCAACGCTAATCCTTGGTCTTGCAATAGCACCAATAAGTGATAAATCAAATCAGCAGACTCACACACTAACTCCGCCTTATCGCCCGACGTCGCCGCAAGCGCAACTTCAACGCCCTCTTCGCCCACTTTCTGCGAAATACGCTTTGTTCCACGGGCATAAAGGCTAGCGGTGTAAGAGGAATCAGGGCCGGCACTCTTGCGGGCAGCCAATAGCTGCTCAAGCTGATGAAGCCACACCATTTGAGACTCTTCTTGTGCATCGTTATCCCAACAGGTTGTGGTTCCAGTATGGCACGTTGGCCCAATGGGATTCACTTTGACCAATAAAGTGTCATTATCACAATCGAGCGCCATGTTTTTCAACTGTAACACATGACCAGAGGTCTCTCCTTTGGTCCAAAGGCGCTGTTTGCTGCGAGAAAAGAACGTCACTTGGCCTGTTTGCGCGGTTTTTTGCAACGCATCTTGGTTCATGTAACCCATCATAAGCACTTGACTTGATTGAAAATCTTGCACTATCGCCGGAACAAGGCCATCAACTTTGTTCCAATCAATACGCTCAGAAAGTGCAACCGCACTCGATACTTGAAAACTCATCGTCTTACCTCTACACCTTCTGCTTGTAAATATTGTTTTAATTCGCCGATATTGATGATCTGCTTGTGAAAAACCGATGCCGCCAACGCGCCATCGACATGAGCTTGTTGGTAAGCTTGCGCAAAGTGCTCCATCGTTCCCGCCCCGCCAGAAGCGATAAGTGGCACGCGACACACAGCACGTACCTTCTGGAGTTGCTGTAGATCATAACCATTACGCACGCCGTCTTGGTTCATCATATTCAATACGATTTCACCCGCACCACGTTTTTGTACCTCTTGTACCCAATCGCAAGTTTGCCACTGTGTTGCTTTGGTGCGCGTCTCATCTCCAGTAAATTGATAGACCTGATACTGACCCGTTTCTTGATCGAAGTAAGAGTCAATGCCGACCACAATACATTGCACGCCAAATTTATCCGCTAAGTCAGTAATCAACTGTGGGTTAGCGAGTGCAGGAGAGTTAATGGAGACTTTATCTGCACCAAATTCTAAAATTCGCGCAGCATCTTCGGCAGATTTAATACCGCCCGCGACGCAAAATGGAATATCAATCACTGCCGCGACACGCGCCACCCAACTTTTATCAACCACTCGGCCATCACTCGACGCGGTAATGTCGTAAAACACCAACTCATCCGCGCCCTCTTCGGCGTAGCGTTTTGCAAGCGGTACGATATCACCAATGATTTCGTGATTGCGAAACTGCACCCCTTTCACTACTTGTCCATCGCGGACATCCAAACAAGGAATTATGCGTTTTGCCAACATTCGAATGCCTCCTGAGCGGTGAACTTACCATCTAATAAGGCACGACCGACAATCACGCCTGCGACGCCACTGCCTGTTAAGGCTTTGATGTCCGCTAAGCTACCGATACCACCTGAGGATTGAAACTGTACTTGTGGGTACTGTTTGCATAAATCGATATACAATTCAACGTTAGAACCGGCTAGTGTGCCATCGCGGGAAATATCAGTGCACAATACGTGCGTCAAACCAACCGTTAGGTAATCATCAATCAAGGCTTCTATCGTTACACCTGAATCTTCTTGCCAACCTGAAATGGCCACTTTACGTGTGCCGTCTTGATCAATGTTGATGTCTAGCGCTAGCACAATTTTTTCTGCGCCATACTTTTCCATCCATCCTTTGACTAATTCAGGCTGTTTTACGGCCGTAGAACCGACAACCACGCGCTGCGCACCCGCATTTAATAAATCCACCACATCTTGCTCACTACGCACACCGCCACCAATTTGAATATTGGCAGGGGTACTGGCAAGCAGTTTGGCAATCAGATCAAGCTGTCGGGCTGAGGTATCTTTTGCACCCGTTAAATCGACAAGGTGCAACCAGTTAGCTCCAGCCTGATGATAGAGGCGAAACTGCTCTGCAGGGTCCACTTTGTATTCGGTAACTTGACCATAATCGCCTTGAAATAAGCGAACCACTTGGCCATCAATTAAATCTAATGCTGGAATAATCATTGCTAATTCCCTTTTATAATTCCAAGAAGTTCTTGATCAGTGCCGAGCCGGCTTTGGATGAGCGCTCTGGGTGAAATTGGACACCATAGTAATTACCGCTTTGCAGCGCCGCGGTGAAAGGCTTGCCGTATTCACATTCAGCAATCGTGTATTCACCGACGGGCATGGCGTAGCTATGGACAAAATAGAAATATTCGCCTTGCTCAATGCCTTTAAACAGAGGATGGCCTCTTTCGGCATTGACCGTGTTCCAACCCATATGTGGCAGTGGTAAATCGCCTGTATCCATCAGGCGAACCTCACCATCACATAAACCCAAGCATTCAACAATGCCATTAGCTTGATCGTTAGCTTGCTGTCCTTTTTCTTCTGACAGCTGACCTAACAGTTGCATGCCTAAGCAGATGCCGAGCAGTGGCTTTTCAACCTGCTTCACCAAGGTGATTAAATCGCGCTGTTGCAGATTTTTCATCGCCTCACTTGCCGTACCGACACCGGGTAAAAACAGCTTATCTGCCGCCAACACCACATCAGGATCTTTTGAAATAGTGACTGGGTACCCCAAGCGTTCGATGGCAAATTTCACGGAAGAAACATTAGCGCAGCCTGTATCAATGATGACGACCTTTTGCGGCTGGCTGCTGTGATCACTCATCGCTTCGCGGACTGACGACATTACAGTACTCCTTTGCTGCTAGGTAGTTCATTGCCTTCCACTTTAATGGCTTGGCGCAATGTGCGGCCAAAAGCCTTAAACAAACTTTCAATAATATGGTGATCATTCTCACCACTGGATGAGAGATGCAGCGTACAGGCCAAAGTGTCGGTTAATGAACGGAAGAAGTGATATACCATTTCAGTGGAGAGATCGCCCACTTGCTCACGTGTAAAGGTGGCCTCAAATTTCAGATAAGGGCGACCCGATAGATCGAGCGCGCATTGTGCTAAACACTCATCCATCGGCAACGAAAAACCAAAACGACCAATGCCACGCTTATCGCCTAATGCCTCTTTTAAGGCTTGCCCGAGTGCTAATGCGGTATCTTCAATGGTGTGGTGATCATCAATGTGCAGATCACCATTGACGCTCAACTTCAATTGAAAACCACCATGGGTTGCGATTTGGTCAAGCATGTGGTCAAAAAAACCTAACCCCGTTGTAATTTGATTACCACCAGTTTCATCCAAATTGACCGCAACTTTAATGTCGGTCTCTTTAGTGGTTCTTACCACTTCGGCGCTGCGCGCTTTCACGGTTAAGTCTTTAACTATTTCACGCCATCCCATACTTTTCGGATGATATTGAATACCACGGATCGCCATATTTTCAGCCAGTTGCAGGTCGGTCATTCGATCGCCAATCACCACTGATTGCTGAAAATCGACTTTGCCTCCTTGCAGATACTCTTTAACCATCCCCAGTTTGGGTTTGCGGCAAGAGCAATTATCTTTTTCAAAGTGCGGGCAAATCAGCACATCATCAAAGATCACTCCTTGGGACTGAAAAATGTCCATCATCATCGCATGAGGGGCATCGAAATCCGCTTGAGGATAGCTATCCGTCCCCAGTCCATCTTGGTTGGTGACCATCACCAGCCGATAACCCGCAGCCTGCAAAGCCAGTAGGCTTGGGATCACATACGGCTCTAGTTTCAGTTTGTCTAAACGATCAACTTGGAAATCGACCGGAGGCTCAACAATTAAGGTGCCGTCACGATCAATAAAGAGAATTTTTTGCTGTTTGCTCACTGGAATATCCTTTTCTATTGGCCAGTAACGTCACTTAAACGACTGGCTCTTATTCATTTTTGGCTATTTATGGTGCTCGATTACTGATAATAATTGCGAATAAAAGCGAGTGTTTTTTCACACTCTTCGCGATTACCGATACTGATCCTCACGCAATTTTCAATCGGAGAATTGCGTAAAATAATGCCGTGATCCCAAGCGGCTTTAAACAATGCATCGCCATCGGGGAATTTCACTAATAGGTAGTTTCCCCACCCTTCAAACACAGTTAAATTGGGCACCATATACAACCCTGCTTGTAAGTAAGCACGGTTTGCATTGAGATCCAACACTTGGAATTTGGTACGAGCCAGCCCAGCTTCCGATAACGCTTGCACGGCAATGTCTGCTACCGGAATTGGCACGGGATAAGGTGCAATTACCTTCTGCAGCACATCAATCAGCTCTTTATTGGCCAAGGTAAAACCGCAGCGCAAACCTGCAAGCGCAAACGCTTTGGATAAGGTGCGTAAAATCGCCAAATTCGGGTATTGCGCTAATAAATCAACGGTTGAGGCTTCTGGACAGAAATCAATGTAGGCTTCATCCATCACAACAATAGCGCGGTCTTTAGTCATTTCCAGCAAAGCAATAATATCTTGGCGCTTAACCAAATTGCCGGTTGGATTATTAGGACTACAAACGAAGATCAACTTCACGCAGTCCAAACTGGCACGAATGGCTGACAGGTCGAGCTGCCAATCCTCTGTTAATGGCACAACTTTACGCTCGACACCGAACGTTTCAGCGCTAATCGCGTACATACCATAAGTCGGCGGACAGTATAAAATAGCGTCTTGATTGGGCTCACAAAATGCGCGGATCAAAAGTTCAATCCCTTCATCGGCACCACGTGAGGTCAACACCTGCTCTGGCTGTACCTTGGCATAAGCCGCATACGCATCGATCATAGCTTTGGGTTGGCAATCACTGTAACGGTTCAAACGCACAAAATCGGTTTTGTACTCATTATTGAATGGCGATTCGTTGGCATTGAGCCACACATCACCACTGCCGCCAATACGGCGAGCCGATAAGTAAGGTTTCAGTGCTTGAATTTGCTTACGAGCCAGTTTTTCCATTATTTTTTCGCCTTTTGCAATTTTTCGACTCGAATGGTGACCGCACGTTTGTGTGCATCCAATCCTTCAGCTTCTGCCATTGTGACCACGGTTGGCGCTAACCCTTGTAAGCCCTCTGCGCTGAGTTCTTGCACCGTCATGCGCTTACTAAAATCAGCTAAACCAAGGCTAGAATAAGTACGCGTGTAACCGTATGTTGGTAAAACGTGGTTGGTACCCGAAGCGTAGTCACCAGCTGATTCTGGTGACCACTCACCTAAGAAAATTGAGCCAGCGTTATCAAGTAACGGCAACAGCTCACGAGGGTTCCGCGTTTGCACAATTAAGTGTTCAGGGCCGTAGTAGTTCGAGATAGAAACCGCTTGGGTCAAAGACTCAGCGATAATGATCAAACTAGAAGCCAAGGCCTTTTCTGCAATGGCGGCGCGAGATAAGCTTTTTAGCTGCTTTTGCACTGCATCTGTTACTTGATCGGCAATCACCGCTGAAGGGGTCACTAACACAACTTGTGAATCAGGTCCGTGCTCAGCTTGGCTAAGCAGATCAGCCGCGATGAAATCGGCATCAGCCGTATCATCAGCAATCACCAACACTTCCGAAGGACCCGCTGGCATATCAATCGCTGCACCGCGAAAATCATTACTCACTTGACGTTTTGCTTCTGTCACGTAGGCATTACCGGGGCCGAAGATTTTGTCTACTTTAGCAACGGATTTAGTCCCATAAGCCATTGCTGCAATCGCTTGACCACCACCAATGTTGTACACCTCATCAATGTTACACAGCTTGGCCACGTAGAGGATTTCGTCCGCAATCGGTGGCGGTGAGCAGAGCACCACTTTACGACACCCTGCAATTTGTGCAGGAACACCCAACATTAATACGGTAGAAGGTAAAGGCGCACTGCCTCCGGGAATGTATAAGCCCACCGTATTAATTGGACGCGTGACTTGTTCACACACCACTCCCGGCTGCGTTTCTACTTTGATCGGTTGCAGCTTTTGTGCTTTATGGAACTTAGTAATATTCTCATAAGCTTGTTGAAGTGCTTGTTTCATCTTGTCAGAAAGACGCTCGCACGCCGCATCAATCTCACCACTTGAGACGCGAATTGAATCCGGTTTCACGCGGTCAAATTTTTCAGTTAACTCAATTAACGCTTGGTCACCTTGCGCTTTCACCTGCGCAATCACGGCGCTCACGGCAGCAGTGACATTAGCTCCTTCAGTAATAGCCGGGCGTTCTAAAATTGAATCTTGCTGAGTTTCACTCAACGATTGCCAAACGACAGTTCTCATCGCCGTTACTCCATCATTTTATCGATAGGTAAAACCAAAATAGAACTCGCCCCTAATGCTTTTAGGCGCTCCATGGTTTCCCAAAATAGGTTCTCGGTACTGACCACATGCACTGCAACGCGATTTTTCTCCGCCGATAAAGGCAGCACTGTTGGGTCTTCCGCTCCCGGAAGTAAATCTTTAATTGCTTCTAATTGATCAACCGGAGCATGCAGCATGATGTATTTGGACTCTTTGGCTTGAATCACACCTTGCATACGCGTCAATAACCGAGCAATCAATGCTTGCTTATCTTCACTGAATTCACCTTGACGCTGAATGAGTGTTGCTTTGGATTGGAAGATAACTTCAGCCTCTTTGAGACCATTCGCTTCTAATGTTGCGCCAGTAGAAACAAGGTCAGCAATCGCATCAGCTAGGCCAGCTCGTGGCGCAACCTCAACAGAACCGGTGAGCACACAAGTGCTAAAATCAATGCCCTTTTCATCCATGTACGCTTTGAGTAACTGCGGATAAGTTGTGGCGATGCGTTTACCCGCCAAATCTTGAGGGCCGTTGTACTGCTGGTCTTTATTGATCGCGATGGATAAGCGGCAGCCACCAAAATCAAGACGGCGCAGTGAAACAAACTCACTTTTCTTATTTTGCGACAAGCGTTCTAAACGCACCTCTTCCAGCTCATTCTCACCAATGAAACCGAGATCAACCACACCGTCCATCACCAGCCCGGGTATGTCGTCATCACGCACTAGCAGTAGGTCGATCGGCATATTGAGAGAGTGAACGACAAGACGCTCACCCATAATATTGAATTTTACGCCGCATTTTTTAAGTAAGTCTTGGCACTCTGAGCTCAAGCGACCTTTCTTCTGGATGGCAATTCTTAGGCGTTGTGTTTGCATGACAATTTCCCTGTGCAATGTATTGAATGTATTTGGAATTGAGTTAAAGCAAAATGAAAAAACCCTCGGGAGATTTGCGTTCTCCCGAGGGTTTTAATCTAAATGCTTTGACTTAACCACCGGGAGTTTCCTGCCTCCCGGGTATGCGTACATCTCCCCGAAAGATTATTTAGGGTGATGGTGATGATGAATGTTCATTACAAAATTACGCATACTTATCAGCTCTTATTGGTTTGCTGTCTTGACTCCACACTAACCAAGCTGATGTTCTTTTTCAACTAAAAATTTTGCTTTTTTAAAATCTTTTTTCGCCGTCGTGCACCAGTAATAAAAAAGGGAAACTTTCGTTTCCCTTTTATCAACTCTATTTAACCAAAATACAGCTACAACGTCTCGCAATGTGTCATTTTTGATTTCGCCATAGCGGCCATAATCATGCACACAATGATAAATGCAACAGAAGCACAAGCCAACGAGATCAGCACTGACGCTGTCATTCCTAAAACAACAAAACCGACACTCGAAACCAAGGCCGTAGCCAGTGCATACGGCAATTGTGTCGCAACGTGATCGATATGATTACAACGCGCGCCTGTCGACGATAAAATGGTGGTGTCAGAAATAGGAGAACAGTGGTCACCAAAAACGGAACCAGCGAGCACCGCGCTCAGCATAGGGAGTATTAGAGCGATATCGGTCGCCGCGGCCATATCTCCAGCAATGGGCAACATGATGCCAAACGTTCCCCAAGAAGTGCCGGTTGAAAACGCCATCACGCCCGATAGTAAGAATAAGATGACCGGTAGCCAATGCGGATCAATATTACCTTGAACCAAAGATGACATGTACGCACCGGTTTTCATGTCCCCAATAACAGAGCCAATTGTCCACGCAAAAATCAGGATCAAAATCGCACCAAACATCGATTTAGCACCGATCCACAATGTATTACTGATGTCATTCATTGGCAGCTTTTGCTTAAACACAGTAAACAGAGCCATCGCCAAGCCAACTAGCCCGCCGTAAATCAATGAAGCGCCAACATTGGTGTTTTCAAACGCACCCAGTAGATCAAATGCTTTACCGTCTGCGGCTAAAGATTTACCACCCGTAAATAACATGGCTGAAACCGTTGCAATGATGAGTAATACGATAGGCAGAACCAGATCCAACACTTTGCCATGTTCGCTCTCTTTGATATCAAGCTCTTCATTTAACTCATGTGCGTCTTGGCTATCGTTTTCATTTGCGTCGTCAAATCCACGGCCTTGGGAGGCATTAATTTCATGCTGGCGCATTTGACCAATATCTAATTGGAACCACACCACCGCAAACACCATCAGTAATGCAAAAATGGCATAAAAATTCATTGGTACTAAACGCATGTACGCGCCCAATGCCGAATATTCGGTAATCCCGTGAGAAACGAGAATACCGCCAATAATCGTCATAATGTACGCGCCCCAGCTAGAAGCTGGCATCACAACGCACATTGGTGCTGCAGTTGAATCAAGGATATAGGCAAGTTTAGCGCGAGATACATAAAAGCGGTCAGTCACAGGACGAGAAATAGAACCTACGGCTAAACTGTTAAAATAATCATCAACGAAAATAAACACACCCAAAAATGCCGCCAGCAGTTTTGAGCCACGTTTACTTTTTACGCGGACTTGTGCCCATTCGGCAAAAGCACGAGTACCGCCAGACAAAGTTAATAACGCGGTCATCATACCTAATAAAAGCAAAAACCCGACGATACTCATATTCCAAGTGTTAATGCCGCCATCAGCAACAAAGACGCTTGATACCTTAGTAGCAACATAACTGAATGCACTACCAAAAGAATAATCCGCGAGTAATACCGCGCCTAATACAATACCGACACCTAATGAAACAAGTACTCTGCGTGTAAGAACAGCCAAACTTAATGCTACCAGAGGCGGTAACAGCGACAGAGGAGATGATGCAAAATCGATTAAATTCATGATCTTCAAAAACCAGTAAGTAAATGGTTAGAGATCTACTGCAGACAAATTACGAGCTAAGATAACCACGTAATTCATGTTGAACTAAGCGAAAGGGAAGCGAACACTTCACCCAACCCTACAGTAGCGCTCCATAGTTTAAAAAAAGAATAGACTATGGCAGTGTTGTTCCTATTCGAATACAACCCCAGCAAGCTGCTTTAATGTGCATACTTACTTCGGCGATAAAACCTTTCACTTTTGTTCATTGGCATTACCCCAACAAAAGTTACTATTTTTTACCGCACCTCTACGTCAAAGAAAGTACAATAAATCACCGTTATTAAGTCATTTTAACAATGATAAATGTCTTACTTCGCTTTAGGTAAATGACATTGTACTTAACAACGAATGCATTGCAACCGATCATGTCATCAAAGTGCATCAATTATTGGTCACATTCATTAAGAAACATTGAGACTTCTTTCATAATGTGGTGCAATGAATATCACGAAGATTATAATAAAAAACATTAATTATAAGTTTATCTAAAAATCATTGATGATCTTCTTGATACTACTACTTATGTATGAAATTAGCTCATCACTAACAAGTTCATATTTTTTTGATTTTTATTTATCTATAAAATTTTCATTAATATTTGAATCTAATATTGTAAGTACCAATTCAGCAGTTTATTATTGCTGTGTCGACTAAATTAAATCAAATAGGAATAGTCATGTCTGAATTAACAAAAACTCTACTTAATATTCGTAGCCTACGCGCTTTTTCTCGTGAACTCACTCTAGAGCAGCTTGAAGAAGCACTAGATAAATTAACGATCGTTGTTCAAGAACGCAGAGAAGCGGAAGAAGAAGAACGCTCTGCTCGCGCAGAACAAGAAGCTAAGCTGGCTGCGATTGCAGAACAGATTGCCAAAGACGGTATTGATGTAAGTGCATTAATTTCTGCACTTTCTGGTGAAACTAAGAACAAAGTTAAAGTTCAAGGCAAACGCGCACCTCGTCCAGCAAAATACAAATATCTTGATGCCAATGGCCAAGAAAAAACATGGACAGGTCAAGGTCGCACACCTTCTGCAATTCAAGAGCAACTTGATGCAGGTAAATCTCTAGACGAATTCGAGATTTAATAACTCTTTAGCAAATAAAAAGGCTCCTAACGGAGCCTTTTTATTATTTTAATTTTTTATCTTTCCCAATACGCTTCTTCTAAGCTGTCTTCACGTTCAGGTAAACCACGGGACAGACGAGGTGAATGCTGGGCTAGCACCTCATAACTGGCACGGTTGGAATATTTGCAAACTTGCGAGAAGGATGAATAGGTTAAAAAGTTATTCTGATGCTTGCTCGAATTAGGGACGTTCTCTTTATGATATTTATTGGCTGCCATATCATGAAGCAATGCCGACAACGCCGCATCTCCCGCACCATTAGTATTTTTAATTTTCTCAGGCCCACCCATATACGGTGAAATATGAGAATAAACACGTATCGGATTTTCACAACTTATTTTTGATGCTGGGCGACTAAATTCATAACGATTGAATTCAGCAATAGAACCAGGTAATAGTGGCAACGATGTTTCACGTTTCGCTGCATCTTCAGTATATCCTGCCATAAATAAACCGACTGGTCCTGCGGTGCATAATACAAGATCGACCCAATCTAAAGCTTTATTTGACGCTGCAAGAGGATCACTTTCCCCGGTTAATGCTTCGGCTTCATCTTCATTCATGGCAACAACAGTGACATGATCACGCAAAAAATTTTGCCAAAATTGAGGGTCATCTTGAATAACAAATTTAGTACCTAAGGTTAAAACAACAGGTACATCATATTTCTTAGCATATTCAATCGCTCTCATTGTTGCCTCTGGCATTGGATCACCAGTTTTGCAGCGAATTAAATAAGCAGTCAATACTAAGGCTGAAGCACTTTTAAATATTTTTTCTGGAACACTTTCTGCGCGAAGTTGGTTCATTTGCCCTTCACTAATAGCAAAGGTTCTTTCTCCATCCTCTGTGATCAAGGCAAAGCAGCGCCCAATCGCTCCATCGACCGCTTGTAAATAATTCAGATCCATCCGACTTGATGTATTACATAAATAACGATAACCGTAGCTACCAATTTTTATATCTTGACTCATCACACCTAACAACGTTGAGCGATCATCTGCCAGCACCGAATAATTGTGTAATGTGTTGCCAATCGTTCCCCCAGCATATTCGTTAGTAATCAGACCATTTTGTTTGAGCTCAGTGTACAACGCTTCGGCCTTCTGATCGTCAATCACTAACGAATGGCCTTTACTAAGCTCATATTTTTCGATGAGGTCAGTATTTACTTTCGCTTCTATATCCACCAAGGTCTGGTCAATACCAATAATATGTGTACGTGACATTTTTTTATTTTCTTGTGCTTGGATAACAAGTGGGTCACGTGCATGAACAGGAAAGTAATGCTTTGATTTGCGTTGGCCAGGAAATTTCATAACGTCAGTCTGAGTAGAGGAGAAAAAGATGCGCGATTCTACCGCGCACCCATTAGCGCGGCAACTAAGGCAATTATAGCAAACGTTTGCTCTTGATTATTTTTATTCACCTTCCATAAAGCTGAGATCAGGTAACCTATCTAAATGCTCTGAATAGCGTTTTAGGTCAAATTGCCCTTCGTTTTTCATCACATCAAAAATCTCAATTGCAAGCGCACAAGCAATAGAGGCAACGGCATCCTCCCTTGAGTGACCTGTCATCATCAAGCGCATCAAGGTTTCTTTGACCTTTAACGGATTTCCGTCCGCGAGTTGATTCTCTACTGTTTCAATGAGGAACGCGTCATCCATAATCTGATTGTCATCTTGCATTTTGTGGCCTTTTGTTACGCTTTAAAATGGCACGCACTATGCCATAAGCCATTGTAGAATTCTAAAACTAATTTCTGCTGACATTGACAGATACGACGCCAATTAAACCAGATAGAAGTGTGATTGCTGTCTCGGATCTGTCGCGACGAAAATCTTTCTGCTAGAATCTGCGACCAAGTCAATTGAGTGGTATTAAGTAATGTCAGACAACCGCAGCGCAAACAGCCAAAAGAAAGTCATCGTCGGCATGTCCGGTGGTGTTGACTCCTCCGTTTCGGCGTATCTTCTCAAAGAGCAAGGTTATCAAGTCGAAGGCCTGTTCATGAAGAACTGGGAAGAAGATGATAACGAGGAATATTGTACAGCGGCGGAAGATTTAGCCGATGCACAAGCCGTGTGCGATAAGTTAGACATCCCTCTTCATACCATTAATTTTGCCGCCGAATATTGGGACAACGTATTTGAATATTTCCTTGAGGAATATAAAGCAGGGCGAACTCCCAACCCAGACATTCTTTGTAACAAAGAAATCAAGTTTAAAGCCTTTTTAGAGTTTGCAGATGAAGTGCTAGATGCCGATTATATCGCCATGGGCCACTATGTTCGACGCACCTTCCCTGAAGGTAATGACAAACCAAAAATGCTGCGCGGCTTGGACAACAACAAAGACCAAAGCTACTTCCTCTATACACTAAGCCATGAACAAGTGGCTCGTAGCTTATTTCCTGTCGGTGATTTAGAAAAACCCGAAGTTCGACGCATTGCGGAAGAACAAGGTTTGGTGACGGCGAAGAAAAAAGATTCAACTGGTATCTGTTTCATCGGCGAGCGCAAATTTACCGACTTCTTGTCTCGCTATTTACCAGCACAACCGGGTAAAATTGAAACACCAGAAGGTCTCGTTATTGGTGAACATCAAGGCCTGATGTACCACACTTTAGGTCAACGCAAAGGGTTACACATTGGTGGCCAAAAAGGCGGTGGCGGTAACGAAGACCCATGGTATGTCGCTGATAAAGATCTTAAACGTAACGTTTTGATTGCAGTCCAAGGCGCTGATCACCCATTATTGAAATCTCATGGCTTGATCGCTTCCCAATTACACTGGGTTGATCGTACACCAATCCAAGCAACGCTAAGCTGCACGGTAAAAACACGTTACCGTCAAACGGATATAGCGTGTACCATCATCCCTATTGATGATGAAAACATTAAAGTCATTTTTGATGAGCCACAAGTGGCCGTCACGCCTGGTCAATCCGCGGTTTTCTATCAAGGCGATGTGTGTCTTGGCGGTGGAATTATTGAGCAGCGAATTTAAACAACTTAGGAGTAATAAACGTGGCTAACACCCTTTATGACCGTACCATCGCTTTTGCGGGTATCTGCCAAGCTGTCGCTTTAGTGCAACACGTAGCAAAAAATGGTCACTGTGATTCAGACGCGTTTGAAACTTCTCTAACGGCTATCTTAAGTACTAATCCAAACAATACACTTGATGTCTTCGGCTCTGAGGCCAACTTAAAAATTGGCCTCGAATGTTTGGTGAAAGGTATTGATAGCACGCCATCAGGGAGTGAAATCACTCGCTATATCATTAGCCTGATGGCATTAGAGCGTAAATTAAGCGCTCGTCGTGATGCGATGTCACAGCTGGGCGATCGTATTCAAACGATTGAACGTCAAGTCAACCACTTTGACTTGCTTGATGATCAGATGATCAGCAACCTTGCCAGTATCTACTTGGATGTTATCAGCCCTATTGGCCCGAGAATCCAAGTCACTGGAACCCCTACCATACTTCAACAAACTTCAACCCAGCACAAAGTGCGCGCCTTACTCCTTTCAGGAATTCGTTGCGCTGTCTTGTGGCGTCAGGTTGGAGGAAAGCGTCGCCATCTGATCTTCGGTCGTAAGAAAATGATCGAACAAGCTCAGATTTTATTAGCTCGAGTCTAATATTGACGCAAAGAATTCACTCTCACACTTAACCTCAAAATTCAGGAGAAAAACATGGAACTGTCAGCCTTGACTGCTGTTTCACCGGTAGACGGCCGCTACGGAAGTAAAACGATTGCGTTACGCAGTATCTTTAGTGAGTTTGGTCTCCTCAAGTATCGGACCATTGTTGAAATTCGTTGGTTACAGAAGCTTTCAGCCACTGCTGGAATTGCCGAAGTTCCAGCATTCAGTGATGAAGCAAATCAATTTCTTAATGCGATAGCAGACAATTTTAGCGAAGAAGATGCCGCTCGTATTAAAGAAATTGAACGCACAACGAACCATGATGTTAAGGCTGTAGAGTATTTCTTAAAAGAAAAAGTAGCGGGTGTTCCTGAGCTGCACGCCGTTAATGAATTCATTCACTTTGCTTGTACTTCAGAAGACATCAACAACACATCTCACGCGCTAATGCTCAAAGAAGCTCGCGATACCGTGCTTCTTCCTGAAATGCGCAACATTATTGATGCGATTCGTCACTTAGCAGAAGAATATCGCGATATTCCGTTATTGTCTCGTACCCACGGACAGCCAGCATCACCAAGTACTATGGGTAAAGAGATGGCTAACGTAGCGTACCGTATGGAACGCCAATATAAGCAGATTGCCAATATCGAGATTCTCGCAAAAGTAAACGGCGCAGTAGGTAACTACAACGCTCACCTTTCAGCCTATCCAGAACTCGACTGGCATACCTTTAGTGAAGAGTTTATCACTGAATCGCTAGGTGTGGCGTGGAACCCTTATACCACACAAATTGAGCCACATGATTACATCGCAGAGCTATTTGATGCCGTTGCCCGCTTCAATACTATTCTGATCGACTTCGATCGTGACATTTGGGGCTATATCGCTTTGGGCCACTTCAGACAAAGAACCATTGCGGGTGAAATTGGTTCATCGACAATGCCACATAAAGTCAACCCGATCGATTTTGAAAACTCAGAAGGCAACCTAGGCCTTGCTAATGCCGTGTTCAATCACCTAGCACAAAAGCTGCCTATTTCTCGCTGGCAACGTGACTTAACAGATTCAACCGTGCTGCGTAACCTTGGTGTGGGTGTTGGTTATGCGATCATCGCCTACACTTCAACGCTAAAAGGGATCAGTAAACTGGAAGTGAACCGTGATGCGCTGCTTGCTGAGCTCGATAAAAACTGGGAAGTCCTTGCTGAACCAGTGCAAACAGTTATGCGCCGCTACGGCATCGAAAAACCGTACGAAAAATTGAAAGAACTCACGCGCGGTAAGCGAGTCGATGGTGAAGCAATGCGCCACTTTATTGATGGCCTTGCGCTACCTGAAGCTGAAAAAGCACGCTTGAAAGAGATGACACCAGCCAACTATATTGGCCAAGCAATTGAGTTAACCGACAAATTGTAATGCTCTTCAATCTAGCCGATTAATGACAAAGCCCACTTAGTGGGCTTTGTTTTTTAAGGTCGTATTTTATGTTATATCGTTTTTGATACCATCAAAAAACGTTAGGCGTACTGCTGTTCAAACTCTTGCATAAAATCAACTAAGGCTTGAACGCCTTCCAGTGTCATCGCATTGTAAATCGAGGCACGCATACCACCCGCGACTCGGTGACCTTGCAGCGAGACTAAACCACGCGCTTCAGCCAACTCTAAAAACGTACTATCCAACTCTGGTTTCACTAATTGGAAAGGCACATTCATCAGTGAACGGTTGTCTGGGTGAATGGTATTGCGATAGAAAGGTGACTCATCAATTGCGTTATAAAGCAGCGCTGCTTTCTCGCGGTTGATTTTCTCAATCGCCGCGACACCACCCTGCCCTTTTAGCCACTTGAACACGAGACCCGACAAATACCACGCAAACGTAGGCGGCGTGTTGAACATAGAATCTTGTTCAGCTTGCACTTTATAATTCAATATAGTCGGTAGCACATCACTGGCTAAATCAAGCAAATCATCACGAACAATCGCAATACAGATCCCCGCTGGCCCAATGTTTTTCTGCGCTCCCGCATAAATGACTCCGTACTTTGAGACGTCTATTTGGCGCGACAAAATCGTAGATGACATATCAGCTACAATCGGTTTGTCTGTATCTGGTAAATCATTAATCTCAATACCATCTATCGTTTCATTCGGACAAAAATGCACGTAAGCCGACTCAGGATCGATTTTCCATTCGCTAGCTGGTAATACCGCTGTTTTGCCCTCTTTGGTCACTTTGGCGTTGAAAACATCGATTTCACAATATTTCTTCGCTTCTTTGACCGCACTTTCAGCCCAGTAACCCGCATCAATATAGGTCGCTTTAGTCGCATCGCCTAATAAGTTTAAAGGCACCGCCGCAAACTGAGCGCGCGCTCCACCCTGACAAAATAATACTTTGTAATTACTCGGGATATTAAGCAAATCTCGCAGATCTTGCTCCGCTTCTTGAGCAACGCGAATAAAAGGTTTACTGCGATGACTAATTTCCATAACGGACGTGCCAAGCTCGTGCCAGTTAATAAACTCGGCTTGCGCTTTTTCCATCACGGCTTTAGGTAAGGCTGCTGGGCCTGCGCTGAAATTATAGACTGGGCCCGCTTGATTTGATTCCATGAGTTCCTTGCTCCTGCTATCGACAATTAATGTGATTAATACCACTTTTTGATGTGGATAAAAAGCGAGAAAAGAGCTTCTATCGGCTCTTTTCTCTTACTGATTGCTAAAACTCGCGAAATCGTTTGCTTGAGCGCCGTTCGCTATCGCATCAATGCCGGAAGTAATAGTGTCAATAGCGGCATTTGGTTGCCATTTTCAAATTCCAAGTTGCCCTCTTTCAGTTCAGCTTGGAGTCGATATCCTTGATCGGTTTGCTGCATAATTTCCATCACAACAAGCTCATCAATACCTTGCTGGATAAAAGGAAAATCTTCAACCAGCTGGTCAGAAATGAAGGTATCAATGTGGCCGGTTAAGGCTGGTAAAATGGTACTCGGATCTTGCACCACATTATTTGTCCCTTCAGGAACCGCTATCTTCCAGTTTGATTCAAACTCACCTTGGCCGACTTTTAGCGCCATTTTATTCATCGATAGATAAAAACCTTTCTCGAATAATGATTGCACATAAGGTAGTGCTTGCTGAATGTCCTCATCAGAAAGTTCTGGGCTGTTTTGGTAAAGCGTTGAAAGCTTCTCAAAAGCGTCACCATCTAAATCACCCAAGGTAAAATCAAGATTGAGGTCCTTCACCTCGCCTTCGCTATAAGTTAATTTATCCATCTCAATCAAGTGATTACTATCAAAACGAGAAGGCTCTCCTTTTAATACCGAATCAAAGGAATAACGCATGTTGTCCATACTCAGCGTATTTTCACCTAAGCCATCGACAAGATTAATTTTTGCTAACGCCAATGACTGTTGTCCTAGCCAGAAGCCTTTATCTTGTTTACCTATACCTTGACCAGTTAGCTGTGAAAGCATCATTTTTTCACCACTGGTAAAATCCAACTCAACAGAAGGAACATTCAGTTGATAAGTGATTTCACCTAGCACCGAAATATCACCTTTCAATGTGGCGGGCGTTGTCGAGAACGTCATCTCGCCATCTTCACTTTGGTAGTGCCAACTGTCTAGCGCCACAGTGTATTGAGTATTGCCATTCAACTGCGTGATACTGGTCATCGTCAATGGTAGATTTTCTTGATCAGCAATAACGGATGTTGCTGTTAAACTCAACAGGCCATGCTTAACCTCGCTATTGACTAAAACTTGGGTCGGTAAACCATCGGCAACCAACTGTTGTTTGAGCGTTTTATCTGCAATCTGATAGCGGGTTTGCACGGTTGATGAAAGGTAACCGCGCTTATAACTGACAATGTCCGCCTCGATTGAACCTGAAGAGATATTTGCAATACCGTTAGTGATCACCTTTTCACCGATTTGTCCGACAGCCAACGGCCAGCATGCTGCTAAGACGATAGCACCACCAACCGCACCAATGATTTTTAACTGTTTCATAGTGTTCTATTCCTGAAGATTTTACCCAGTCTACCGTAAACAATTGAAAACCAAAACATGGTGTTAGGTCAGAGTATTGCTAAGATGTGATGAGAAATTCTAAAACCTAGCTCTCAAACCCACTGCGTAATACTTGCTACAGTAGTCAAAACAGCGATGACAGTAGAGGCTTGTGTGAACCATTACGCACTACTTTGTTTAGACAATAACCCAATCAGCACAGAACAGTTGCGAGCTGAGTTAGCTCCGTTCGCCACTAAATTTGATCTTCATACAGCGGACACCATAGATGAAGCTGAGCAAGCCCTAGAATATTTGCACGAACAGCAACAAACGATTGCATTGGTCATTGCCAGTCACCATGAGCAGTTTGATGGTGCGGATTTTTTGACTCAACTCGATAAATCAACCCACACGCGTTCAGCGCGGAAAGTGCTGATAAGCTGCGGACAAGATATTCAAGCCATTCTCACCGCCGTCAATGAGGGGCGATTAGATCACTGTCTCACTAAACCACTACAAAATAACGTGCTCTATAAAACCGTCCAAAAAGAGCTCACGACCTACATCTTAGATCATGATAAAGACAACATTCTCAACTACAGCACAATACTTGATCAACAGCGCATCTTACGCGCGCACATCGATAATAAAATGCGCAGTTATCGAGATGGTTTTATCTCCGATTACCACAAGCTTTCTGATACAGAACTGGCTGAGCAAGTAATTGGTGCTTTACACCAATTTTTTGAAAATGAAGATGAAACTCGCGCCTGCCGAACCTACTCCACTAATCACTTTCTTACCAAAGAGGGAGAAGAGAACCGCTTTCTTTGGTTCATCACTGAAGGTGAAGTAGCCCTGTATAAAAAAGATGATTTAGGGCAACAAAGAGAAGTGGTTCGCCACAAAAAAGGCAACATTGTCGGTGGTATGTCTTTTGTGACTGGTGAGAAATCTTTTTCTACTGCCGTCACCCTGACTAAAACCGATGTGATTAAACTAGACCGAGATGTGTTTGCAAAAGTCATGCATTCGGATACTCGGCTATTGCCCCTATTTACTAACTTGCTGCTCCGCCATTTTAACCGCCGCTTACAACGCAGTATTAACACTAAATTGCAACTACAAAAAACGCTCGAATCACTTGAGTCAGCGCATCAGCAATTAATCGAGCGGGAAAAAATGGCCATGCTCGGTCAGCTTGTTGCAGGTGTCGCTCATGAACTAAACAATCCTGTCGCCGCAATTTTACGTGGAACCGAAACATTGTCAGACAAGATTGAGCACTTAGTCCAAGAGACTGAACATCAAAATCTTCAGCATAAAGGCAGCCAGCTATTAAGAAGTGCACTTTCAGCCAAACCTACGTCTACATCGGAAGAACGGGCTCGTGCTAAAGCGATAGAAAATGACATTCATCACCGTTTGATCGCGAAAAAATTGGTCAAGCTGAATCTGGATGATGATCTTGTGCTCCGACAATCGGCTAAACACGATCCCGAAAAAACGTTAGAAACACTGGAACAGTTAGAAAACTATTTCCTAACAGGTAGTACACTTCGTTCTATCAATGTTTGTGCACAACGCATCGCCGATATGGTACGAAGCCTTAAAGGATATGCTCGCCCTGATGATGAAGCGCTGCACAAGGTCAATATTCATGAAGGTATTGAAGACACTCTGGTTATTTTCGAAAATCGTCTTAAGCGCCACAAAGTCGAGAAAGAGTATGCCGATTTACCTTTGATTATCTGTCAGCCGATTGCTTTACAACAAGTATGGACAAACCTCATTTCAAACGCTATTGATGCCTTTCCGGCCAATGGCGTACTGCACATTGCAACCACATTAGCAAAACAGGGTAATCAATCTTTTGTGACCATCAGTTTCACGGATAATGGTTGTGGGATCCCGTACGAGCAGAAAGAGCGTATCTTCACATTAAATTACACGACGAAAAAAGAAGGTAACTTTGGACTCGGTATTGGGCTTTCTGTCTGCCAACAAATAGTCCACCAGCATCAAGGTTGGATCGATGTTCAATCTGAACAGGATAAATACACGACGATGACGGTATGGCTGCCAGTTAGTCGATAACTTGTCGTGCTGATGATTAAGGAGAATATCATGAACAAATTTTTGATCTTATGCGTGGACGATGAACGTGAAGTATTGGACAGCGTCATACAAGACCTCGACGAATTTGAAGAGTTTTTTATCTTAGAAGCCGCAGAATCTGTTGCAGAGGCAAAAGAAGTGATTGCCGATCACCAAGCTCAAAATATCAAGCTGGCCTTAATTTTGTGCGATCACATTATGCCCGAACAAACAGGCATTAGTTTCTTAATTGAATTAAGCCGCAATGAAGAGACGCAACATACACGCAAAGTACTACTAACAGGCCAAGCAGGGCTAGAAGACACCGTAGAAGCGGTGAATCATGCCAGCCTACATTTTTATGTAGCCAAACCTTGGGATGGGAACAAACTTCGCGATGTTATCAAAGATCAATTAACACAATATATGATTGAAAACGAATCAGATTTAATGCCTTGGGCCAGAGTCTTGGATGCCGAGAAAATCTTCAATGCGATCGCACAAAACCGCATCAGTTTTGGTGAATAAAATATCCTAACGAAGAAATGGCACTCTCTTTGCTTATTTTTTGCGAAGACAACAAAAGAATGACACTTTTTAATGGCGACAATGTCAATCTATGCACTATGATGTCTAAATTCTTTAATGTCACCGCGGGTATTCCGCGACTGACCATGGAAATAAACTAAAAATATAGGTTTATAGTGACTATGCGTAAAACAATCATTGCAGCCGCTTTGCTGCTAGCCTCAGGCCAAACACTGGCAGAAATAGACCGAAATAGCCCATCCGTCATGAGCAATTTTAGTTACGACTATATCGAAGCTCGTATTGGAGCAAGTCCAGTCACCTTTGGTGCTGCGATGAGCAAATCAATTCACCCAAATGCACATGTTATTGGTCGTATAGACTCTGAGTTTGAAGGTGATTTTGACGCAGCCGCAGGTTTTGGCTTTCATGCTCCTATTAACAACTGGGCTGACTTCACGGGTGAAATGCTATTACGCGTCGTAGATACCCGCGATAATAAAAGCACCGATACCGGAATGGAATTAAACCTTGGCGTACGTCAATGGCTTGGACCACAGTTAGAAGTTGGTGGCAAAGGTGGCTTTGTTTCTATCGATGACAATGATGACTGGATTGCGTCTGTTTATGCCCGTTTTCATTCTACAGAACTTTTCTCTCTCGGTGCCGAGGCTCGCATCAATGATGCTTACGGCGATCAACTGATGTTTACGACTCGTTTTAAGTTCTAGGTGTAAGCTAAATACAATAAAAAGCCGAGACGTAAGACTCGGCTTTTTATTTGATAACTATTTATTTGATAACTGTGCTACAAAACTGTCAGCGTAATGAGCAGCTTTCTAATAATTGACGCTTGCGAGGCTCTTGCAGCAATTTCCAATGAATGCCTTCGATCGCACCAGCAAACTTCCACAGTAGTTTTACATCGACGTCACTACCGTACGTTTTTCTCACTTTAGAAAATATCGTAGGAGCACCTAAGCGCATGAACGTTTCCACATCATTGATGCCCGCTTTTTTAACCATACGCTCTAACGTTAACTGCATGTTTGGCAAATCACGTAGTCGACGACTTGCAGAGGATTTTTGAAAGCTACGTTGCTCAACAGAATAGCGGATGGAACGTTCAATGATCGTATCTAGGCTCTCATGATTGCTCACAAAAAGCTCAGTAATATCATAATAATTAACGGTTGCAGTGGTCTGCTTTTTAACGTGTTTGTATTTTTCGCAACCTAATTTTGTGAGTGCATCATCGAGCTCTTCACCTCCACGAATAAAAACAGACTCTTCACTAATCAGTGAATACATCGCTTCTTTTTGGAAAAGCCCAACACCGCCAAACATTGAACGCTTTTGAAATGCGCCAAATTTAATAACGTAATTGAAAAATGCATGCTCAATCATATCCATTGATCCTTAATCAAGTTCCCCGATTAATAGTGATCACCAGATAGCAGCGTATTTTTGCGAATAAAAAGAGTAAGTTAGTAACAAGCTTGTAGTAGTTTAGTATTAGCTTGCTTAATATGGGTACTATCATAGTTAACGATACAAAATAAGTCTGGGCATACATCACATCAATAGACATATCTGCGCAGAGTTATGAGATGGAAATCACATCATTGTGTTTATGAATAAATTTTTTTGACACATACGCTTTCCATTAACGTATTAAGATTAATACATCAAGAAAACAAATTAATGCGATTGACGGTGAATTGATTGCTTATTTGGGTTAGCAGACGGTAAAATGCCTTCAGTACAGATCGAGCACAAATTTATGAATCATCTATCTTTTTACTGGCTTCCAGATCATCATCAAATGCTCATCCAAGGGTTAGAAAGTGAATTTTCTCAATTGGTTGAACACTCACTCAGCACAGGAAAAATTTCACTTCCTCCTATTCCTGATGTTGTTCTAAAAATACAGCGCTTATGCACATTAGAATCTACTGAAATTTCAGATGTCGCCGATTGTCTACTTGAAGATCCCGGACTGACTGCAATTGTAGTACGCGTAGCAAACTCTGTTGTCTTTAATCGTCGAAATATTACCTGTACGGATTTAGTCACGGCTGTATCACGCTTAGGCATACTACGAGTACGCGACATTGTAACAGCCCAAGCGATTGAGCAATTAAAGCACTCTGTAAACTTAAGCAAAGAATGCAATAAAATATTGGTTAATAGCGCCGCCATATCACGAGAGCTTGGCGCAACCATGGTGATGGTAACTCACGCATTTAAACAACTAGAACCAAGCCGATATCAACATTTAGAGCAGGAAAAAGCCTTACTTGTCGGTCTACTTGCGGATATTGGCTTGTTTTGTCTGGTACACGAATATCATTTATATCTTGAGAAAGGCAACTATCTCGATCAAGACATCGCCCTACAGATTTTTCAGTCGCGATGTTCAAAAACCAGTCAGCTTGTGTTAAGAAGTTGGGGGTTCGACTCAGATTTCCTTGAAGTAGCAGGAAATCAATCTTTAGTCGCATCTTCTCACGAAGTCAGTTACCTTGATGTGGCACGTATTGCTCACCATCTTTTACTGTTTCGTCGTCAAGATGAAGAGATTGAAGAGCATGACGTCGAAATAAATGCGACCGGAGCTGAGGTGCTATACAACTTAAGTAACCTTAGTGAGCTTGAATTCAAATCAAAACTCAATGATGTGATCAACGCAAGCGGCTTCTAAACCCAAAATAATCAGAGGATGAGATGTTCTCAGGGATGTTATTTATTTTTGCCCCACTAATAGTGGGGTATCTATTTTCTATTGCCAATCAACAGTGGCTAGCAGCATTAAATAAAGCCACGTCTTGGTTAGTTTACGTCATTCTGTTTCTGATGGGTTTAAGCTTGGCAGCCCTCGATAACTTGGGCAGTAACCTACAGTTGATACTCAAATTTACCACCGTATTTTTCTTGATGATCGGTGCTTGCAACTTGTTGGTCTTGCCTTTTATTGACAAATTCCTACCCATAAAAACCGATGCGAACCATTCAAAACTGCCACTATCTAGCATGGCGTTAGAATCCGTAAAGCTGATTGTGGTTGTCGGTGGAGGATTGGCGCTTGGGGTTGTATTAGGATTCGATTTAAGTTGGGTGAGCACTGCCAGTGAATGGATCTTGTTCGTATTACTTTTCTTTATTGGTATTCAGTTGAGAAATAGTGGTTTAACTCTACGACAAATTTTGCTCAATAAATACGGAATGGTCATCGCATTAGTCATTATATTGACCTCTTGGATTGGGGGGATCATTGCGGCCATGATTCTTGATATCCCAATTTATCGAGGACTAGCCATGGCTTCCGGTTTTGGATGGTATTCACTTGCCGGGATTTTAATGGGTGATGCTTTCGGCCCCGTCTATGGTGGTGCCTCTTTCATGATAGAGCTACTTAGAGAACTGGTTGCTTTAGTGATGATCCCCATGCTAATCCGAACCAAACCTTGCTCTGCCATCGGCTATGCTGGGGCAACCGCGATGGATTTCACCTTGCCCGTGATCCAGACAACTGGCGGGGTTCGTTGCGTACCGATCGCGATTGTCAGTGGGTTTATTCTCAGCCTACTGGTGCCTATTCTTATGCTGTTCTTTGTATCACTTGCAGGCTAGATCTCAGGAATCACTTTAGCCTTCATTTAAACTAACAATAGGGAGTAGAAAACTCCCACACAATAACAAAGCCCAAAGGAAGATTTATGAAACGTGTTCTCGTTGCCCTACTGCTCTCAACTTCAGCGAATGTTGCTCTCGCTGCTGATAACCAATGCTTATCCGAAAAATATGACGCTTATGTCGACGCGTCTCTCCATTGGTATAGTGATCTCGCAGACTTAACGACCGCGCAATATCCTGAACTTACTGAAGTTAGCCAATGGTTTCTGCAAGGACGCCAGCATCACTTTGAATTAAGCCGTGCGGCAGTCCATTATTACCTAAGCAACGATCCTTCGAAAGTCGCCACCTCGCAACCTGTAGAAGCTTGGTTAAAACTAGAACAGCACGACATTAAAGTATTGGCCTCACGCAGTGATGATCTCGGCCACATTGCTAAAATTACCTATGAAGATCGCCAAGCAAAGCCTAACGAAAAAAACTATGAATTACGTTCAGCTTTAGCCGAATTGCTCAGTCATCCGAAGCAGATCGAAGCTGCGTTGAATAAATATAACGATGCCATCGCCTTGATCGAAAAGAAAGTCTGTAACTAGTCGCCGCCTCTACTCTAGCCGAATTAAGACGGGACAACTGTCCCGTTTTCGTTTAGATTGTGCCGCTCGCATTCCATAAAATCAAAATAACGAAGCTGTATGGTATCAGAACAAAAAACTGCAAATGTGAGTTTCGAGAGCTTGTTACGGATCTTCACTGTGCCCGAAGGCCCCGATTCAACACTGACAAAAATAGACCAAGAGCTATCGCGCAATTTGAACCTCTTCTTGCGTGAACATATTGTCGCTGAAGAAAAACCACTCAAAGAGATCGAAAAAGATTTCTCTAATCCGCAAATTCCAGAGTCACCGGAGTTCGTTTCAGAACATACTCAGCATTTGTTGGATAATTTAGTCGCTCATTCAGTGCATACCTCGGCTCCTAGCTTTATTGGTCATATGACATCTGCACTGCCATATTTCTTGATGCCGTTATCAAAGATCATGATTGCGCTGAATCAAAACTTAGTCAAAATTGAAACGTCAAAAGCGTTTACACCGCTAGAACGGCAGGTTTTGGGTATGTTGCATCGTTTGATCTATCAAAAAAACGACGCTTTTTACAGCCAATGGATGCATAGCGCTAATCATTCGCTCGGTGCATTTTGCTCTGGCGGAACAATTGCCAATATCACGGCATTGTGGGTGGCTCGTAATAATGCTTTGAAAGCCGATGGTGATTTCCAAGGCGTCGAAAAAGAGGGGCTGTTTAAAGCTATGCGTCATTATGGTTACCACGGGTTAGCCATTTTAGTGTCTGATCGTGGCCATTACTCTTTAAAGAAAGCCGCTGACGTATTGGGTATCGGCCAAGAAGGCTTGGTTTGTGTAAAAACCGACCACAACAACCGCTTATGCCCACAAGATTTGAAAGCCCAAATGGCACACCTAAAAAGCCAGAAAATTAAAACTTTTGCGGTTGTTGGCGTCGCCGGAACGACAGAAACAGGCAACATTGATCCCTTAAGAGATATCGCCAATATTTGTCAGCAAGAAGGTTGTCATTTTCACGTAGACGCCGCTTGGGGCGGTGCAACATTAATGTCGAATAATCACCGACACTTACTCAATGGTATTGAGTTGGCTGACTCCGTCACAATTGATGCACATAAACAGCTCTACATCCCTATGGGTGCAGGCATGGTACTATTCAAAAAGCCTGATGCTATGCATTCGATTGAGCACCATGCGCAGTATATTTTGCGGAAAGGTTCAAAAGATCTAGGCAGCCATACGTTAGAAGGTTCTCGTTCAGGTATGGCCATGTTGGTGTACGCTAGCATGCACATTATTAGTCGCCCTGGCTACGAATTATTGATTGACCAAAGCCTAGCTAAAGCTCGCTATTTCGCCGATCTAATTAAAGAACAAGACGACTTTGAGCTGATTTCTGAACCCGAACTGTGTCTTTTAACCTATCGTTATATTCCTGCTTTTGTTCGCCAAGCACTGCAACAAGCCTTGCCCAATCAAAAAGCAGAACTGAACGCGTTGCTAAATGAAATCACCCAGTTTGTGCAGAAAAAACAAAGGGAAACGGGGCGTTCATTTGTCTCTCGAACCCGTTTAAACCCAGAACGCTGGGACAAGCTTGATACCATCGTATTCCGCGTGGTACTAGCCAACCCGCTAACAACACATGCTATCTTGCACTCGATATTAGATGAGCAGCGACATATTGCCACGCTAGCGCCTAATTTGATGGCCAAAATTGAGCTTCTTGCTCAAAGAATCATCAGCTAGAATCCCTGTAAGTTACAGCGAATTGAAAATTTATTTCTTTTTGCTGTAACTAATACATCATTAATGAGCTGGAAATTTCCATTAATCATCGATTTAAATCTAAATTCTGTAGTTTTCATGAAATTTTGTTTGAGGCTTGTCATGTTCTCATCAATTGTTAACTTGAATTGTTACGGAAATCTACATCCTAGGTTTATACTCATTGCATGGCGTTGGTTTAACTTACCTTTTTGGAAATGTGTTATTTCCAATCCCCCCAAAGGGCGACCGGGTAAAACCAACGAGTTGTTCTCTTCGCCCGCGTGAACACTATGAATACATTAGAAAAAATTCAAAAAAATCTGGAAAACTTTAGCAAGTCGGAACGTAAAGTCGCCGAAGTAATTATGGCTTCGCCCCAAACCGCGATTCACTCAAGTATTGCGACGCTCGCCAAAATGGCCGATGTCAGTGAACCAACGGTAAACCGCTTTTGTCGACGACTCGACACCAAAGGCTTTCCCGACTTTAAGCTTCATTTAGCGCAAAGCCTTGCTAACGGAACTCCGTATGTAAACCGAAATGTTGAAGAAGATGATGGCCCAGACGCCTACACCCATAAGATTTTCGAATCGACTATGGCATGTTTGGATGTGGCTAAAAACAGCTTGGATCCAATGCAAATTAACCGTGCAGTTGACTTACTCACGCAAGCAAAACGGATCTCTTTCTTCGGTTTAGGAGCCTCTTCTGCTGTAGCAAAAGATGCCCAAAACAAATTTATTCGCTTTAACATTCCGATCACTTGCTTTGAAGATATCGTGATGCAACGCATGAGTTGTATCAACTGTACCGATAATGACGTAATTGTTTTGATTTCGCATACAGGTCGTACTAAAAGCCAAGTGGAAATAGCCAATCTTGCGCGCGAAAATGGTGCGACTGTCATTGCGATTACGGCAAAAGATTCACCGCTGGACAAAGCAAGCTCGTTGTCGATCTCTCTTGACGTACCTGAAGATACTGACGTCTATATGCCCATGGCAAGCCGTGTGGTGCAAATGACGGTAATTGATGTACTGGCTACTGGGTTCACCCTGCGCCGTGGCTCTGGTTTTCGTGAAAATCTTAAACGCGTCAAGGATGTACTAAAAGACTCGCGCTACGATAAGCTGTCACAGTTCTAAGATAATCGCGATCCTAAAATAATCGTTAGAACGGAGCTCAATTGCTCTAATGCCGATCAGTTAAGGCCAAAGTGATCGGTTGAACGATCCTTCAGAGCTGTCAAAATCCAAGTGTATTTAATGCACTTGGATTTTTTTATGGATGTTTCTCAAGCTCTAAACATAATTAATGA
>NZ_CAWPJH010000045.1:0-161274 GCF_963888445.1 Vibrio sp. B1-2
AATGAATTGACTGTGCCAAAATCAAGTAAACTTGATTCTGATTGGTCACTCAGTTCATTGATAAATCTTTTTTGATTATCATCAACGAGTGCCCACACAGATTGATAGGTTTATATTGTTAAAGAGCTTGCTTGGATGCTTATCTAAAAGCATTCAAAGCGGACGAACATTCTAGCGATATAACCTTAAGTGTCAAACACTTTATCGATTATTTCTTTTAAACAAGTGTCCATCTGTTATCAGCAGAAGTAACTAGCACTGCCCTGACAACGAGGCGCATTATAGGTAGTTTAGAGAAGGACACAAGTCTTAAAATGAAACTTTCTCATAAAAACGAACTGACAGCTCACAAAAGAACCAATGAGAGTAATTTTCAAACAAAAAGGGCCATTTCTGGCCCTTTTGAATGTAAATGTTTAGTCTTGATGAGCAATAATTTGGTCATTGCTAACAACTAGCTTAACTTTTTTATCCGGTAGGATTCTTCCTGCCAAGATTTCTTTCGCTAATGGATTTTCAACGCTTTGTTGAATCGCGCGTTTCAATGGTCTTGCTCCGTAAACAGGATCAAACCCAACTTGAGAAATCAGCTCTAACGCTTTTTCAGATACCTCAAGCTGATAACCTTTCTCTTCCATTCGTTTACCAAGACGGGCTAATTGAATAGAAGCGATCGATTTAATTTGTTCTTGCGCCAACGGATGGAATACTACACTTTCATCCACTCGGTTTAAGAACTCTGGTCTAAAATGTTTACCTACAATCTCCATTACCTCTTTTTTAATGCCTTCATAATCCAAGCTTGCGAATTGTTCTTGAATTTGCGAAGACCCTAAGTTTGAGGTCATAATTACCACTGTATTACGAAAATCAACTGTGCGTCCTTGTCCATCAGTTAAGCGCCCATCATCTAATACCTGTAGTAGGATATTAAAGACATCAGGGTGTGCTTTCTCAACTTCATCCAACAAGATAACCGAGTACGGTTTACGACGAATAGCCTCGGTCAAGTAGCCACCCTCTTCGTAGCCCACATAACCTGGAGGCGCGCCGACTAATCGCGCTACTGAGTGTTTTTCCATAAACTCAGACATGTCGATTCGCACCATGGCATCTTCACTATCAAACATAAAGTTTGCGAGTGTTTTACACAATTCAGTTTTACCCACACCAGTTGGCCCTAAGAATAAGAAGGAACCAATCGGTCTATTTGGATCAGATAACCCAGCTCGGCTACGGCGAATCGCATTTGATACCACTTCGACGGCTTCAACTTGTCCGATAACTCGTTGATGCAGCGCATCCTCCATTTGCAGCAGTTTTTCTTTCTCAGCTTCCAGCATTTTAGAAACTGGAATACCAGTTTGCTTTGAAAGCACTTCCGCTATTTCTACATCAGTTACTTTGTTGCGCAGTAAAGTCATCTCTTGCATTTCAGCTTGAGTTGCAAGGTCGAGCTGCTTTTCAAGTTCAGGAATTCGGCCATATTGAAGTTCTGACATACGGTTCAAGTCACCCGCTCTACGTGCGAAATCCATATCCATACGCGCTTGCTCTAATTCGGACTTAATATGCTGTGTACCCGAAAGAGCTGCTTTTTCCGCATTCCAAACTTCTTCCAGCTCGGCAAACTCGCGCTCTTTCACTTTTAACTCTTCGTTTAACACCTGTAAGCGTTTTTCACTCGCTTCATCGTGTTCATTCGTTAGCGCTTGTTGCTCAATTTTCAGCTGAATAATTTTGCGCTCAAGCTTATCTAAAGATTCTGGCTTTGAATCTATTTGCATTCGAATACTTGAAGCGGCTTCATCGATCAAGTCAATCGCTTTATCGGGCAACTGGCGATCAGAAATATAACGGTGCGATAAGCTCGCAGCAGCAACAATAGCGGGATCGGTGATCTCCACATGGTGATGGAGCTCATAACGCTCTTTCAAACCACGCAAAATAGCTACTGTGTCTTCTACGCTAGGCTCATCAACCAGTACCTTTTGGAAACGTCGCTCAAGTGCCGGATCTTTCTCTATATATTGACGATATTCGTCCAAAGTCGTCGCACCGACGCAGTGTAGATCTCCTCGAGCCAGAGCGGGCTTAAGCATATTCCCCGCATCCATTGCGCCTTCGCCTCGACCTGCACCGACCATAGTGTGCAACTCATCAATAAAGAGGATGACATTACCCTCTTCTTTCGCTAGCTCGTTAAGCACCGATTTTAAGCGTTCTTCAAATTCACCACGATACTTAGCCCCTGCGACCAAAGACCCCATGTCTAATGACAATACTCGACGACCACGTAGACCTTCTGGCACTTCATTATTAATAATGCGCTGCGCTAACCCTTCCACAATCGCCGTTTTACCTACACCGGGCTCACCAATAATCACGGGGTTGTTTTTGGTCCGGCGTTGCAATACTTGAATGGTGCGACGAATTTCATCATCACGCCCGATGACAGGATCAAGTTTGCCTTGTTCCGCTCGTTCAGTTAGATCTATTGTGAATTTCTCAAGCGCTTGTCTTAGCTCTTCTGCATTTGGATCATTCACTTTCTGACCTCCACGCACTTTTTCTATTGCTTCAGAAACTTTTTTCTCGGTAAGCCCTATTTCTTTGAGTAATTGACCAAGCGCGCCCTTATCTTCTAGTGCGGCTAGCAAAAACACTTCCGAAGAAATGTAGGAATCTTGCCGTTTTTGCGCGAGTTTATCGCACAAATTGAACATAGTACCCATTGCGCTAGAAAGCTGAACATCACCACCGATACCGCTAACTTTTGGCAAACGGTCTAATATCTCACTGAGCTTCGAGCGCAACTGCATAACGTCCACACTTAACATAGTAAGAAGTGGACGAATTGGACTGCCATTTTGATCGAGCAATGCCACCATCAAATGAACAGGCTCGATATATTGATGATCACGGCCTAATGCCAATGATTGAGCATCAGAAATGGCAATTTGAAATTTGCTTGTAAATCGATCAAGACGCATACCAACTTTCCTCACCTTAATTGAGAAACTAATCTTACGTAGCTAAAGATGGCTACGCACTAGTGCTTTTTCAAGGGGCAAGTCAGGGAAGATTGATCTTGCGTAAGTTACTCTTCGATCCAAATAAATGAAGCTTGGCGACCTGTGATTCCGTCGCGTCGATAGGAATAAAACTGATGAGGATTATGGAAGGTACAAAGGCCGCTATCTGATATTTCTGAAACACCGCATTGATGCAACCTTAACGTGGCTAACTGTGCAATATTTGCTAGCCATTTTCCATTCTCTTGAAGAGAAAATGCGGCCTTTGCTTTGGTATTTTGATCAACAAAGGCATGGTATACATCATCACCGACTTCAAATGCCGTAGGACCGATAGCAGGACCGAGCCAAGCTAGGATATCACTAGAAAATTTGGCGAGCGCATTTTCGAGTATCCCATTAGCTAAACCGCGCCAACCAGCATGAACTGCAGCCACTTCGCTGCCTTGGTGATTAGTGAGTAGAACAGGTAAGCAATCAGCGGTCATTACAGAACAAACCACATTATGCTGATGGGTAAAAACACCATCGGCACTCAGAATCTGCTGAGTAGGTTGAGTAACCTCTAGCACTTGTGTTGAATGCGTTTGTTTAAGCCAAATAGGTTTAGAGGGCATCGCCGCTTGCTGCGTTAGCCATTGGCGATTTTTTTCAACGGATAAAGGATCATCCCCAACATGCATGCCTAAATTCAGCCCTTGATAAGGAGCTAACGAAAAGCCACCGACTCTAGTCGAGGAGAAAGCTTTTACATGTTTAGGTGCATTCCAGTTAGGGATGATCTTCTGCATTAGAACTCGTCTTTTTTATTCAACTTAGTATCTACGCGTAAAGCTTCCGCCATAATGATCATATCGTCAGGTACTGGCGCATGAAATTCTAGCATTTCACCAGTCACAGGATGCTCAAGTCGAAGCATAACGGCATGCAAAGCCTGACGATCAAAACCACGGATCATATCGGTCAGCTCTTGCGTTGCCCCTTTCGGAATCCTAGCGCGGCCACCATAGGCGGTATCCCCAAGCAAAGGATGCTGTAAATATGACATATGCACACGAATTTGGTGAGTACGGCCCGTTTCTAAACGCAAACGAAGTCGCGTATGTTCACGAAAATGCTCGGCCACACGATAGTGAGTTACCGCTGGTTTACCCATCGGGCTTACCGCCATCAATGTACGTTTTGTTGAGTGGCGGCCAATCGGCTTATCGATCATCCCACCAGCAGTCATAGTACCGATCACAATCGCTTCATATTCACGCGTAATCTTACGCTTTTGCAACGCTCGAACTAAGTGTGTTTGTGCAGGAACCGTTTTAGCGACCACCATTAAACCAGTCGTATCTTTATCCAAACGATGCACAATCCCCGCACGAGGTACTTCTGCAATAGCTGGATAGTGGAACAACAGTGCATTTAAGACTGTGCCATCTGGAGTACCCGCGCCTGGATGAACGACAAAATCTCGTGGTTTGTTGATGACCATAATATCGTCATCTTCATACACGATATTTAAAGGTATATCTTGCGCTTCCCAACGCTCTTCATCTTCAAGCTCGGCTTGGACCGTAATGATTTCTCCCCCCATGACTTTCGTTCTTGGTTTAGTGATCACCTCACCATTGACCTGAACTTTGCCTTCTAAAAGCCACTCTTTTAGACGTGAACGAGAGAAATCTGCGAATAATTCAGCGACAGCTTGGTCTAAACGTTGACCTAACTGGCTATCTTTTACTGTATTTGTTAATTCAATCTGCTGAGCCATATCGAACTTTTTTAAAAACCGTGAGACTAATAGCGTCTAGTATGGATAAAATATGGCGTCATTGTATCTGTTACTGCTAAGAAAGTAACGAAACGATTTGTAAAGCGATTACGCACTCAATTAAGAAGCATTAATTCAAGGAAACGACTCCTGTCATGAAACACCACACTTTATCAGGCTTACTCGCATTATCACTGTTATTTGGCTGTTCAAGCAGCGAAGAGATTGTCCCTGATGTGCCGCCTTCTGAATTATACTCAGAAGCACAAACCTCACTGCAAAGTGGTAACTGGTTAACGGCCATTCAAAAACTTGAGGCGTTAGATTCACGTTATCCCTTCGGCGCGTATTCAGAACAAGTTCAACTTGACCTTATTTACGCTTACTACAAAAACGATGATCTTGCGTTAGGTTTAGCGACCATTGAACGCTTTACCCGTTTGAATCCAACCCATGAAAAAATGGATTGGGTACTCTACATGCGTGGTTTGACGCATATGGCACAAGATCGCAACTTCATGCATGACCTATTTAATGTCGATCGCGCGGATCGTGATCCAGAACCGGTAAAAGCTGCGTTTGCTGATTTTAAGAAACTGCTGCAACGCTACCCAACAAGCCCTTATGCAGAAGATGCTCATAAACGCTTATTCGCGTTAAAAAATAGGCTGGCTGAATATGACCTTGCCACAGCTGATTTTTACTTACGCCGTGAATCTTGGATTGCGGCCATCAACCGTGCTCAGGAGCTACAAAAAACGTATCCAGACACTGAAGCGGCTCGCAAATCATTACACATTCAGTTGGAAGCGTATAAACAGCTCAAACTGAACGATGCCATTGCCAGAACTCAAAAGTTAATTGCACTCAATCCACAATAGTTTGCAATAAGCTTAGGTACGCCATGAAAACCACTCACGCTTTGAGTGGTTTTTTTATTTGGAGTCGATGGGAATAATAACACGCCAGCAAAAGACGGCTGGAAAATGAGTGGTGCAGGGAAAACTGAAATAAAAAGGGAGGTGCTCAAAACATCGTTAGAATAAAGATCACAAAAAACACTTGAATAAGAAATGAGCAGCGCTCTTTTTAGGCCGCAAAAACACCCTAAAAATGGGAAATTCTTAGCTTGATCCTTTAACCAATCTATCCAGATTGATAGGAATCACAAGCTTTTTCTTTACTCTTTGTCAGCACTCTTTGCGTGAGATCACGTTTAAACTCGCCCTTTGAAATCACATTCAATAAAGTGATCTATATCACATTACTTTAGTATTAAATCAGTAATCTGAAGTTAACCCATGAGGGATGCAACAGAGGAAAACATCTATGAAAGTAACTATCACTGGTAAAAATATCGACATCACCTCTGCAATCCGCACTCACATTGAGAGCAAATTTAAAAAACTAGAAAAATGGCAAGTGGATATCATAGGATGCCAAGCTAGCTTTAGTGAAGAGCCCAATAAACAAAAAAGATTCGAAGCTATTATCACGGTACCCAAAGGACAATTAGTCGCTTCTGCAACCCACGAAGATCTTTACGCAGCTATCAATGAGGTAGAACAAAAATTAGAACGCCAACTTAACAAACTGCGCCATAAACCGGAAGCTCGTCGTACCGACAAACCGGAAGTAGAAGAAGAAGTTGAATAAAGTTTAATATGATGAAAAATAGCGCTTTCAAGCGCTATTTTTTTGCTTGACGCTCTACGGTTGCTTGCTTATTGTGTCTTTACATTCAAAGAGGAATCACCTTCTTATGCACTTAACCTCACTGTTCTTTTTTGACTTCTTTTTTCTCCAATAACCTTGGAGGCATGCTCGTTGACAGAAGATAAGTCAAAAACGAACAGGAAGCCTCCCACTGGGAGGCTTTTTTACAAGGACATTTTTATGACTGAAAAGCACTATTCACTTGAAGAGATCCGCTTGCGACTGAACGAGCTTGATGATCAACTGCTGAACCTACTGGCAGAGCGTCGAAAGTTCAGCATTGAAGTCGCTAAAAGCAAAGTGGAAACCGCAAAACCAGTGAGAGATGCAATACGTGAACAGCAACTTTTAGTCAAATTGATTAATACTGGTAAAGAAAAATACAATTTAGATGCTCAGTACATTACTAAACTATTTCATACCATCATTGAAGACTCCGTCTTGCTACAGCAAGCATACTTGCAGAATCTAGCCAATCCGCAACTGAGCCGTAAACCGCTGGCAAGGGTTGCTTTTTTAGGTGCTAAAGGTTCTTACTCCCATCTTGCAACCCGTGAGTACTTCAGTCGTAAAAATACAGAGTTGATCGAACTCAATTGCGATCAGTTTAAAGAAGTCACTAAAACAGTTGAATCGGGTCATGCCGACTATGGGGTATTGCCGATTGAAAATACCAGTTCAGGTTCAATTAACGAAGTGTATGATTTGCTGCAACATACTACCTTGTACATTGTCGGTGAGCTCACTTTACCGATTGAGCACTGCTTGGTCGCCACCTCTGAATTACGTTTGGAAGAGCTTAAAATCCTTTATTCACACCCACAGCCCCACCAGCAGTGCAGCGAATTTTTAAGCCGCCTAAAAGGCGTTACACTTGAAACCTGTGCGAGCACCGCTGATGCGATGCAAAAAGTACAGCAGCTTAATCGCAACGATGTTGCCGCAATTGGCAATGCCTCCAGCGGTAAACTGTACGGCTTACAATCGATCAAATCTAATATCGCCAATCAAACAGAAAACCAGACTCGCTTTATTGTTGTTGCGCGAAAACCCGTGGAAGTCTCTACTCAAATTCCAGCGAAGACGACATTAATCATGTCGACATCGCAACAAGCTGGTTCACTTGTTGAAAGCTTATTAGTGCTGCAACGCTACGGGATCAATATGACCAAATTGGAATCGAGACCTATTATGGGTAATCCTTGGGAAGAAATGTTCTATGTTGATCTTGAATCTCATCTTGATTCCATTGAAATGCAGCAAGCATTGAATGAGCTAACAAAAATCACTAAGCATTTAAAAGTATTAGGCTGCTACCCAAGCGAAAATGTTAAACCGACCCAAGTAAAACTTCAATAATCACATTTAAGTCAAATATTTGACATAAGTCAGCTGACAGACATCAACATAGTTCATATAATGCCCAATCATTTCACACATAATTAATCACTATGTTTTGGGCTGTCAGCTTACTTTGAATTCACGGAATATATTCCACACGTCATAAGATATCTGTGACACTTTCATTGTGAACGATGCCCTTTTCCAATAAATAAGGTTCATCTACTTATATCATGATGAAAATCCATCCTTTGGCTTTAATGCTATTTCTGCTAGGCATTTCAGCGCACATTCGAAGCTCAGAGCTCAATATTTATTTGTGGGAAGACACTATGTCACCGCAAATCGTTGATCAATGGCGGCAAAGCAGCGGCATCGATATTAATCTATATCATTTTGATAATGACGATGAACGCAGTCTATTGATGGTCAAAAGTGTCCAACTGCCTTTTGATATTGTAGTGTTAGATAACGTATCAGCTCTTATCTACTCTCAGCTCAACACCTTTGAAGATCTGAGTACTCTGCCCAATAGAAAGCATAATGATACGAAATGGAATCAAGCTTGCGGTAGCCACGCCGTTCCCTACTTTTGGGGAACCGTAGGCATAGTCTACAAAAAAAGTAAATTTCCAGCCAAACCCAAAAACTGGGCTGATCTCATCGACATGCCACCAGCACTCCAAGGCCATGTTGGGATGCTTCACGATACCGTTGAAACCCTGTTGCCAGCATTGTATGCCCAACAACAATCGCCAATTACAAATAACGATAATGCACTGAAACAGGCTTATCAAAAGATGCTATCCGTGAATCACAACATCTTAACCTATGAATATATATTGAGTTACGTCCGAAGCCATCCTGACAGTGATAGCTTAGATATGGCACTCGCATACAGCGGTGACCAATTTTCATTGAATAAGTATTTTGGCAGCAATGATTGGGATTTTGTCACCCCGCAAGGCCGACCCTATATTTGGGTGGATTGTTTAGCCATCAACAGCAATTCAAAAAATAAAGAGCATGCAAAAGAGTTTATAAACCACTTATTGAGCCCAGAAGTTGCCGCAATAAATGCAAAAGATATTAAAGCTGCGACACCAAACTTAAGTGCCCTAAATTTAATGACAGATAATTACCGAAATGATGCATCATTATTTCCAAACCCAGCTTTGTTAGAACAAGGCATTATTGATAGCGAATTGCTCCCTGCCGATATTAGTTTGAGAGCAAAAATCATTAACAGTATTTTGGAACAACATGAAGCTCAACAATAGAATTCTGTTGCTGATAACACCGGTTATTCTTCTCAGTGCAGTGGCATCTAGTTACATTATCTACTCCAATCAAAAAGATGCTTTGCTGAAAAGAGAAGAAAGCTATCTTCAACTGAGTATGGAAAAACTCGCGGGTCACTTTCGTCAAACCCAATACCTGGTGAATAGCTACGCTTACACCCTAACGAAAAGCGATATCATTCGTCATTACGTTGCACATGAGCGCAACCCTTATCGAGAGTTAGAACTGGTTGATAACTTTCAGCAAACATTGGACATTCTCCAATCACAAGAGAATAATTTCATTGCGTTATCGATTTTGGATGGCAGCAAAAATGTTCTTTATTATGCCGAAAATAGTGGTGATCCCTTCGCCAAAATCGATACAAAAATTCTCAACCACATACAAGACACTTTCGATAGCACACAGAAAACCTCTTATGTTGACTATACGACAAATTCCAGCGGTGAAGGTATTCTAGTTCGGTATGATGTTTTAGATACTCAAACACTTACGACACCGCTTAGCTATAACCGCGATAAAATTTTCTTTGTTGTTGTTTTCGTCGTACTCGAACCCTTTAATCGACTGATGAAGAAAATAGAATTTGATAACCGAAGTACCATTTTTTTCACTGACGCAGCGGATATTAAAAAGGTAGGATTAACACAAACTGTTGAATTAAAATCAGATCTTTATGCCACGCTTGATCCTGCACAGTATCTAATTAACGACAAACTTTATGCCATTAAAAAACGGTTAGCGTTGTCGTTTGGAATATCGACTCTAGTGACTGTGTTGCTGCTTTTGTATTTATTATACCGATATGTAATCAAGCCCATATCCCAATTAGATCAACAATTGAAAGAAGTAGAGAATAAGCAGCGTGACAATATCGAAACTCTCAAGAGTAACGATGAAATTGGCCGGCTATCCTCTCGTTTTTACGATATGTATCAGGAGCTTGATACCACATATAAGAAAACAAAAGCACTTGCAGAATACGACCACTTAACAAAACTTGCCAATCGCCACCACTTTCAACAATCAGTAGAAAGAGTGCTAGCAAACGCAAGACACACCGATAACATCTGGGTTTTGTATATTGATTTAGATAATTTCAAATACGTCAATGATAAATATGGACATCAGGTCGGTGATGCATTATTAGTCAACTTTGCACAGCATATTGGCTCATTGCGCAACTTTTTCTTTGAAAAGTATCAAGTAAAAAGCCTAGCAGCGCGACTATCAGGGGATGAGTTTTCAATTTTTATTTCTACACCTGATAGTAGTTTTATACAAGCGGCAAGCGAATTTGCCACTCAGCTACTGATCCCATTACAAAACCAGCATAACTCACCACTCGGAAATTTCCCTATCACAGCAAGTATTGGTATCGCTACCTACCCAACCGATGGCTATACCTTAGAAAAATTATTATCTAATGCTGATACGGCCATGTATCAAGCAAAAAATGCTGGGAAGAACCAAATAGCTTACTACTCGCCAGAGCTCAATAAGGGTGTTCTGCGCAGAGCCAATATTGAGCAAGCATTACGCCGAGGTGATTTTGATCAGGAATTTAGCTTGGTCTACCAACCTTATTTAAATCGTGCTGGCAATACAGTCTCAGGATTTGAAGTTTTACTTCGTTGGGAATCCAAGCTGCTCGGTACGATTTCACCAAAAGAATTTATTCCGATAGCCGAACAAACCGGGTTATTTGGCAACATTGATCGCTGGGTCGTCCGTTCAGCTTTCGAGGAGTTCCATGCACTACAAGCGATGTTTGAACACCCTGTTCAGTTATCGATTAACCTTTCATCAGCAGAATTAAACTCTTTACAGTTAGCTCATTACATTCATAAACATGCGCAGGAGAATGCAGTTCCTCCCCATTTGATTGATTTTGAAATTACAGAAACTTTTTCTGCCAATTCAAAAGGTTTTCCACTGCTTCACGAACTATCGCATTTAGGCTACGGATTGGCGATTGATGATTTCGGTTCTGGTTACACCTCCATTACTCAATTGGTGCAATATCCAGTACAAAAAATCAAGTTCGATCGGCTTTTTTTAGATACACTCATCACCACTGACAATCACAAGATCATTAAGCCTTTGATCGAACTTTGCCACTCTCAATCAATGCAAGTCACAGCTGAAGGTATTGAAAGTAAAGAGATGCATAATTGGCTTGCTGATTACCAATGTGATTTCATGCAAGGCTATTATTTTGCCAAACCAATGCCATTAAATGCGTTGGTTTCATGGTACCAACAACAAAAAGAGTTAAATGCTGTTTATGAAAAATGTGATCATTGCCTCTCTTAACCCGGCCAAAATCAATGCAGTCAAAAGTGCATTTGAAAGTACCTTTCCGCAGGATACTTTCTCATTTAAAGGGGTGAGTGTGCCCAGTGGTGTCGCGGATCAACCGATGACAGATGAAGAAACCCACCAAGGCGCACTTAACCGAGTACGAAATGCGAAAGAACAAGATCCCACGGCAGATTATTACGTCGGGTTAGAAGCGGGCATTGAGAATACCGTGACTTTTGCGTGGATGGTGATTGAATCCGCCACTCATAGAGGAGAATCGCGTTCAGCCAGCTTAATGCTACCACCTCAAGTATTAGAGCTATTAAGTCACGAAAATGAGCTAGGTGATGTGATGGATAAACTGTTTGACTGCGAAAATATCAAACAGAAAGGCGGTGCGATCAGCCTACTCACTCATAACCAACTCACTCGCAGCTCTGTCTATCATCAAGCACTGATCCTTGCTCTGATCCCTTTTATCAACACAGAGCATTTCCCTGCTAATTTATAAAAAGTTAGCGAACTCAAGGGGTCACTAAGACACCTTGAGTAGCAGAGCGGCTAATTGCGACTTTTCTTGTTCTGATTTACTTTTGAGCTCATTTGAGCCACGCGTAATGGTCGCAATTCCCACTCCGAGCAATTGGCTAATCTGCCGCTGTGATAACTCCCCTTTGAGTAGCTCACATAAGATGTTCGCACGCGCCACGAGCGCATCTCGCTCATCTGGGGTCATCATCATGGTGAGTAGCATTGCGTGCTGCTCTTGCTCTGTGGCTGATTTAACCAATTCCATTAGCTGCTGCCAATCAGTGTACTCAGGTTGGTGTGGCATGAATGTACTCGCAAAGTGATACGTTCCGCTATTGTAGAACTTTCACTTCGTATTGGAATTAATATTTTGTATTGAGCTCATCTTGGTTGAGAAATTCACCTTCAATCCCCATCAAATCTCGATAGTAAGTCTCAAACATCAAAATATTTTGCACATACCCGCGGGTTTCCCGAAAAGGGATCGCTTCAATAAAAGCGTAAGCATCTAACTTGCCTTGTGTTTTCTCTCGCCATTGATTGACGCGATTTGGCCCAGCGTTATAGGCAGCAAATGCAAAAATTCGATTGTCGCCGTATTGCTCTAATAATCCATTTAAGTAATGGCTGCCTATTTCGATATTTTTGCCCACCTCATATAACTCTTGCTCATCGTTATAGGTCAGCTGATATTTTTTAGCCGTATACTTAGCCGTGCTCGGCATAATCTGCATGATACCACGAGCGCCAACGGGCGATTGAGCCTCAACATCCATTCCACTTTCTTGACGAGCAAGTGACATCAGCATAATTGGGTCAATGTCGTGTTTTTGGCCATAGAAGTTAAACCACCATTGATGGGCTAATGGAAAACGCAATTGCATGTTGTCCCACATCCGCGCCGAAATAGAGGCTGTCACAGTTAAACTATACCAACGTTGGGAGTCGGCGTAGGCCGCTAGCATCTCTTTTTCTTTTGTATCTGCACGATCGAGTAACCATTTCCATTCACTTTTTGCAGCAGCGATTTTATCTCGTTCAATCAGCTCTTGGATCCGTACTAAGGCTTTTTTATACGGCGTCAATAAATTGGGATTAAGCTTAATCGATGTACTGGGATAATTTACTGACTGTTTCACCATATTAGCGGCCGCGACACTGTAGAAATTACGTTGCCCAATCATCGCATTTAAACGTTGTAATCCTTTGGCTTCATCACCCAACGCAATATCAGCGCGCCCAAGCCAATATTGCCAACGTAAGCTGGCTTTTTCATCAGCGGGGAGCTGCTCTGTCCAGAATTTAACTTCATCCCAACGACCAACGGTCAGTGCCTTGCGGATCCTCTGCTCGAGCAAAAGACTGTTTGAGCTTTGCGCTATCACACTATCTCGCCAGTTTGCGAGTACTTGCTCCTCGGTATCAAGCAATATTCTGGCTATATATTCTGCAATAGGACGCTGATAAGCATCCGCCAGTATTTTCTGATCGAGAAGAGTTTGGTACACACTTTGCGCAAGCTTTGCATCTTGGCGTGCTAGCTTTTCTAATGCAAATTGAATCGACTGCTGATTAAAAGTGCCATCGGTGTATTGTTTAGCAAAAGTCAGCACATTTTCTGGCGAGCGGTAGAGATCGATCATCGCTTGCGCTGTCGCCTGTGATTTTGGCTTAACTAATTTTTTCTGTAAGTATTTCATTAGCGTTAAATTACGCCCATCAAACGCCAATAACATTCGTTTAAGCAACCAATCATCGGTTAACCCGCCTTGCTCACTCCATGCGGTGAAGAGTGGATCACAGGCGTCAGAAATGCTACTGCCACTGAGCCATAATTTTTGTGCGCCTTTGAACGCAATATCTCGCTGGCCTGTTTGGTAATGCGCGTTGTAATAGTGGCAACGATAAGGCTCATCATTCGGCTCCGCTTTTTGAAAATCAAGCAAGGTGGCCCATTTTCCTTTCGCCGCCAACGCATCTAAATACGGTGCTCGAATGCGGTTTGAAAACGGGAAATCTTGATGTGTATCGATAAAAACCTGAACCGCTAATGGCGGTTTATTACCAATATCGACCAGCAGAGATCGATAATCCAGATAAGGCGTCAATGGATAGTTTTTGATCTTATTTCTAATTTTTTTAGCTTCATCAACTTTATCTTCATCAAGCCACCTCTGAGCTTGATCGTACAGCTCTCGTTGACTATCCAAATCCTCTATTGCGCCTGAAAACGCGGTGCCGCACACCAAGGAGCTCAACGCTAATATTGATGATAACAATCGCTGCGGTCTTATAAAATGCATGAGCGCCATGTGCTCTCGTCCTATCCAAAGCAAGGGAATTTCCGTTTCATTACGCTGATTCTAGATAAAAAAGTAAAGGCCATAGATGTAAATAATATTAAATTCATAAAAGTGCGACATATGAACTTAGTAACTTAATGTTTCGTTACTTTTTTATCGATGAAAAACACCATCTAAGCTCTAAAAATTAGGTACCTAGTAACAAATGCGATCGCTTTGGTATAAAATGACCACTTTCTTCTGTTACTAAGATTAGGAACAATCGGCAATGGCTGAATACGTATATACCATGTCGCGGGTGAGTAAAATTGTCCCGCCTAAGCGTCAAATTCTCAAAGACATCTCTCTGAGCTTTTTCCCTGGAGCTAAAATCGGTGTTTTAGGTCTCAATGGTTCAGGTAAATCCACCCTGTTACGTATCATGGCTGGCATCGATACTGATATTGATGGGGAAGCACGCCCGCAAGCAGGATTGAAAGTCGGCTACTTGCCTCAAGAACCAGTACTGGATGAATCAAAAACCGTGCGTGAAGTGGTGGAAGAGGCCGTTTCTGATGTGGCTGGCGCACTAACTCGCCTCGATGCTGTTTATGCGGCATATGCAGAACCCGACGCCGATTTTGATGCGTTAGCCAAAGAGCAAGGTGAGCTCGAGGCTCTGATTCAAGCCAAAGATGGCCATAATTTAGAGAACGCTTTAGAACGTGCGGCCAATGCACTTCGTCTACCAGAATGGGATGCTAAAATCGCCGTTTTGTCTGGTGGTGAGCGCCGCCGTGTGGCGATCTGCCGTTTGCTACTTGAAAAACCAGACATGCTGCTGCTTGACGAACCAACCAACCACTTAGACGCGGAATCTGTTGCTTGGCTAGAGCACTTCCTTGTCGACTATTCAGGCACAGTCGTCGCCATCACCCACGACCGTTACTTCCTTGATAATGCTGCTGGTTGGATTTTAGAACTTGACCGCGGTGAAGGCATTCCTTGGCAAGGTAACTATACCTCGTGGCTCGAACAGAAAGATGAACGCTTAAAACAAGAATCATCTCAAGAAAGTGCTCGTCAAAAAACGATTGAAAAAGAGCTGGAATGGGTTCGTAAAAACCCGAAAGGCCGCCAAGCAAAATCCAAAGCACGTATGGCACGCTTTGAAGAACTTAATAATACTGAACATCAAAAACGTAATGAAACCAACGAACTCTTCATCCCGCCGGGCGAACGTTTAGGTGACAAAGTATTGGAAGTTCGTAACTTAACCAAATCGTTTGGTGATCGCGTACTGATTGATAATTTATCATTTAGCATGCCGAAAGGAGCGATTGTCGGCATCATCGGTGCTAACGGTGCGGGTAAATCAACACTGTTTAAAATGCTAAGTGGCGTAGAGCAACCAGATTCTGGTGAAATTGAATTGGGCGCAACCGTGAAATTAGCCTCGGTTGATCAGTTCCGTGACAGCATGAACGACAAAAATACCGTCTTCCAAGAGATCTCTGAAGGGGCGGATATTATCAAGATCAACAATTTTGAAATTCCTGCGCGTGCTTACTGCTCTCGCTTTAACTTCAAAGGCGTCGATCAACAAAAAGTGCTTGGTCAACTATCGGGCGGTGAGCGCAACCGTGTTCACTTAGCCAAATTGCTTAAAGCTGGCGGTAACGTCCTATTACTCGACGAACCAACCAACGATCTGGATGTTGAAACGCTACGCGCATTGGAAGAGGCGCTGCTGGAATTCCCAGGTTGCGCCATGGTTATCTCGCACGACCGCTGGTTCCTAGACCGTATTGCGACCCACATTCTGGACTACCGTGATGAAGGTGAAGTGAAGTTCTATGAAGGCAACTACAGCGAATACACTGAGTGGTTAAAACAGACGTTGGGCGCTCAAGCGGCAGAACCACACCGCATTAAATACAAGCGTATGACCAAATAACTCTGTATTTGAAGTCTCTGGCCGCAATCTATTGCGGCCTTTTTGTTACTTGTACATCACGCATCACACAACAAGATGCAGGATTCGCGACACTGCCTTCAATTAGGTCTAAACTTAATGGGTATAATTTTTCAATGATCGATACAGAGCCGAAGCTGGCACAGGTCAACGCTCAACAAGAGAGAGTACCATGATTGAAAGACGTCGCTTTTCACGCATCATCTATCAGATGCCTGCCACCTTATTGCAAGGTAAACATACCGTCACCACAACGATTCAAGATTTGTCGCTGCATGGGTTATTGCTCTCATGCCCTGACGCGGACAAATTAGTGCTCAATGAAATGGCACAAGTCCATTTCACACTGCCAGACAGCGATGTCACTATTAATCTGGTCGCCAAGTTGATCCACATTCAAAACAACATTATTCGTGTCAGCATCAATCACATTGATATTGAAAGTATTGGCCATTTGAAACGTTTAGTTGAATTGAACATGGGTGATGAAAGTTTGCTCCATCGCGAACTGGAATACTTGTCTGATTTAGGGAATGAACCGGAAGAATGAGCGGCGGCCGTATTCACAACAACCGCACTCGCCGTTCAGACAGCCTTAAACACGATGAATGGCATCGTTCGCTTGTTTTAACAGGTTTTGACTTTCAAGCATAAATTGTTGTGAATAACTGCCAAACCAATCACTCACTTTGCTAAAGTTTTCCACAAAAGCTTGCTTCTCACGCCCGTCAAGTAAGGTTAACGCCTCGCCAAAACAAGCATGAAAACGTTTTATCATCTCAACGTTCTCTTCCGATGAGAAAATGATATCGCCATACAAGTGAGGGTCTTGACCAAAAAGCCGTCCAACCATCGCCAGTTCTAAACGATAAATCGGTGAACTCAGCTGCAGTAATTTTTGGATATTCGGATTTTCTTTAGAAAGATGTAAACCGTATACAAATGAAGTGAAGTGACGCAGTGCTTGGATCAAGGTCATGCCGTGATCGTGTTCTGCGGCATCAATCTGGCACAAACTCGCTCCCCATATCGAAAACTGTTTTAGCAACCACTGATAACTCTCTTCTCCTCGCCCATCGCAATAGACGATCACTTGCTTGGCCATACTAGGGACATCTGGGCCAAACATTGGGTGTAATCCAACCACTGGGCCAGAGTGTGTTTTAAGCATCGCCTGTAGCGGCTTAGACTTAATCGATGTGAGGTCGCACAAAATACAATCGGCAGGCAAATGAGCAAGTTTTTCAATCACACCGACGGTTAAGTGAATAGGAACCGTCACCACAACCAAACCGGCATCATGCAGTATCTCATCGGCTTGATGCCAATCTTTACTGCCTAATACTTTCACCTGATAGCCCGACAGTTTGAACATACGGCCAAATAAGCCACCAAGTTGACCATGACCGCCAATAATCACCACAGAGCGCAGCTCTGGGTTTAAGCACTTAAAGCCAGAATCCTTTTCACTGGCATAAGATTCACGCATAGTACGGCGCAAAATATCTTCAATCAGTTGTGGCGGGACGCCTTTTCTTTCCGCTTCAGCGCGGCGAGAAGCCAGCATCGCCGCTTCTCGATCGGGAGCATAAATCGGTAGACCATGTCGGCTCTTGACTTCCCCCACCTTTTCAACCAAAGCTAATCGGCGTGCAAGCAGCTCGACCATTTGTTTATCGACAGCATCAATTTGATCACGTAATTCGTTAAGTTCAACAGCCATGGCACTTCCCTTTATTCACCTTTTTTTAGGCGATTTTCTAAGAACGGAACGAGCTCTTGATGAGCATGTCGTAATAGTGCCTCAGTTGATGGCCAATTAATACAGGCATCCGTAATCGATACACCGTATTCCATTTCGTTGCGAGGAAGGTCAGAAGATTGATTACCTTCATTGAGGTGACTTTCAATCATCAAGCCAATAATAGACTGATTTCCTTCACGAATTTGATGAATCACATCTTCAGCGACTAACGGCTGACGACGGTAATCTTTACGTGAATTAGCATGGCTGCAATCCACCATTAACGAGGCATCCAATTTATGTTTTGCCATCTCTTGCTCACACTCGGTGACCGACACTGAATCGTAGTTGGTTTGCTTACCGCCACGTAAAATGACATGCCCATTTGGGTTGCCTTGAGTGGTAAGTAAGGCCACTTGCCCTTCACTATTAATGCCCATAAAGCGGTGGCTGGATGACGCCGCCTGCATCGCATTGATTGCCGTTGCTAAATTGCCATCGGTGCCGTTTTTAAACCCAATCGGCATCGACAAACCACTTGCCATTTCTCGGTGTGTTTGGGATTCCGTAGTGCGTGCACCAATCGCAGCCCAACTGAATGTATCGGCTAAATATTGAGGGCTGATCGGATCAAGCGCTTCGGTCGCCAGAGGGATCTCCATCTCCGCTAGCTCAACTAACAATTGACGACCAACGTGTAAACCATGTTCGATATCAAAACTGCCATCAAGATGAGGATCGTTAATCAGACCTTTCCAGCCAACCGTTGTACGCGGCTTTTCAAAGTAAACACGCATGACAATGTACAGTTGATCCCTCAACTGCTCTGAGAGTGATTTCAAGCGCTTTGCGTACTCTTTTGCCGCATCAATATCATGAATAGAGCAAGGACCGCACACCACCAGTAAACGGTGATCTTTTTTATGGATAATATTGGCAATTGTCTGACGAGAGTGTTGAATGAACTGGCGAGCTTGATGACTGAGCGGCAGCTTAGCTTTTAATTGTTCCGGAGTGATCAGCACTTGCTCATCACTGATATTAATATTACTTAGTTCACTTTTTTGCATCTCATCACCTGTAATTATTTGTTTACAAAAAATCTTATTGCATACCTAAACACCAATAAAAGACAAATTAACAGGCTTTAAAAACATTTCAAGTGTAAATTTAAAAAAACATTATGTGTAAAAATAAAATTACATGTGTATTTATCTTCTATTAAAGCAAAAAATATAAGCTGACGCGTATTTTATTCTCTCTATCTCACCTAAAATAGTGAGGATGAATCGTAAATCATACCCAAAGAGATTGGTGTTACAGTCTGGCCATCCATACATAAATCCTAATGTATATAGAAAACTCTACGCTTAGGAAAATGAACAAAGCCAATACCACTGTAGCTTCAAGTGAAAAGGGGATCACCAAACCAACGGGTTTTTGACATGGATTTAATTCTTTCCTTACTGCAACAGATGTGTGTTTACCTCGTTCTCGCTTATATGTTGAGCAAAACACCCATTTTCTTGCCGCTGCTTAACATTTCCAGTCGAATTAGCCACAAAATCAGTACCTATGTTTTGTTTTCCCTCTTTTGCATCATGGGCACCTATTTTGGTTTGCAGATCAACGATGCGATTGCCAATACGCGGGCGATAGGTGCCGTCATGGGTGGGTTATTTGGTGGCCCCATTGTGGGGTTTGCGGTTGGATTTACTGGCGGTATGCATCGCTACACTTTAGGCGGTTTTACCGATGTGGCATGCGCCATTTCAACCACTGCAGAAGGGTTGATTGGTGGATTGCTCCACACCTATTTACTGAGAAAGGGCAAAGGGCGACTCCTGTTTAGCCCCAGCATTGTCTTTGCCGTAACACTGTTTGCTGAGATAGTGCAAATGTTGGTAATTTTGTTAGTCGCTAAACCGTTTGTTGATGCATACGCCTTAGTCTCGACCATCGCCGCGCCCATGATCATCGCTAACTCAGTCGGCGCGGCGCTATTCATGAGCATTTTACAAGACAGAAAAACCATTTTTGAAGAGTATTCCGCCACCTTTTCTCGTCGCGCACTGAATATTGCTGAGCGTTCAGTTGGCATTTTGGCCAACGGTTTTAATCCACACAATGCAGGTAAAGTCGCTCGAATTGTTTACGAAATGACCAATGTTGGCGCAGTATCCATCACCGATAGAGAAAAAATACTCGCGTTTATCGGTATCGGTGATGACCACCACAAACCCAATACGCCCATCTCATCACAAAGTACACTCGATGCGATCACCAAAAACCGCATTATTTACCTCGACGGAAAAGATTCCCCTTATCAATGCTCACTCTCCAAAAGCTGCAAACTCGGTTCAGCGTTAATTATTCCACTTCGAGCAGGTGATCGCGTAATTGGAACCATAAAGCTGTACGAGCCGAAGCGTAAGCTTTTTTCAACAATTAACATGTCAATGGCGGAAGGGATTGCACAATTACTGTCGAGCCAAATTCTGTACGGCGAATACCAACAAAAGCAGATGCTGCTTTCTCGCGCCGAGATCAAACTGCTGCATGCTCAAGTCAACCCCCACTTTCTGTTTAATGCGCTCAATACCATTAGTGCCATCACCCGCCGTGATCCCGACAAAGCGCGAGAACTTATCCAGCATCTTTCGCACTTCTTTCGTAGTAACCTCAAACAAAATATTGAGACAGTGACTCTTAAAGAAGAATTAGCACATGTCAAAGCCTACTTAACCATAGAACAAGCGCGTTTTGCCGATCGCCTTGAAGTGGATATTGCCATCGATGATGCATTACTGCTTGAGCGCAATGTACCCAGTTTTACTCTACAGCCACTGGTAGAAAATGCGATAAAGCACGGCACCTCTAACTTGTTAGAAGGCGGACGGGTACGAATCTACAGCCAAGCGCAAACGGAAGGATACAAAATTGTAGTGGAAGATAATGCGGGCAGTTACCAAGCTCCGAATGAAGATTACGATGGTTTAGGCATGCAAATTGTCAATAAACGCTTAACTAATAAATTTGGCGAACAAGCCGCACTAAAAACGGAAGTATTGGCTAATCAATACACACGAATGAGCTTTCTCATTCCTCATCAAGGATTTAACTAAGGGAATAACATGCTATCGGCACTGGTTATTGATGACGAACTGCTCGCTCGGGAAGAACTGACTGAGCTACTAGAAGAGACGGGCGATGTTGATGTGATTGGTCACGCCAGTAATGCGATCGAAGGGTTAAAAAAAATCAATCAGCTAAAGCCAGACGTGGTGTTTCTCGACATCCAAATGCCACAAGTTACTGGCATTGAGCTGCTAGGGATGCTTGACCCAGATACGATGCCCAATGTGGTGTTTGTCACCGCTTATGATCAGTATGCGCTGCAAGCGTTTGAGGAAAATGCATTTGATTACCTACTCAAGCCGGTTGACCCTGAGCGCTTAAAGAAAACGCTGCAACGTTTAGTTCGCCAAGGGCACAAAAAGCAGGATTTTTCAATTTTATCACCAGCAGGGTTAGATCAAGTTCCCTGCATTGGATTAAATCGAATTGTGATCATTGCCACCAAAGATGTCGAGTTTGCTTTGAGCGACATCAGTGGTGTTCATGTGCAAACTCATTTACAACGAGCCACCAGCCAATTAACGCTCAAAATTTTGGAAGAAAGAACGCCACTGGTTCGTTGTCACCGCCAGTATTTAATCAATACTAGGGCGATTAAAGAGATCAAATTATTGGACAATGGGCTGGCGGAAATCATCACCCTTAGTGATCACAAAGTGCCCGTCAGTCGACGTTATCTAAAAAATTTAAAAGAAGTTCTGGGTTTTCACTAACCGCAACGAATAGAAAATAACGGCGCTGAAGCTTTCACGCACAGCGCCATTTTTTTACTCACCAAGCAGTCGTTTCATCGCTTCTGAAGCTTGCTTCCACTGTTCAGTACTTTGCAGTTGAGGAAGATTAAAAGCACGACGTTTGAGTAGAGACTCAGCCGCTGGCACATCCAAAATCGGCAAATTATCCAACACTTCAATTTGAGCTGCGCGTTGATTGCACACTAAAATCATGTCACATCCAGCGGCTAACGATTGATGCGCGCGCTCGGCAGGACCGCCCATGACAGATGCTCCTTCCATTGTTAAATCATCAGAAAAGACTAATCCTTTGAACCCTAACTGCTGGCGAAGTACTTGCTTCAACCAAAACGCAGAACCGCTGGCAGGTTGATCATCATAGTGAGGATAAATCACATGCGCAGGCATCATGGCATCGAGCACTCCAGCTTCAATCTGCGCTTTGAATATTGCCATGTCCTCTTCCATTACCGTGCTGCGCTCATCATAGGGCGTCTCAAGATGCGAGTCAGCGATTACCCCGCCGTGACCGGGAAAGTGTTTACCTGTTGTTGCCATGCCAGCCTCTTTCATGCCTTGCATATAGGCTGAACTGTGGCGAATGATGCTCTGTACATCATCGCCAAAAGCACGATTACCAATCGCTTTACATGCATGACCTTTATCCAATACAGGAGCAAAGCTGAGATCAATATCATGAGCAATCAACTCCACCGCCATCAGCCAGCCACCTTGGCGAGCTAATGCTTCACCATTATTCTGCTTGGCATACTGCTGCACGGCAGGGATCAGCGAAAACCCATCACGAAAACGTTGTACTCGCCCACCTTCTTGATCGACACCAATCAAAATCGGACGTTTTGCTGCGTGGCGAATCGCTTTATTAAGCGCAAGCAACTGCGCGTTATCGTGATAATTACGCGCAAAAAGAATGACCCCGCCGACAGTGGGATGCTCAAGAATCTCTTTGTCTTCAGCGCTCAATTCACAGCCTGCCACATCTAGCCACAACGGTCCCATGCTCACTCCAAAAATTTACTTAAACAGTTAATTTAACGAGGTTATTCGCTTTGAATTTCTATTACAATGATTTTGTTTTTGAGTTGAAGGAGAAGCGAATGAAGAGCATTGAACGCTACATTGGTGTGATGTCTGGCACCAGCATGGATGGTGTCGATACAGCGCTGGTCGAAATGGATGGCAACCAAATTCGTTTATTGGCTCACGCTGATTTCCCAATGCCAGAAGATCTCAAACAGCGTTTGCTGAATGTCTGTATTGGGCAATCAACCAATGTGCAAGAGATTGGCGAGTTAGACCACTTGCTCGGCCATCTGTTTGCTGATGCAGTCATCGCTTTACTGGCTCAATCAGGCTATCAAGCGTGCGATATTCGCGCGATTGGCTGCCATGGCCAAACGGTTTTTCATCAACCCAACGGCAATACGCCTTTTACGATGCAACTCGGTGATGCCAATATTATCAGCAGCAAAACTGGCATCGACACGGTGGCTGATTTTCGGCGCAAAGATATGGCGCTCGGCGGCCAAGGAGCGCCATTAGTCCCTGCATTTCACGACACCATTTTCAAATCAACCGATTCGAGCGTTGTAGTACTCAATATTGGTGGCATCGCTAATATTTCGGTACTGCGGCCGCAGCAAAAAGTATTAGGCTACGATACGGGTCCGGGCAATATGTTGATGGATGCGTGGTGCTTTGAACAGACAGGCCATAAATTTGATGACAATGGCATGTGGGCGAGATCGGGAAAGGTACACCAACCACTACTCGAACGTCTCAATCAAGAGCCGTACCTTGCGTTGAATGCACCGAAAAGTACAGGTCGCGAGCTGTTTAATCTCCCTTGGCTTCAGCAGATATTGGCTGAGTTTTCGTTAGCAGCAGAAGATGTGCAACGTACACTCTGTGAATACACAGCACTCACCATCGCCACGCAAGTCGCACACTACCAATGTGGGCCAGCGCCGGAATTGCTGCTGTGTGGGGGCGGTGCCCGTAACCCGCTATTGGTTGAACGTTTGCAGGCCCATTTAGCACACTGGCGCATCATGCCCACCAGCGATAAAGGGGTGGATAGTGACTACATGGAAGCGATGGCTTTTGCTTGGCTTGCTCAACGTCGTCTGCATAATTTACCCAGCAATCTACCAGAAGTAACCGGAGCAAGCGCTCTCGCTTCGTTGGGTGTGGTCTATTTTACTCATTAATAAGTAAGGAATGGTATGACTAATGACGCGCTGCTCTCTGCGCTTTCTCACCTTATTTCCGAAGGTCGCAACCCTGACACAATGGATATTGACCTACTATCAGCACAAGAAATTGTAGAACGGCTCAATCAACAAGATAAACACGTTCCGCTGGCCGTCGAAAAAGTCATTCCGGAGATCGCCTTAGCCGTGGATCGAATTACCTATGCATTCAAACATGGTGGTCGATTAATCTACATTGGCGCAGGAACCAGTGGTCGATTAGGCGTTCTTGATGCATCAGAGTGCCCTCCAACATTTGGGGTTAGCGATCAGATGGTGATTGGTTTGATTGCCGGTGGGAAAGAGGCCATGTTCAGTGCTAAAGAAGGGGCGGAAGATTGCGCAGAACTCGGCATTCAAGATCTCAAAAGTATTCATTTTACGGATCAAGATGTGGTTGTTGGCATTGCCGCTAGTGGGCGAACACCTTATGTCATCGGTGCCTTGGAGTATGCTAATGATTTGGGCGCGACAACCATTGCCCTATCATGTAACCCGGATTCCCCGATTGCAGAATTGGCGCAAATAGCCATTAGCCCTGTCGTTGGGCCAGAAGCTCTGACCGGTTCAACGCGCTTAAAATCCGGTACAGCGCAGAAGCTGGTACTCAACATGCTCACCACCGCTAGCATGATCCGTCTTGGTAAGAGTTACCAAAATTTAATGGTCGATGTTAAGGCCACTAACCGAAAACTCATCGCCAGAGCGGTGCGAATTGTGATGCAAGCAACCGACTGTGAACGCGCTGAGGCTGAATACTTATTAGCCCAAAGCAACAACAATGTAAAAGTAGCGATATTGATGCACTTGACGGGGTTAAGTTATGCAGAAGCTATGGATAAATTGACTGAGTCTGATGGTTTTCTTCGCCGGGCAATGGAAAGTGAACACGAGAGCCACTAGTGGCTCTGGCTCTGTTTGATCAACGAGACGACTATTTCACCTTCCGTAGGTAAAAACTCCTGAATAGAATGGTGCATCTGGATACGGCCTTTGACGTTCACCATAAACAGTGGCAAAACAAAATGTTCTTTGTTCTGCTGGAGATAATCTTGGTAGGTGAAACTTTCGCTCAGTTTTGTGTGCTTAATTTCTGCACCTTGGTTGATCAAACTGGCTAATTTTTTATAACTCACTTCACCATTAAAAAGTGATAAACCGTGATATTCCTGAGCCACTTTGTGTTTATCGCTACTATTGTCATTGGCATGATCGTTCAAACAAAATACGCGTTTTTCACCGAAATCACTGAGAAAATGCATGCAAGCCATAATATTGAAATGCTTATCAGGGCTAAGTGCAACCACATGACCAATACCAATCAAATCTAAATATTCATCGGCGTGGCTTGATATCGGATTACCATAATAATTGGCTAGCCCCGCCATTCGCGCCTGACTAATGTAGTCCCAGTTAGAATCGGTGAGCACAACGCGACAATCATATTTCGCAAACGCCTTTCCAAGCGCTCGAGCGACGTCATTCGCACCAATAATCAAAAAACCACGCGGAGCAGGTTCTGCCACCTTCAATGCCATTGCAATAGGACGCGCCGTCGCACTTTGTAAAATCACCGTTCCAATAATGACCATAAACGTTAAAGGCACTAATAGTGTCGCTCCCTCTACACCTGCCGCTGTCAGTTTGATAGCAAATAGAGAAGAAATAGAAGCAGCCACAATACCGCGAGGCGCCACCCAAGCCAAAAAAGCTTTCTCTTTGAAAGATAATGAGCTGCGCACGGTTGCAATAAAAATGGACATCGGACGGGAAACTAACTGCATTACCACCAACAACAGCAATGCACTCCACCCTAATGCTTGGAAATCAGCCAGCTCGATGCGTGCAGCCAAAAGGATAAAGAGGCCAGTGATTAGCAAAATAGTCAGGTTTTCTTTGAAATGAAGAATATGCTGAATATTGACGTTTTTAGCATTTGCCAGCCACATCCCCATCACCGTCACCGTCAGTAAGCCAGACTCTGACTCGATGGCGTTAGAAGCGGAAAAGACGCCAAGTACCACAGCCAATACAGCAAAAGGCTGTAAATATTCAGGCAACATGCCTCGCCTCAATATGACAGCGACGGCTTGGCCAGCGGCCGCTCCTATACTTAAACCAACACCAATAATTAAAGAGAAAACGTATAAGCTATGCGCTTCACTGCTAGAGATAATAAACTCATACACCATCACCACAAACAGTGCACCCAACGGGTCGATGAGTATTCCTTCCCAGCGCAATATATTGGAAAGTCGAGCATTTGGCCGCACGGTACGTAGCAGCGGTACTATGACGGTCGGCCCGGTAACTACGGTCAAACTGCCAAACAGCAGCGCAAGTGACCAATCAAAGTCCAATAAATAATACGACGCAACGCTGGTTATTCCCCATGAAACTAGGGCTCCAAGCGACACAATGCTCCACACAGTGTGGTTGACGCCGCGAATATCTTTGAAGTTGAGTGTGAGGCTACCCTCAAACAAAATCACCGCAACCGCAAGAGAAATCAAAGGGAATAATAATTCTCCCAATAGCTGCTGAGGTTCTAACCACCCAGTCAACGGACCAACGACAATGCCCGCAATTAATAAAAATAAAATAGCAGGAAGACGCAACTTCCATGCTAACCACTGGCACGTCAAACCAAGAACGCCAATGGCTGCAATAGCTAAAGCAATAAACTCTTCATGCATATATTTTCTCTAATAGCGATATCTTAAATGGATAACCCATCAATAGGTGGGTTAATTAGAAAACTCATTCCAACCCCGTTGCCATTCCATGCGAAAGCGCTGTGCTTGCTCGGTTCCTTCGCACGCACCTTCATAATATAGTCCTGACAATCCAATTTGATAGGCGAAATTGGGGTTACAATACTCGCTTAGCCCTTTAACGTATCCCGCTTCGTAATCGGCTTGTTGCACCGAACCCAGCTCAGAAAGCTTTTTATAGCTGCGCTGAGTATGACCTGTGACTCCATCTTGATAACCAATTTGTTGCCAATCTCCGTTTTGTGCTAATTCAGCATCAGAGGCCGCACACCCAATCATCAATATAGCAGCGCACAATACACTTAATTTTTTCATTGTTGTCCTTAAGTTCTTATTTTCATTCAATTAGCCTAGCAGATTGCTTGTAAGATGCCACTCATTGCCTCCCAGCAGCAAAGCATTATTGATCCAGATGATGAGACGAGCCCTAAACCACTTATTGTGTGAAATAGCCACTTAACTGGCTATAGTGCCGCTCACTGGAAAAGCAGATGTTTCTCGTCACAGAGCCCTTTATTATCCACAGTGAGCTTAATTCATTCATAAAGGACAATTGCTATGATGTGGTTTCTTACCTGTGTCGCAGCCCTACTGGCCGGATACTTTATCTACGGCGCTTTTGTAGAAAAAGTATTTGGTATTAACGAGAACCGTAAAACACCGGCCCACACCATGAGTGATGGCGTGGACTATGTTCCTATGTCGACCAAAAAAGTCTACTTGGTACAATTGCTTAATATTGCTGGCGTAGGCCCAATTTTCGGCCCAATCATGGGCGCACTCTATGGTCCTGCAGCAATGTTGTGGATTGTCGTTGGCTGTATTTTTGCAGGTGCGGTGCATGACTACTTTTCAGGCATGTTGTCGGTACGCAATGGCGGCGCTTCAGTGCCCACCATTACTGGCCGTTACCTAGGCAATGGCGCCAAACATTTTATGAACATTTTTGCCATTGTACTGCTACTGCTTGTGGGGGTTGTTTTCGTTTCTGCGCCTGCGGGGATGATCACCAATCTGATTAACGAGCAAACGAGTCTAACGGTGAGCATGACCTCAATGGTGGTGATCATTTTCGCTTACTACATTCTCGCCACCATCGTTCCTGTCGATAAAATCATCGGCCGTTTCTACCCACTGTTCGGCGCATTGTTAATCTTTATGTCGGTTGGCTTAATGACCGCGATTGCACTTTCCAGTGAACACACTGTGATGGGCGGTTTTGAAATGAGCGACATGTTCAGCAACATGAACCCGAACGACCTACCACTTTGGCCAGCGCTCTTTATCACGATTGCTTGCGGTGCTATCTCTGGTTTCCATGCAACTCAGTCGCCATTGATGGCTCGCTGTATGGAAAATGAAAAAAATGGCCGCTTCGTGTTTTACGGTGCCATGATTGGTGAAGGCATTATCGCACTTATCTGGTGTGCGATTGCACTCTCTTTCTTTGGTTCATTGGAAGGATTATCAGAAGCGGTGAAAAACGGCGGCCCGGGTAACGTTGTGTACAGCGCATCCTTTGGCTTATTAGGTGTGTTTGGCGGCATCATCGCCTTCTTGGGTGTGGTTATCCTACCCATCACCTCAGGCGATACTGCATTTCGCTCTAGTCGTTTGATCTTAGCTGAATATTTCAATATGGAACAAAAAACGCTGCGTAATCGCTTGTTCATGGCACTGCCGCTGTTTGTTTTGGGTGCCATTCTCACTCAAGTGGATTTCGGTATTATTTGGCGCTACTTCGGTTTTGCCAACCAAACCACAGCAGTAATGATGCTTTGGACCGCTTCCGCCTATTTACTACGCCACAACAAACTGCATTGGATTGCGACTATCCCCGCGATGTTTATGACCACGGTTTGTGCCACCTTCATTCTTAATAACAGTGCATTAGGCTTTGGCTTACCGATGCAAGCATCAACCATTGCCGGTATTTTGTTCTCACTGTCCGTAACCATATATGTAATTAGAATCTCCAAAGGTAAAGGCGACATCGAACTTACCGATGAAGAAAAACCGAAAGCAGTCACAGAAACTGCATAGTGTGAATGACGCTTCGCTTGCGTTATAGAAAAGGGCTTCCATTTGGAAGCCCTTCTTCTTTTATTGGTACGTCTAATTCAAATACTTTTTATTGACTAGTCGATTTGCTTGATTTGCAGCTCTTTGGGCACTTCAAAAAACATGTTCTCTTCTCGTCCAAGCACTTCTTCAACCGATTGAGCACCAAGCTCTTTAATTCGATCTAGGATCTGATTCACTAATGCTTCGGGTGCCGATGCGCCGGCCGTGACGCCAACGGTTTTCTTACCATCGAACCACGTTGGATCAATATCTTCAGGGCAATCAATCAAGTAACCCGGCGTTCCGAGCTTTTCCGCCAATTCTTTTAAACGCGTAGAGTTTGATGAGTTTTTCGAGCCCACTACCACCACCAAATCAACATCCAATGCAAGTTGACGCACTGCATCTTGGCGGTTTTGTGTCGCGTAACAAATATCATCTTTACGTGGTCCCTGAATATCCGGAAACACTTCACGCAATTTATCAATCACATCGGCTGTTTCATCCACCGACAAGGTGGTTTGGCTAACATAATGTAAATTAGTCGGATCTTTAACGATAGCTTTTAGTGATTCAACATCTTCCGGTTTTTCAACCAAGTACATGCCACCTTTTTTACTGGCGTATTGGCCCATGGTTCCTTCCACTTCAGGATGACCTGCATGGCCAATCAATACCACTTCCATACTGCGGCGACTGGCTCGAGCCACTTCCATATGCACTTTAGTCACCAAAGGGCAAGTGGCATCAAACACGGTTAATGCACGCGCTTTCGCTTCAAGTCTCACTGCTTGCGAAACGCCATGAGCAGAAAAGATTACAATATTGTCATCAGGTACTTCGTGTAAGTCCTCAACAAAAATGGCCCCGCGCTGCTTCAGCCCTTCCACCACAAAGCGGTTATGCACCACTTCATGTCGTACATAAATCGGAGGCTGATATAGCTCAAGTGCGCGTTCAACAATGCTGATCGCACGATCAACACCGGCGCAAAAACCACGAGGGTTGGCTAACAATATTTTCATTTCATTGCTCATTGAATAGGGTTATCGCAAGTTGCCAATTATTCTACAGACAAAATTTCAACATCAAAAATGACATCTTGTCCTGCAAGTGGGTGGTTAAAATCAACCGTTACCGAATCGCCCGCAATAGCGGTGATAATGCCAGGAATTTCTAAGCCATCGCGGCCACTAAACGCCATAATCGTGCCAACTTCCACCTCAGTATTACCGGCAAATTTGGCGCGATCCATATGGTGGATGTTATCTGGGTTAGACAAACCAAACGCGTCTTCGGCTTTTAACTCAATGGTTTTGGATTCTCCGGCACTCAGACCGATTAAGCACAACTCAAAATTGTCGCTTAGACTGCCATCACCAATAACCAATTTCGCTGGTTTGCCCATATTATGAGTGCTATCCGCAATAGAGCCATCTTTTAATTTAATGGTGAAGTGTAGGGTTACCGCACTGTTTGCTTTTATTGTCGTCACGTGATTTCTCTTTATTTATTTTAGTGTGGAGACAAGGCATCCATAACGACATAAAAATGCCCGTTTTTAGTACGCCTATCGCCACCGTATTTTTAGAGATGAAGAGTAAACAAAAAGCGCCACCTGAATCAACAGACAGCGCTTAGGGTTATTCAACTATTTTAGCCATTATGAGTGCGCATCGTCTTTTTTACGAAAGCCATCAAGGATAATCATTGCTGCACCAAGGCAAATGGCACTGTCAGCCAAGTTAAACGCTGGCCAGTGATAATTACCCCAGTAGAAATCAAGATAATCAACCACAAAACCGTGCACGATACGATCAAACACGTTGCCGATTGCGCCACCAATAATCATGGCATAAGCGATATTATGCCACTTCTCTTGCGCAGGCAGCTTACTCATCCAGTAAGTGAGGAGCCCCGTCACTGCAAAGGCGATAGCGGTAAACAACCAACGTTGCCAACCCGCTTGATCGCCTAAAAAGCTAAATGCCGCACCATAGTTATGTACATAAAGTAGGTTAAAAAAAGGCATTACTTCGATGCGATTTGCCCAACCATACTCCATGTTATCCATGACCATCAGCTTTATGCCGACATCAAGGGTAAATATCAGAAGCGCTAGCCATAGCCAGCGGACTCCTGATTGTTTCCAAGTAAGCGTCTGCTCTGTCATATTGAATCCCAATATTATTAAGCGAACTTACGAACTTCGCCTTCACCATCGACGTTTGACACACAACGGCCACAAATAGTTTCATGACCAGTGATAGTGCCTACGTCAGGAGTATGATGCCAACAACGATCGCACTTCTCTGCTTCCGTTGCGCTCACCAACACAAACAAACCTGCAGTTTCCGTTGCTTGTGCCGCATCGCTTTTCTCAGCCAGAGGCTTCACTATCGCTTTTGATGTCAGCAGTACAAAACGCAATTCATCTTCAAGCTTGTTTAACTGAGCCACTAAAGCATCATCAGCAAACAGCACCACTTCAGCTTGTAATGAGCCACCAATGATTTTTTCACTACGAGCGGTTTCAAGCAACTTGTTCACCGAGCTACGAACTTTTTGCATCTCTGCCCAAAATTCATTGTTCAACTCTTCGCCTTCAGTTAAGCCAAACAGACCTTCAAACCACTCACCCGTGAAGACAAACTTTTCACGCGGCTCGCCATTAGCTTGCATCGCTGGCATTTCGTTCCAAATTTCATCAGCCGTAAATGACATGATCGGTGCCATCCAACGAACCAAAGCCTCAACGATGTAATACAGCGCCGTTTGACAGCTACGCTGTGCATGTGCACCTTGTTTAGCCGTGTATTGGCGATCTTTAATCACATCAAGGTAGAACGAACCCATTTCAATTGAGCAGAAGTGCATCAAGCGTTGGATCACGCCATGCGTATTATACTCTTCATATGCTTTGACAATTTCTTGTTGCGCCGCAAAGGCACGGCCTACGGCCCAGCGATCCAGCGACACCATCTCGTCTGCTGCAACCATATCCGTTGCTGGGTTAAACCCATTGAGGTTAGCTAAGAAGAAACGTGCTGTATTACGGATACGGCGATAAGCATCCGCCGAACGTTTTAGAATTTCGTCAGAAACCGCCACTTCGCCAGTGTAATCAGTCGATGCAACCCATAGACGCAGGATGTCTGCACCCAGTTTATTGGTGACATCTTTTGGCGCAACCACGTTGCCGATTGATTTTGACATCTTGCGGCCATGACCATCGACCACAAAGCCATGCGTCAATACTTGTTTGTAAGGCGCAGCACCTTTCATTGCTACCGATGAAATCAATGAAGATTGGAACCAACCACGATGCTGATCTGAACCTTCAAGGTACAGATCTGCACCGTGGCCATTGAACTCTTCACGCTTATCAACAACGGCGTAGTGAGTCACACCAGAGTCGAACCACACATCCAGTGTATCGAGTACTTTTTCGTAATGCTTGGCATCGTCCTCGCCCAAGATCTCAGCAGTGTCGACATCCCACCACGCTTGAATCCCTTTTTGTTCTACCAATTGCGCCACTGTTTCAATCAGCGCAGGGCTATTAGGATGAAGTTCTGCCGTCTCTTTATGCACAAATAGCGCAATCGGTACACCCCAAGTACGCTGACGAGAAATACACCATTCAGGACGACCTTCAATCATTGCTTCGATGCGGCTTTGACCCCATTCCGGCATCCATTGTACGCCTTTGATCGATTCTAGAGCTTGGGCGCGCAGACCGGCTTGTTCCATAGAGACAAACCATTGTGGTGTTGCACGGAAAATGATTGGGGTTTTATGACGCCAGCAATGAGGATAACTATGCTCGTAGGCATGGTGGTGCAACAAAGCACCTTTTTCTTTCAGTACTTCAAGTACAGAGTCATTCGCTTTAAACACATGTTGACCAGCAAATAGCTCGGTGTCTGCTAGATATACGCCGTTTGAACCGACAGGGTTGGCTACTTCAAGACCGTATTGCTGACCGACCACGAAGTCTTCTTGACCATGACCAGGAGCAGTATGAACGACACCAGTACCCGATTCAGTAGTTACGTGCTCACCCAAAATCGCAGGTACAGTAAATGCGTAAAATGGATGATTAAAAGACATTAGTTCTAGGTCTGCACCTCGGCAAAAACCAAGATTGTGGTAATGACTGATACCAGCACGATCCATGACACTTTTTGCAAGTTCTGACGCAACGATAATGCGTTCAGCAGGGCGTTCACCGTCTGCTTCAATTTGCAGCAAAACATATTCAAGATCATCACGTAAGCAGACTGCGCGGTTAGCTGGCAAGGTCCAAGGTGTGGTTGTCCAAATTACAATCGACACTTGACCGTGGCCGGCGTGATCAGCCGCGAGCGTGAACTTTTCAAGCAGCGCCGCTTCATCGGCTGCTTTGAATCGTACGTCAATCGAAGGTGACACTTTATCTTTGTATTCAACTTCCGCTTCAGCCAGTGCTGAACCACAATCAGTACACCAGTGAACGGGTTTGAAACCTTTCAGCAGGTGGCCTTTATCGGCAATTTTACCCAATGCGCGAATAATGTTCGCTTCGGTGGCGAAATCCATGGTGCGATAAGGTTTATCCCACTCACCCATGATGCCCAAACGCTTAAAGCTCTCTTTCTGGCCTTCCACTTGACCTGCTGCATATTCACGGCATTTTTCACGAAACTCAGCCGCGGTCACTTTCTGGCCCGGTTTGCCGACTTTTTTCTCTACCATCAATTCGATAGGTAGGCCGTGACAGTCCCAACCTGGGATGTAAGGCGCGTCAAAACCAGATAAGGTTTTCGATTTGATAATAATGTCTTTAAGAATCTTATTCAGTGCGTGACCAATATGAATATCACCGTTGGCATAAGGAGGGCCATCGTGCAATACGAAAGATTTTTTGCCTTTTTTGGCTTTACGGATTTCGCCGTAAAGATCTTCTTGATACCAACGCTTTAACATTTCTGGCTCACGTTTAGCCAGATCGCCACGCATTGGAAACCCTGTTTCAGGTAGGTTCAGGGTATCTTTATAATCACTCATCGATTCTTAATTCCGTTATATTGGGCGACGTTAGACATGATATTAATCGGTGGAATAATCCGACTAATTCTTTAGCTGATGCAACCACACCCTTGCCGCATCAGCATCCAATTCAATTTGTTGCTTTAACGCTCCAAAAGATTCAAATTTCTTTTCATCTCGAAGCTTATGTAAAAGTGCCACTTCTAGCTGTTTGCCATATAAATTGGCATGAAAGTCAAACAAGTGTACTTCAAGTTGTTGGCGAACCCCGTTGACTGTTGGCCTATTACCAATATTGGCAATTCCTCCGATAGGCGAGTTATCAAGGCCATAGACATTGACGACGTAAACACCAGAGACCGGTGAAACACAGCGCTTAAGCGGAATGTTCGCTGTAGGAAAACCAATGGTTCGCCCTAACTTTTGACCATGCGACACTCGACCACTGATACCGTAATCACGACCGAGCATCTGCTTAGCTAACACTAAGTCATCGCTTGCTAAAGCGTTACGAATAGCAGTACTACTCACTCTTTGTTGTTGCAAGCAAAAACTGTGGGTACTTACCACCTCAAAACCAAACTGTTGTCCAGCTTGCTGCAGCATACTGAAATTACCTTGGCGATTTTTACCAAAACAAAAATCATCACCAATCACCAGAAACTTAACACCCAACTGAGCGACCAACAAGTCACGAATAAAAGCTTCTGCCGTTAAATTAGCAAAGTGCTGGTTAAAATTCACACATAACAATCTGTCAACCGACTGCTTGTTCAATTGCACAAATTTATCACGTAATCGAGTTAATCGAGCTGGTGCATTGTGCTTGGCAAATAATTCTAATGGCTGCGGTTCAAACGTCATGACCACCGAAGGTAAACCCAATAATTGCGCTTTCTTGGATACTTGCTTCAAAACTTGCTGATGCCCTAAATGAACACCATCAAAGTTTCCGATGGTTAATACACAGCCATGATGCTGTGGCTTGATATTGTGAATGCCGCGAATCAATTCCATTAGAAAATGCTTAAAACCTATAGTTCTCAATTAGCAAGGTGCGAAACCGACGGATTATATACTAATCACCATTAATCTGTCGCCGCTTTTAAGTCTTTTAAACGCACGCCAAGCACGGCTAGGCAAAGCAAATAACTGACCGCACCGATACTGATCAGCATCACCAATGATGTAGCCCTCTGTGTCAGGCTCCACTCTAGCCACGTTGACATTTCTTCCAATTGCCAAACAATGACCACAACCATCGCACTGCTGGCCACCATTAAGCGAATAATAAAACCAATAGTTTTACGGGTGATCTGATACACCCCTTGCACATGTAACCCTCTGTAAAGCAGTGCCATGTTGATAAAAGCAGATAATGACGTAGCTAACGCCAAACCAACATAACTTAAATGCCACGCTAAAAGCGCATTGAAGACCATATTAGAGATCATGGCGATAATGCCATAACGAACTGGCGTTTTGGTGTCTTGCCGAGAGTAGTACCCTGGTGCAAGCACTTTGATCAGCATAAAACTGATCAAGCCCAAACCAAATGCATAGAGTGACAACGCCGTTTGATTGACATCATTCGGGGTAAACTCACCTCGCATAAATAGCACCATAAGCATCGGTTTTGCCAACACAATCAGGCCTAACATCGCAGGAAAACCGAGCAGACAAACCATACGAATACCCCAATCCATGGTTTGCGAAAATCCTTCGCTGTGGGCATCAACATGTTTACGGGATAATGCAGGCAAAATAACGGTAGCGATCGCAATACCAAATAAGCCTAACGGAAATTCTAGCAAACGGTCTGAATAGTAAAGCCAGCTGATGGAGCCCGTTTGTAAGAAGCTGGCAATGAAGGTGTCCAGCAATAAGTTAATTTGACTGACCGATACCCCAAAAAGAGCGGGCAACATCAAGGTGCGAATTTTCACAACCCCCGGTTCATTCCAACCCCATTGAGGCCAAACCAATAAACCTGCTTTGAGCAAAAATGGAATTTGAAATAGAAACTGGACCAATCCCCCAAGAAGGACGCCAATCGCCAAGCCAATTTCCGGTTGTTGTAAGTGCGGCGACAAAAACCAAGCGCAACCGATGATCATCACATTCAAAAATACAGGGGTAAAAGAAGAGACGGCAAACTTGCCCAAGGTATTGAGAATCGCTCCTGATAAAGCAACAAAAGTGATGAACCATAAGTAAGGAAAAGTGATTTTTAATAATAAACTCGCAAGCTCAAACTTATGCGCATCAGGACCATCATTAAGCCAATCTAAAAACCAACCAGCCCCAAACAGTGCCGTGACCGCACCAGAGCATAAGATCCCCACAACAGTCACCAAAGTGACAATAACCCCCAATGTGCCAGATGCTTTAGCAATCAGTTCGCGTGTTTCATTGATATCTCCGGATGAATGGTATTCGGTCAGTACTGGAACAAACGCTTGAGAAAAAGCCCCTTCGGCAAATAGCCGACGTAAAAAGTTAGGAATTTTATTAGCAAAGAAAAAAACATCGGCACTCGCACCTGCCCCCATCAAATTCGCAACAACTACGTCACGAACTAGACCCAACACACGAGAAATCAACGTCATAGCACTGACAATCAAGCCAGATTTGAGTAGGCGTTTGCTCACTATTACCTCGAAAAACAAGCCAAAACGTCATTATCCACAGCAACACATAAGGAATGTCAGTGCGAGATCAGATAAGTATTAGCATTGGAAAAAAAATACTGTTAGAATCCCCGCATCTTAACCGCGATGACCTTCCTATACCAAAATTTGTTTGGCCTAGAACGGTTTTTGCACAAATCATTTGACAATTGAGAGCAAATAAGGGATATTCCCCGCCCTTAAATTGTCACCGAACTAAGTTTTTGGGAGTTAGACCCTTGGCAAATAGTAAATCTGCTAAGAAGCGCGCTATCCAAGCCGAGAAACGTCGTCAGCATAATGCTAGCCGTCGTTCTATGATGCGCACTTACATGAAGAAAACCATCGCAGCTATCGCAGCTGGCGATAAAGAAGCTGCAACTGCTGCATTTGCTGCAGTTACACCAATCCTTGACCGTATGTCGACTAAAGGTCTTGTTCACAAGAACAAAGCTGCTCGCCATAAGTCTCGTTTCGCTGCAGCAATCAAAGCTCTATAATTTAGACTTGGTTCCACGCGAAAATAAAAACCGGCTAAGGCCGGTTTTTTTATATCCGCAGTGTCAAGTAAAGTATTTACTCTAATTTTAATATAAAAAAATCCGAACTATGTTACTGAAACATAATTTCGGATTGTGTATTTTTCAAAACACTAGCGGCAGTATAAACCGTGTAACAACTCAATCATCGCCTTGATCTCATGGCTGCTGAGTGTGTAGTAAACCGTCTGAGCTTCTTTTCTTGTATCCACTAACCCATCTCTTCTTAACCAAGCAAGATGCTGCGAAAGTGCCGATTGACTCAATTCTAATTTCCCACATAGCTCACCAACCGACAGTTCTTGATTGTGTAATAAACACAATATTTGTAGGCGTCTTTCGTTAGCCATAGCCTTTAACAACACCACTGCTTTAGCGGAATTTTTTTCCATTTCTTGTAGGTTCATGAATAAGCTCCCTTGGAACAACTTCTTACATCAAACGCATCACAAGTTTGCATCTTCCTTAACCCAACAGGTTATGAGTTTATAAGTAAGGTTAGTACCTTTTTCTACGTAGTTTAATTGTTATACCGTTTATGACGGCAACCATTCAATAGAGCGTCAATAACGGCATCAGAAGGCGTATAACCAGTTTAGATTAGTATTACTTGGCAAGCGATAATTAATAATATTGCTAGATAATGAGATAATAATCTATTTATCGTTAGTAGTGAAAGCATCATACAAACAAATTATTAAAATCTGCATCGCAAACATTTTTCACTGCCGGATGTTGGATCATCCTCTCAGCAAAAATGACGTAGTACTCTTCTTTTAAATCATCAATCTGACCGATGAGTTGCAAAGGAAGATCATCACCAACTTCAGTCACATAGATTGAGGGCGCTAAAAAAATTGCATCATGATGATAACGCGCAAAAGCTTTCATCAATGCCGCATCATCAAACTCCCCCAGAATATTCGGCTTCAGGCCTTGACGGTCAAACCATTGCAATAGATTACGCCCCATCGCGGTTCGGCTTCCCGGTATCAACAACTTTCTCTGCTCTAAAATGGCGGGAAAAGAGACATTTTCAACCTTGCCTGAACAAAAAAAACTCATGTGACTCTCACCCAGTTTTTTGCTGAACAGGCCCGGGCTTTGGCTGGAATCGACGGGATAATCAGAGAGAATCATATCCAATTTGTGTTGTGAAAGTTGCTCTAACAACATTTCATGGGTCGATTCAAAACAACGCAAGTGGATACTGCTATCGGCCGGGACTGTCGTCATCAGTATTTTACTGACAAGCCGTTTAGAGAGGGCATCCGCCACTCCTACATCAAACAGCAGATTAGAGCGCTGACTATAATTGACAATATCGAGCATCTCATAACTTAAGCCGAACATCCGGTCAGCATATTTAAAAACCAGTTGCCCAAGTTCTGTCGGTTCAATGCTACGACCATTACGCTTAGTAAGCTTACCATCCATGCGCTCTTCAAAAGCCTTAATTTGCCCAGTGACGGTTTGCGGAGTCAAGAAGAGTGCTTCTGCAGCTTTAGTGACCGATCCCTGCTTGCATACCATCCAGAAGTAGTAAAGATGATTGTAGTTGAGGTGAAACATGATAAGGACACTCAATTTTATCTGGTCGTTGTTTATAACAAACCCAAATCAAATGAGCAATTAACTCGGAAAAACCGAACTTAAGAACGTTAGCTAATCTTAATAACGAGCAGTTGGAGTTCAAAAATGACAACTTCGTCATAAAATATCTAAAACTAGCGTCCCTCGCTCTCCTCCTCCACGTTGTTAAAATCGCATAACATCATGAAAATTCAATAAATAAAGAATTAAAAGTCACCGCGAAACTTGTTTTTATCAGAGTTATCAATGAGAAACTCGCTGTCATATAAATGAAATAATTATTCTCTACTATCTCGCTCAGATTCAACAACAGACCGAACAACACTCAAAAGGTCAATGGAGAAAAGAAAATGAACCAAGCGACAACTACTGCTGCACCCATTGCGAGTACCACTCGTTGGCTGCGTTGGGCGAACTTGGCATTCATGCTCTACCTACTGCTACTTGCAGTGGCGATGGTAGGTAGTGGATTTAAATGGGCGACAGGTGATCAAGCTAAGGTACTGTTTGAGTTTGCCTCACACCCAATAGCGGGGTTGATGATAGGGTTAGTCGCCACAGCATTGATTCAATCTTCAAGCACCGTAACCTCTATCATTGTCGGTCTTGTGGCTGGCGGATTACCTGTTGAAATGGCGATCCCAATGGTTATGGGTGCCAATATTGGCACCACAGTAACCAACACGCTTGTTAGCCTTGGACACGTTCGTTGCCAAGTCGAATTTAAACGCGCTTTTGCAAGTGCAACAATTCACGACTTCTTTAATCTTTTGGCGGTACTGATTTTCCTACCGTTAGAGATGATGTTTGGTATTTTAGAGAAAACTTCTCATTGGCTTGTGTCACCTTTGCTCTCTACTGGTGATATGAGCATGAAAGGACTCGATTTTATCAAACCTATCACGAGCCCAATTATCACGGCACTAAAAGGCCAGCTGATCACTTTTGGTGAAGTTGTAGGTGGCGTGATGTTGATTGTTCTTGGTATTGCGACCATTTTTGTGGCTATCACTGTCATGGGTAAGCTCATGAAGAGTTTGATGGTGGGTCGTGCGAAAGAGATACTCAAAGATGCCATTGGGCGCGGACCGCTGCACGGTATCCTTTCAGGTTCAATCGTCACTGTATTGGTTCAATCTTCTTCAACTACCACCAGTTTAATGGTTCCGCTGGTCGGCACTGGTGTATTGAAAGTACGCGATGTTTACCCATTCACTTTAGGGGCTAATATTGGCACTTGCATTACCGCCCTACTCGCGGCAACGGCCGTTTCTGGTGAGTTTGCGGTATTTGCCTTGCAAATTGCTTTAGTCCACTTAACCTTTAATGTATTAGCCACTGTGTTGATCTATGGTGTTCCGTTTTTACGTGAACTGCCAATTAAAGGCGCAGAAATGATTGCTGAGATGGCAACAAAGAATAAAGCGGTCGTTGCGGGTTATTTACTATCGGTCTTTATCATTATGCCTGGCGGTATACTGGCACTAACGGCTTAAGTAACGAACAAACCACACGACAGATCAAAAAAAATCCCCGAGCAACGCTTCGGGGATTTTTTACAACTAGAAAACAGTACTTTTTAATAATGCGAGAGAGCAACTAAACCGAAAACGGGTACTGGATGGCATCATGACATTGGTAGCCTTCAATCCAGAAATCATCCAAGGTAACCCAAGTTTCAAGATCTTCTAGCGTTTTAATTTTCGGGTTGATATGAAACTTCGCCATAGGTAGTGGATCACGCTTAAGTTGTACATCTGTCATCAACGCCAGTTGGTCTTCATAGATATGCGCATTGACGATCTTATGGTAGGCCACGCCCGCTTTTTTGCCGGTAATTTGCGCCATAATTGCGAGGAACACGTAGACCTGAACCATATTAAAATTCAAGCCAAGCGGGACATCACACGAGCGTTGCGTACTATTGAGATACAAAGTATCACCCAACAACGAAAAGTGATGACTGTACATGCAGGGGCGCAAGCAACCCATATGAAACTCACCTGGGTTGTAAAAGTTTAGGATTTCGCCTCTATCATCAACGCCACGTGAAAGATCATCAACAATCTTACGCAGTTGATCAATCTGCCCACCATCCGCCTTGGCCCACGCACGTCCTTGAACGCCGTACACGCGGCCCATATCATCTTCACCTTTACGGTATGGATTGTTAAGCCAAGCTGCATTTAAATTCGCATTCGCATCCCACGTTTTGGTTCCTAAAGCGCGAAAATCGGCTGCATTATCGTAGCCACGAATATAACCAAGCAGCTCAGCAACTGCGGCTTTCCAGAAGCTTTTACGCGTTGTCACTAACGGGAATTGATTCTGACCTACATCGTAGGTGAGATCAGCGTTAACCACCGTTAGGCAGCGTTTGGCGGTACGTTCATTTTCGATCCAAACGCCCTCATCAACAATTCGCTGACAAAGTTCAAGATACTGTTTCACAAACTATCCTTAACACTATTGAGTCACTTTATGGTTAACCTTGTACGCCCATACCATCATCAGCGCACCGACAATGATCATCGGTAGCGACAGGATTTGCCCCATGGAGATAAATCCAGCGAACAATCCTAATTGTGCATCAGGTTCACGAACATATTCGACAAGGAAACGGAATGTTCCGTAGCCTATCAAAAATAGCCCTGAGACTGAACCAATTGGCCGATTTTTGCGGATAAACAGGTTCAATATAATAAACAGCACAATCCCTTCTAAGAAAAACTCATAAAGCTGTGATGGATGGCGAGGCAAAGGCCCGCCGTTCGGAAAAATGATCGCCCATGGAACATCGGTTACTCGCCCCCACAATTCACTGTTCATGAAGTTGCCTAATCGTCCCATACCTAAACCAAATGGAACCAAAGGAGCCACAAAATCGGCGACACCAAAAAACGTTCGGTTATTTTTCCGTGCATACCAAAACATTGCACTGATCACGCCAAGTAGACCACCATGGAAAGACATCCCGCCTGTCCACACTTTAAAAAGATAGAGCGGGTCTTGGAGAAACAGATCAAAATTGTAAAACAACACATAACCGACACGACCACCAATGACCACCCCTAAAAATCCAGCAAACAGCAAATCCGAGACTTGCTCACGAGTCCAGCCACTATTTGGTTTGTCCGCTCTGCGATTGGCAAGCCACATCGCAAAAACAAAACCAACTAAATACATTAAGCCGTACCAGCGAATGGATATAGGGCCAATCGCAATCAGCACGGGATCAATATTTGGGAACTGTATAAAACCCTGAGACATAAACGTGTTCTCTTACTAAAAATGAGGTGAAGATAATAAGTGATTAAAACAGCATAGTTGCCGCTATAACCATCAGAAAAACGGAGAATATTTTTTTCAATACCGCCGTCGGTAACTGAGTCGCGTAACGCGCTCCTAATCGAGTAGTGAGAATTGAGGTCGAAGCAATGGCGACTAACGCAGGTAAATAGACATAGCCAATGCTGTAAGGTGGTAAATTCTCCACTTGATAACCGTGCAAAATAAAACCAATCATGCCAGAGATTGCGATCACACACCCACAGACAGAAGAAGAACCGACGGCTTTACGCATTTCAACGCCATGACGATTCAAAAAAGGAACGGAGAGCGAACCGCCACCAATTCCCGCTAAACTAGAGACAATACCAATACCACTGCCGCATAGCATGGTCACCCACGCACCGGGCATCGATCTTTGCATTTGTGCTTTTATCGATAAAAACATTTGAATCGCCAGGCAAAAAACAATCACGCCAAATACTTTCGGTAGATATTGAGTCGGAATCACATCTGCGATCATTGAGCCAACAAACCCACCGACGATAACGCCGGGCATGAGCCACTTGACGACAAACATATCCACATTGCCCAATTTAAGGTGATTTAATGCCGAAGAAGCCGAAGTAACAATGATGGTCGCTAGCGATGTCGCTAACGCTAAATGCATACTAAGTTCGGGGGAAATACCTGCCTTGGGAAGCAAAAGAAGCAACGCCGGAACGACAATTAAACCACCACCAATGCCCAGTAAACCAGCCATAAAACCAACGACTGAGCCCAATAACACCAGCAACACCATCAACTCAAAATTCACATTGGTTCCTATTTTTTTCCTGCGCGGATAAAGCCAGCAAAGCCTTTATCTTCAAAGTATGAGTGCATCATATTATAAATGTCGTTGCCGTAAGGTTGCATCAACGTTTTGTCAGCAAGTTGCCGTAACTGTCCTAATTGAGAGTGCCTCACTAAATATTTGACCTTGGCTACGTTGGAGGTATTCATACTTAGCATGCGATAACCCAAACCAATTAATAACAGTGAACCGATAGGGTCTCCGGCCAACTCACCACACACACAAACAGGTATACGATAAGACTGGCAAGTCTCTAAAATCTGTTTAAGCGCCATCACCACCGCTGGATGCATGGAGTCATAGACATCAGCAACATGTGCATTGTTCCGATCAACGGCCAACAAATATTGGGTTAAATCGTTGGTTCCAACCGAAACAAAGTCCACTTTGCTCGCAATCAATGGTAGAAGATAAATCATCGATGGTACTTCAATCATAATGCCAACCTTGGGCATTATGATCCGATCATCAACGCTAGAAACTTCTCGATACGCTTGCTCAATCAACCGCATTGCGTCGTCTAACTCTTTCGTTCCTGAAATCATTGGCAATAAAATGCTGAGATTTTGGTTATCGCCGCTGGCACGCATCATCGCCCGCAGTTGAATCAAAAAAATATCGGGATGATCGAGCGTAAAACGAATGCCTCGCCAGCCAAGAAAGGGATTGTCTTCTTCAATGGGTAGATAAGGCAGTGCTTTATCGCCACCAATGTCTAACGTTCTCATCACCACCCGTTTATCAGGATAAGCGTTCAAAACGCTGCGATACTGCTGCACTTGTTCTTCTTCTGATGGAAAGCGATGTTGCAGCAAAAAGGAAATTTCGGTTCGATACAGCCCGACACCATCAACCCCTTGGTTAATTGCGATGTTGGTATCCGCACTTAATCCAGCATTGAGCATCACTTCAATACGTGTACCATCTTGCGTAAAAGGAGCTTCTGCAATGGTTTCATTAACCATTTGAGAAAGTTCGCTTTCTTCATAAGCTAAAGCGCGATATTCCGCCAGAATTTGTCTATTTGGTGAGATAAAAACCTTGCCGCTATAACCATCGACAATGCCCTTTTTACCGTTGATCTCCTTGAGATTAAGTGAAATTCCCATCACTGCGGGAATGCCCAAGGCCCGTGACAATATTGCTGCGTGGGAATTGGCAGCCCCTTCTAAAGAGACCACCGCCAGTAATTTATCTTTAGGAATAGCGGCGAGAATTGAAGCAGTAAGTTCGCGTACCACCAAAATAATCGGTTTATCAAGTTGCTGCTGATCATGCTCAGTGTTGTGCAAAAAAAATAGCAGTCGCTGACCTAGCTCACGAATATCCTGTGCACGCTCACGTAAGTAAACATCTGACATCTTCGCAAAACGGTTGGAATAACTCTCCACAACTTGCCGTAATGCCCAATCTGCACGATCGCCTTTTTGGATCTGGCTTTTCAGATCGTTGCGTAGCATCGGATCATTGAGTAGATGAGTAAAGAGATCGAAGATGGCTAACGCATCTTTATTAATATCACTATCGAGTTTTTTTCTTAAACGACGAAAATCGTTCAAGGCGCTTTCTACCGCCAGCACTAGCCATTCTTGTTCTCGTTCAATATCGAGCGTTGAGGCGGGGTAAACATCAGACAGTTGAGGTTGGGTGTCATCCCACCAAAACTCACCAATCGCGATGCCAGATGACGCAGCAATGCCACTGGTGGATAACTGCTTTTTCGAAAGCAGCCACTGCCCTTGTGTTTGAGCATGAGCAATAATCACGGCTACTTGCGCCGCCAGAGTGACAATAAAAGACTCTTCCATCTCACTAAATAAGCGAGGTGTTTTTTGCTGCACGACCAAGATACCCAGTACTCGCTTGCGATGAATAATCGGCGTACCAAGAAAGCTTTGATACACCTCTTCGCCAAGCTGTTTGAAGTATTTAAAATTAGGATGTTTCGACGCTTCAGCAATGTTGATTGGCTCAGCTGAACGTTTCACTAAGCCCACTAAACCTTCGTCAAAACCGATGTGGATTTTGTCGCCTTTGAACTTTAAGCCTTGCGTTGCCATCAGTTCTAGACGATGTTTTTCTTCGTTAGCAAGATAGACAGTGCAACACTCGGTACTCATCGCATTGCACGTTTGCTTAACCAAAATATCCAAGGCTTGGTGTACATCTTCTACCTTGGATACTTGTTCAACTATTTCCCTTAGCTGAGAGAGCATGTCTATCCTCTTTTATTTTTGCGCTTACCTTTGTTATTACGTTCTTTAAATGGCATCGCGAATGATGCAAACTCTTTCATGGCGCGACGATAAACATCTCGCTTGAAAGAGACTACTTGCCTCACTGGATACCAATAACTGACCCAACGCCAACCATCAAATTCAGGGGTACTGCCGCGCTGCATGTTGATTCTTGATTCATCACACTCTAAGCGCAGAAGAAACCATTTCTGTTTTTGCCCAATACAGACAGGTTGAGAATCCCAACGAACGAGCCGTTTTGGTAATTTATATCTTAACCAATGACGGCTTGTTGCTATGATTTTCACATCTTTCTTTGTAAGCCCAACCTCTTCGTAAAGCTCTCTAAACATCGCTTGTTCAGGAGTTTCATCGTCGTCAATTCCACCTTGTGGAAACTGCCAAGAGTGTTGTCCGTATCGTTTCGCCCAGAATACCTGACCATGGTTGTTACAAATCACAATACCAACATTGAGTCGGTAACCATCGCCATCGATCACTGGCCAACCTCTAGTAAAATCTTAATTGCTTTGATTTTTCCACATATCCCCAATAGGAGCAAACTTACTAGTGTGATTAACACGAGATTTATGTATTCCTAATCATTAATTGGATAACTTTTCATCAAATTTAAAGTTATCAACAAAATAATGCGACACCAGCCACATTTATTCACCTTTTCTGTGAGTAACTATGTGAAGAATCTCTAGATAGCGACTCACTTCCCCAAAAAGCAAAAGAATACGGACCAATATAAAAAAGATAATAATAAATTAAATACATTAAAAACAATGAATTAATTGGATTTTCCATTATTCACATTACGTTGCGATTAACAAAAAATTGATCCTTTCACAACATGCTCAAAGATCCACCAATTAGCTCGTTATCCACACCCCCACTCTAGTAGAAATAAGATTTACTGATTAAGAGACCCACTCTCTCAAGCAAAATCCTGTAAATGCATACAGACAAACAAAAAATGGAATATTTTCCCGATCAACCTGTGGATAACTTGAATTGCGATGATCTTTTAAGCAAAAGAAACGACAGCACATTGTGTATAAGAATTTGCTACAATCGCGTTTTTATCATTCAAAGTATCATGAAACCTGCACCTAAAACTGAACATGAATTAATGCTTAGAGCCCAAGACATTGCAGGCTTAAGCTTTAGTCAACTAGCCGAAGAAGCCAAGATGACCGTGCCCCCTGACTTAAAAAAAGATAAAGGATGGGTCGGTCAGCTATTAGAGTGGCATTTGGGTGCAACAGCAGGCAGCAAACCTCAGCAAGATTTCGAGCAATTAGGTATCGAGCTCAAAAGTATTCCAATCAGTTACACTGGAAAACCGCTCGAAACAACGTTTGTGTGTGTGGCCCCACTCACCGGTGTTCATGGTTTAACATGGGAGCAAAGCCACGTGCGAAATAAACTCTCTCGAGTACTGTGGATCCCAATAGAGGGTGAGCGAGAGATCCCCCTAGCCCAGCGCCATGTCGGATCGCCATTGCTATGGAGCCCTTCTCCTGCACAAGAACAGCAGCTAAAAAATGATTGGGAAGAACTGATGGAGTTCATCGTTCTTGGCAAAGTTGAGCAGATCACCGCTAAGCACGGTGAAGTATTACAGCTCAGGCCAAAAGCGGCAAACGGGCGAGCATTAACCGAAGCCTACGGTGCTAATGGCAAACCTATCAAAACCCTGCCACGAGGCTTTTATCTTCGAACTCAATTTACCGCGAGCATTCTTGAGCAACACTTTATTTAAAAGTGCTCGTTATTGCTCATGAAAAAACGTAACCGTTTGATCTTTCACTGCACAATTCGTTTCCGTTTCACTGCCATCTTCGCTTATAGTAAAAACGTCACACACTCCACCAGCGAGAGCATCAAGGAAGGAATATGCAATACACCAAACTGCCTCATTCCACACTGGAAGTGAGCAAGATCTGCTTAGGTACCATGACTTTTGGTGAACAAAATAGCCAACAACAAGCCTTTGAGCAGCTCGATTACGCCTTAGACCAAGGTGTGAATTTCATCGATACTGCGGAAATGTACCCAGTTCCCCCCAACGGTAAAACCCAAGGTCTGACCGAAAGCTATATTGGCAACTGGTTAGAAAAATCAGGTAAACGTGAAAAAGTGGTGTTAGCGACTAAAGTGGCAGGCCCGCGTAACGTGCCTCACATCCGCGAAAAGATGTCACTCGATAGACGCAACATTCATTTAGCGATTGATGATAGTTTAAGACGCTTAAAAACAGACTATGTCGATTTGTATCAATTACATTGGCCTCAACGCCAAACGAACATGTTCGGCCAACTTAACTACCCTTATCCTGATCAGCAAGAAGAAGTCACTTTAATCGAAACGCTCGAAGCGCTTAATGATCTCGTCAAGGCTGGAAAAGTGCGTTACATCGGTGTGTCAAATGATACCCCGTGGGGTGTGATGACGTTGCTAAAATTGGCAGAAAAACACGATCTAGCAAGAATTGTCTCTATCCAAAACCCTTATAATTTACTGAATCGCAGCTTTGAAATTGGCTTATCTGAGATTAGCCACTTCGAAGGTGTTCAACTGCTGGCTTACTCGCCACTGGCGTTTGGTTGCCTGAGTGGTAAATATTTAAATGGCGCAAGACCTGACGGTGCTCGGTGCAGCCTATTTGAACGCTTTTCTCGCTATTTTACGGCGCAAGGTGTACAAGCCACTCACGCTTATGTTGAGCTTGCTAACCAGTATGGCCTTGATCCAGCACAGATGGCATTGGCGTTTGTCAATCAACGTCCGTTTGTCGCATCCAATATCATTGGCGCGACAAACCTAGAGCAGTTGAAAACAAATATCGATAGTTTAGATGTCGTACTCAGTAATGAATTGCTTCTTAAAATTCAAGAGATTGGGACGACTTACTCCAACCCTTGTCCGTAGATATCTTCGGGGCTAGCGAAGCCACTAGCCCCTCGTTTTACGTTGTTATTCGCATACTTAACACACGGCGAAGATGACGAATATGACGTTCAGCTTTAGTTGAGTCAGGGACTGAAACGCCAATAGCGCGTCCATCACTTTCTAAGCCAATATCTTTAAGCAAGTGTTGGCTATTAAAAGGCAGCTCAAAAGCATGACGGCGAACATTTCGTTGCCATTGACGCTCTTCACGGCGTAAATCAGCACGGACCAGTAAAGTAGCAAGTTGTAAATAAATTGAATGACGCATGAGTATTCTCCAGTAGTAAACTAAACGTTGACGGCTGGAAAAATGGGGGCAAACAAGGTGGATCAACACTTTGATAAGCTGCCATTTTTCCGCAGCCTATCTCAAGGTTACGGATTAACTAAAAATCGGTGCCTTTTTTATCATCAAACATACGACAGGCGTCTGTAGTAAGAGACGATTTAGGCGCAGTAAGATCGATAGAAACGCGAACAGTATGAACAAAAACGAAATGATTCATGTTGCGCCTCCAAGCAAATAGTTAATCCAAAGTGAAATGAGTGTGTGAGCACGGCTCACGGTTAAATTCTATGCAACTGAGGTGATTATTCAACTCTTAATTTTCAAACAATTAAAAAACAATGCATTAACCTAAAATGAAAGCCGATGACAGCAAATAAGTGACATATTCAGCTAGAGAATAACTTATTCGCAAAAGATATGATTATAAAAAATGGCCACATGGATTAAATGTGGCCATTTTTACTTGAAGAATCATCAAGTTAATAGGTATTTTCAGTGATTAAGTTATGTTTATTAAGCAAGCGATACATAGTAGCTCTAGATACACCTAGCTCTTTGGCGGCCATTGATACTTGCCCTGAGTTCGATTCTAAAACCAGTAATAGCGCATCTCGCTCTGAACGCTCACGAATGCTTTTTAGGCTGCGCTTACCATCACTGCGTTTTGGTAAGTCGAGTTGCAATTCATCCAACATGACTGAATCGGACATCAGCACCACACGTTTGATCTGATTCATCAGCTCACGAACGTTACCCGGCCAGTGATAACGAGCCAATGAACGCGCCGCTTCTTCAGTAAAACTGCGCGCCTGCGCGTTAAACTCTTTTGAATACTCCTGCAAGAAGTGTCGTGCCAGTAAAGCAATATCACCCGCCCGCTCTTTTAAGCTCGGGACATTAATACGCAATACGTTGATATAGTGGTACAGCTCTTCGTTAAAATTGCCATCAATCAGCGCTTTTTCAATATCGGAAGAGTTGGCGGCCAAAATACGCACATCCACCTCTTTGACACCCGTTGAAGTTTCTATCGTTCCTTCTTGCAGGAAGCGCAAGAGGTTAGCTTGTTGGCTTTTAGGTAGCGTGAGAATATCTTTAAGTAGGATCGTCCCACCATCTGCCCGCTCCAATAATGAAGTTTGAGATGAGTCTTCACAACCAATACCGAACAGCTCACATTCAAAGCGGCTCTCCGATAAAGCTCGGCAATTCACTGAAATAAAAGGTTTTTGTGCGCGAGACGACGTTTTGTGTACCGCTCTCGCGACCGTCTCTTTGCCCGTTCCATTTTCCCCATAAATGAGGATACTGACATCTGTAGGGCCGATTCGTTTGATCTGATCACGCAAGCGCTTCATGGGGGTGGACTCACCAATTAAACCAATATCCCCTGTTGCTCCATAATGTGGCCATACTTTTTTCTCTAACTTAAGCATTCCAAGTTGGTGTCCAATGGTGCTCAGTAGTTGCGCATCGGGAATCGGCGCCGTAAAAAAGTCGATACAAAAGTTAACAATGAATTGGCAAATCGTATCCGAGCTCAACTGTGATTCGCGAATGAACGCCAACCAACGTACTTGTTTATGGTTGCTGACCAAATTTGCAATGCCATTGAGGCTGAATTCATCATGGCTCAAATCAACAATACCAATGCATGGGCCTGTTTCTGCAAACAAGGCATCCGCTTTACGTAAATCTGCGCATTGTGTACAACGCCAACCAACCTGTTCAAGTACAGATAACCAAGGCTCGTATGTCCCACCAACGACGACAAGCGAACCAGGGACAGAATCCATTCGGAATTGAGTGCCCATCTATTATTCCTTATCTTTAAATTTATATGCAGTGCTACTTTTGGCACATTAAACGGCTGTTACATTAACGAGACTTGGCGCTGTAGTCTGTCTCAATCATAAGACTAGACAACAAATAAGCACTTTACCATTTAATATAGGGAACTATTTCATAATCCTTTCGAAATTGTTGTCTGTTAGTCCACGCTAGTGAACAAAATTTTTCAAACTAATGCAAAAAAAAACCGCCTATTTAGGCGGTTTATCGGAACGAAAGTAGCAATTACTGCTGTGGGCGCATCGCAGGGAATAGGATAACGTCACGAATCGTATGGGTGTTGGTGAGTAACATCACCAAACGGTCAATACCAATGCCTTGACCCGCCGTTGGTGGGAGACCGTGCTCTAACGCAACAACATAATCAGCATCGTAGAACATGGCTTCATCGTCGCCAGCATCTTTGGCATTCACTTGCGCTAAGAAGCGCTCGTCTTGATCTTGAGCATCATTAAGCTCAGAGAAGCCATTGGCGACTTCACGACCACCGATGAAGAACTCAAAACGGTCGGTGAAGAATGGGTTGTTATCGCTACGACGCGCCAATGGTGAAATATCCGCAGGGTATCCAGTGATGAAGGTCGGTTGCATCAACTTAGGTTCGGCCGTTTCACCGAAGATCTCTTCAAGCAGTTGGCCGCAAGTCCAAAAAGGTTCAACGTCTACATGAACTGATTTCGCGATAGATACCATGAGCTCACGGTTTTGCAGATCCTGTTCAGTTAACGCTTGGATTTGAGCGTGCTCTGGGTTGTAGTGTTTGATGGCTTCAAACATACTCATGCGAGCATATTGACCACCAAATTCTACCGTTTCATCACCATAAGGCATTGAAGTCGAACCTAAAACTTCCTGTGCCACAGTGCTTAATAACTCCTCGGTAAAGTCCATCAGATCATTGTAATCTGCGTACGCCATATAGAATTCCATCATAGTAAATTCAGGGTTATGGCGAGGAGAAAGACCTTCGTTACGGAAGTTACGGTTGATTTCAAACACGCGATCAAAGCCACCCACAACTAAACGCTTAAGGTAAAGCTCAGGTGCGATACGCAAGTACATTGGCATGTCGAGCGCATTGTGGTGAGTGATGAATGGACGCGCACTAGCACCGCCAGGGATCACATGCATCATTGGCGTTTCTACTTCCATGAACTGTTTTGAGATCATGAAGTTACGAATTGCAGTCATTACTTTAGAGCGAACAATGAACGCATTACGTGAACTTTCATTAACAATCAAATCCACATAACGTTGGCGGTAGCGCATCTCTTGGTCAGTCAAACCGTGGAACTTCTCTGGTAATGGACGAAGTGCCTTTGTCAGCAATTCGTACTCTTCCATATTAACGTAGAGATCGCCTTTGCCAGATTTGTGCAACGCACCTTTCACGCCGATGATGTCACCAATGTCTAGACCTTGGTATTTTTCCTTCAGCTCAGTTTGAACCTCTTTTGAAGCATAAGCTTGAATACGACCAGAGGTTTCTTGAATAACAAGGAAAGGGCCACGTTTCGCCATGATACGACCTGCAATCGCCACAACATGGTTTAAGGCTTCTAACTCTTCTTTGCTCTTTTCACCGAATTGCTGTTGAAGATCACCCGCAAGGCTGTCACGACGAAAGTCATTTGGGTGGCCATTCGCTTTACAGCTCTTACGGATGTGATCCAGCTTGCTGCGACGCTCTGCGATGAGTTTGTTCTCTTCTTGCGCAATTTGCTCTTGATTCATTTCGTTTTGAACAGCATCAGTCATTTTACATGTACCTTATATGTCGGTAAAAAAGCATTAAAGGCCTGATTTCAGGCTTGCTTCAATAAATTTGTCTAAATCACCATCTAATACCGCTTGGGTATTACGGTTTTCAACGCCAGTGCGTAAATCTTTGATTCGGGAGTCATCCAATACATAAGATCGGATTTGGCTTCCCCAGCCAATGTCAGATTTCGCATCTTCATTGGCTTGCTTTTCTGCGTTCTGCTTTTGTAACTCAAGTTCAAACAGTTTTGCACGCAATTGTTTCATCGCTTGGTCTTTGTTTTTATGCTGCGAACGATCGTTTTGGCATTGAACAACGGTATTGGTTGGAATGTGCGTAATACGCACCGCCGATTCGGTGGTGTTAACGTGCTGACCACCCGCTCCCGAAGCGCGATAAACATCGATACGAAGATCGGCTGGGTTGATGTCGATAGCAATATTTTCATCAATCTCAGGATAGATAAACGCAGAGGCAAAAGAGGTATGGCGGCGGCCACTCGAATCAAATGGGGATTTACGAACCAAGCGGTGTACGCCAGTTTCGGTGCGCAGCCAACCATAAGCGTAATCACCGATAATTCGCACGGTTGCACCTTTTAGGCCAGCAACATCACCTTCAGACACTTCAATCACTTCAGTCTTAAAGCCTTTCGCTTCTGCCCAACGTAAATACATGCGTAGCAGGATTGATGTCCAGTCTTGAGCCTCGGTGCCGCCCGAACCAGACTGCAGATCAATATAGCAATCTGAAGAATCGTGATCGCCAGAGAACATACGGCGAAACTCAAGCTGTTCAAGCTTAGTTTCCAGCTCATCCAGTTCAGGGCCAATTTCATCGAAGGTTTCTTGGTCTTCTGCTTCAATAGCCAGTTCCAGTAGTCCTTCCACATCATCCACACCTTGATCTAACTGATCAATGGTATCGACAATGGCTTCGAGCGAAGCGCGTTCTTTACCTAGCGCTTGTGCACGCTCAGGTTCGTTCCAGACGTTGGGTTGCTCGAGTTCTGCATTCACTTCTTCTAAACGCTCTTTCTTAGCGTCGTAGTCAAAGATACCCCCTCAGGATATTTGTGCGCTCTGACACATCCTGAAGACGGTTTTTAATAGGATTGATTTCAAACATGTTTGCTCAACATTTATGAGTAGAATTTAACCGAAGAATTCTACTTAAAAATGTGACGAAGATACAGGAAAAATTCGTTTGATCTCTTGGAATAAAAGCTGGCGCACGCCTAAAAAAAGAGGCTGAACAATCGTGTTCAGCCTCTTTAATGCTTACGGGTAAAAACGCGATTATGCCGCTTCTTTAACCACACTTTGTTGAACGGTAGTTGCAATAAAGAACATGCAAATCATCGCAGCGAGTGTAGGAAGTAACCACCCCATGCCGACCTCAAACAGTGGCAGCATATTGAACGCAGACACATCAACGCCAGCCACTTTTGCCGCGTCGATCAACGCAAAAAGAAAAGAGACAAGTAGCACTACACGGTATGCCACTGCTGGGTTTGGTAGTTTCCCTCTCAAGAAGGTCAACATAATCAAGGCAATCGCGACTGGATAAAGCGCATACAGTGCGGGGATAGAAAGCGAGATCAATTGCGATAAACCAACGTTTGCCACGATAGCGCAAGCAACACCAATAATGATCACCCAAGATTTATACGCAATTGGAGTCAATGTGCAAAAGTAATCTGAACATGCTGAAATCAAACCAATTGCCGTGGTTAGGCAGGCTAGTAGCACGATGACAGAAAGCACGATCTGCCCATAAGGGCCAAACAGCGCTTGCACATATTGACTAAGCACCGCACCGCCATTTTCTGCACCAAAAGCGACCACAGAGCTTGTCGCACCAAGATAAAACAGTGAAATATAGACAAAAGCTAAACCAACCGCCGCAATACACGCCGCGCTGATTAAATACTTTGTGGTTGCCGCGCGCTCTGTAATGCCTTTGCTACGCAGTGCATCAACAATTAACATCCCAAACATCAGTGCGCCAAACGTATCCATGGTGTTGTAGCCTTCAAGGAAACCTTTCGTCAACGGCTGAGTCAGGTATTCGCCTTGTGCAGTCACCATCTCACCTTGCGGGTCAACAAAAACCGCAACGGCTAAAATAATTAATCCAACAAATAGAGCAGGAGTTAGCACTTTACCAATGATGTCAATGAGCCGACCTTGAGACCAGGCAAAAAACATCGCAACGACAAAAAAGAGAATCGAAAATAGTGTCAAATGCGATTGTTTCGCATCAATGAAAAATGGTTTCACTGCCATTTCATACGCCACAAGGCCGGTACGCGGTGCTGCAAAGGCAGGACCAATGATGATAAAGATCATCACTGCCATGATAGTTGCAGCTTGTTTAGGCAGATCTTTGGTTAAATGCTCCCAAGAACCACCCGCGACAGCAATCGCAATAATCGTCATCAATGGTAAACCGACAGCGGTAATGAGGAAGCCTGTCATGGCTGGCAGTAAATGCTCTCCAGCAAGCTGGCCAGCGATTGGCGGAAAGATGATGTTACCAGCACCCAAGAAAAACGCGAAAAGCATAAAGCCGACCGCGATAATATCTGTTAGTTTTAACGTCTGCTTCACAGATAACCCTTAATTATTATTTGATAAATGTTGTGTATGCATTGTTGATGAGGTTGAAACCGCATCTAAATCTAAAAATTAAGGGCGAATAATGACGAAACACTCAAGACTTCGCAAGGGCAAAGCAAAAAACGCTACATTAATTTATAATATCGGTGAAAAACCAGTTTAAAACTCTAAATGTTAAAAAATAGAAAGAATGATGTGTTGATCATTTTATCATACACTCTCATAACAGATAGAAGAATAATCCGAACAAATAGATAACAATAGTGGTTATCACTTAATTAGAGCTATATTTTGAAATAATGATGAAAAGTCACACGCCCAAAAATAAGCGTTTCAAATTTAAACAATTTTCCATTGACGGTGGACAAGCGGGAATGCCTGTCAGTACCGATGGGGTTCTATTAGGCGCGTGGGCTTTCACGCACCATCCCAAAACCATTCTCGATATTGGCACCGGTACTGGGTTATTGGCATTAATGTGCGCACAACGTTTTAGCGATGCACAAATTACGGCCGTCGATATCGATGCCTTTGCCTTTGAAGCGGCCCAATACAACAGTAATGCTTCTTCATGGGGGCTACGCATACAGGTTTTACAAGGTGATATTTTAGACACCTCTTTTACGCCGTCCTTTGATGCAATTATTTGTAACCCACCCTATTTCAACAGTGGTGAACTGTCTCATGATCCCCAGCGAGCTACTGCTAGGCACACCAATCAACTTGCTCATCACGCTTTATTAGTCAGAGCAAAAAGTCTCCTCAACGATGAAGGGCAAGCTTGTTTTATTTTGCCCGTGTATGAAGGGGAACAATTTATCGAGCAAGCACTCACGCTCGGCTGGCATCTTAAGCGTCGCTGCACTGTACAACCCGTAGCACACAAACCCGCTCATCGGCTATTGGTTGAACTAAGTTTAGCCTCGGCTTCTGTGATTGATTCATCGTTGGTCATTCACTCATCAAGTGGTTATAGCGAAGCCTTTATTGCCCTAACTCAAGATTTTTATCTCAAGATGTAGAAATAACATGTGATCCTAATCACCAATCCCCCTATAATGTTCGACCTTAATTTTATAGCCAAATAAGCCTAACGGCTTGTGGAGTACTCACTGTGATCAAAACCTTTGCTGACCTCGATCTTGACCCTTGCATCATTGCGGCCATTGAAGATATGGGCTTTGAACGTCCCACCCAAGTTCAAGCTGAAGCGATCCCACAAGCCCTAGATGGTCGAGATATTCTTGCCTCTGCGCCAACGGGAACCGGTAAAACCGCTGCATTTGTTTTACCCGCGCTACAATATCTTTTAGATTTTCCGCGCAAGCGAGCCGGCCCTGCACGCGTCTTGATTCTGACCCCAACTCGTGAATTGGCGATGCAAGTGGCGGATCAAGCTCGTGAACTGGCGAAGAATACTCGCCTCAATATCGTCACCATCACTGGCGGCGTACAATATCAAGAGCACGCCGACATCTTAGCCAAAACGCAAGATATTGTGGTGGCAACGCCTGGTCGCTTGATGGAATACATTGAAGGCGAGCGTTTTGATTGTCGTGCAATTGAATGGCTTATTTTGGATGAAGCTGACCGCATGCTGGACATGGGCTTTGGCCCAATCGTCGATCGTCTCGCTGCGGAATGTCGCTGGCGTAAACAGACCTTGCTCTTCTCTGCAACACTGGAAGGTCATGGTGTGGAAGGTTTTACTGCCGATCTCTTAAAAGAACCAGCAACAATCAATGCCGATCCTTCTCGTCGTGAACGCAAAAAAATCACTCAATGGTATCACCGCGCCGATACCATGGTGCACAAAGTTGAGCTATTGAAGAAAATCCTCACCGAGCAAGCCGAACGTTCTATCGTGTTTATCAAAACTCGTGAGCGCTTAGCTGATTTGCGTACAGAGCTAGAAAAAGCGCAAATTCCTTGTGCTTGGATTCAAGGCGAAATGCCACAAGATCGTCGCAATAACGCCATTACGCGATTCCGTGAAGGCGCAGTCAACGTACTACTGGCAACCGACGTGGCCGCACGCGGTATTGACTTACCTGACGTAAGTCACGTGATCAACTTTGATATGCCACGCTCAGCGGATGTGTACTTACACCGCATAGGTCGTACGGCTCGTGCTGGTAAAAAAGGCAATGCGATCTCTTTGGTTGAAGCCCATGATCAAGTGATGATGGACCGCGTCGCGCGTTATGTCGACGAGGAGATAAAAGAGCGCTTCATTAAAGATATGCGCCCACAGCACAAAAAGCCGGTATTCAAAAAGAAAAAGAAAACCGATGACAAAAAAGTCAAAGTGGTTTCGAAGAAGAAGAAAGCGAACAAAAAGAAAAAATAGTGTTCCAATACCACCTATAAAAAAAATGCCGATACTGAAATATCGGCATTTTTTATCTTTAACGTTTGAAGAGAGTATCACTCTCTTCAAACTCACCAAGGTTTAATGTTCGCGTGTCGCACGGAACTCCACTTCAGGAAAACGCTCTTTGGCCAGATTCAAATTGACCATAGTCGGCGCGATGTAAGTCAGGTTATCCCCACCATCCAGTGCGATGTTACTTTGGTTTTTGCGCTTAAACTCTTCGAATTTTTTATCATCTGCGCACTCAATCCAACGTGCTGTTGCAACGTTAACACCTTCGTAAATCGCCTCGACGTTGTATTCAGATTTTAAACGAGACACCACCACATCAAACTGCAGCACACCCACTGCACCCACAATCAAATCGTTATTTTGTAGTGGGCGGAAGACTTGAACCGCTCCCTCTTCCGACAACTGCACTAAACCTTTAAGCAGTTGCTTCTGCTTCAGTGGATCGCGCAAGCGAATACGACGGAACAGCTCAGGAGCAAAGTTAGGAATACCTGAGAATTTCAACGATTCACCTTGGGTAAAGGTATCACCAATCTGAATCGTTCCATGGTTATGCAAACCGATAATATCGCCAGCATAAGCATTTTCAGCACGAGAGCGATCGCCCGCCATAAAGGTAACTGCATCAGAAATACTCACTTGCTTACCAATACGCACGTGGTTCATTTTCATGCCTTGGGTATAAGTACCCGACACAATACGCATAAACGCAATACGATCGCGGTGTTTAGGATCCATGTTCGCTTGGATTTTAAACACAAAGCCTGAGAATTTCTCTTCCGTGGCTTCAACAATACGCTCATTAGCTTGACGTGGCATCGGCGCCGGAGCCCACTCAGTTAAACCATGCAGCATATGGTCCACACCAAAGTTACCTAATGCCGTTCCGAAGAAAACAGGGGTCAACTCACCTTTTAAAAACAGCTCTTGATCAAATTCATGAGAAGCACCTAATACCAATTCAAGCTCATCACGCAGCTGAGCGGCAAGGTCATCACCCACGGCCTTATCCAGATCAGGGTTGTTGAGACCCTTAACAATGCGCTCTTCTTGAATAGTGTGGCCTTGGCCGGTCGCGTACAGAATCGTCTCATCACGGTGAATGTGGTACACGCCTTTAAACTCTTTACCACAACCCACTGGCCATGAAATCGGTGCGCAGGCAATCTTCAGCTCATTCTCCACTTCATCAAGCAGTTCCATTGGGTCGCGGATCTCACGGTCCAATTTGTTCATGAAGGTTACAATCGGTGTATCACGTAAGCGAGTCACTTCCATCAGCTTACGTGTACGATCTTCAACACCTTTTGCTGCATCAATCACCATTAAGCACGAGTCAACCGCCGTCAATGTGCGGTAAGTATCTTCCGAGAAGTCTTCGTGCCCTGGAGTATCGAGCAAGTTAACCAAACAATGATTGTAAGGAAATTGCATCACAGAGGTCGTGACCGAAATACCACGCTCTTTTTCCATTTCCATCCAATCTGATTTAGCATGCTGGTTAGAGCCGCGCCCTTTTACCGTTCCCGCTTTTTGAATGGCATTCCCGAATAGCAGAACTTTTTCAGTAATGGTGGTTTTACCCGCATCCGGGTGCGAAATAATAGCGAAGGTTCTACGTTTAGAAACTTCACTCAAAAAAGGAGTATTTGACATGAAACAGGTCTTCTCAATATGCTGATATAAGGGAGAGCCGAAGCGCTTACGCTGATCAGCAGTTCGATTCAAATTTGCGCGGTATTCTCCCCTATATTTGATCTGGGAGCAACTTTCGTCGCTATACAAATCAACAAGAGAATGGCGACCTTTCTATTTGTAATTAAATTATCAATAAATATGAGCTATAACTAAAAAGGGCGAAGAGAATAAGCGAGTATTATGCTGATAACCAAACAAAGAAATTCTCTGGCATTTAAACAAGCCAAAACAGTGTTCCTAGTCTCGGTGATACTTGGGATAGGCTTTAGTTTATACCATACTTTGCTCGATCTACACCAAGAGCAAACACGCATTGAAGATCACTACCGTTTTAAACTGCTGCAAAATTATTCAAATGCCAGCCAGGCCGCTTATCACCTCAACAACTTATTAGCCAATCAAGTCGTCTCTAGCTTAATGGTTGATAATGCCATTTATCACGTTGAAATTATTGATGATTTTGGCGACACCCTGGCAAAGAAAAGCAGAGAAATCCCAGCACAGACGGCTTTTATTCGGCTCTTATCGAATTATCTGACACCTGAAATACCCATTTTTAAAACTGACTTGCATCAACCCAATTCGAGTGTGGTGGTAGGTAGCTTAAGTTTTTCCGTCAACGGCTCTTCCATTGCCAAAGAATTTATTGCAAAAACCACACGAGTATTGCTGTTTGATCTCTTTCGAAATGTGTTGCTGACTTCGATCCTTTTAGTCTTTTTTTACTACAAGCTGTCAAAACCCATCACCACGTTAATTTCGTGGGTTCGCTCATTGCAAAACAATCAACGTCCAACACAGCCGCCATTACAACAGCAAAAAAATGAGCTCAGTGAGTTAGCCGGTACTTTCTATACTTTATGGAAAGAGCGAGAGCTCGCGGATGCTAAACTTAACCAATTAGCCTACTACGACACGTTAACTGGCCTTGCTAATCGCAGCTTGCTGCTGCAACTGCTCACTGATGCCATTGATAACAGTATTCGCACCCACACTTCTGGTGTGTTGTTTTACCTTGATCTCGACCGTTTCAAAACGATCAATGATTCACTTGGACACACAACGGGGGATCATTTAATCAAAGCTATCGCCATGCGTATGGATGGCTGGCTTAAACACGATTACACCGCCGCACGCATCGGTGGCGATGAGTTTGCGGTGTTGATTCCTCATCTCTCTCGCCAACAAGCAGAGAAGGTAGCTCAGCAGCTTCTGGCTCTGATTTCCAACCCTTACTCGATTGATGACCACCAGCTTTATTGCACTGTGAGTATTGGTATCTCGATTTTTCCGTCAGTGGGCAAAACCAATATCGATGTCCTTAGACAAGCCGATACAGCGCTTTACCGCGCAAAAGCGAATGGACGCAATAAATACATGTTTTATGAGCCAGAAATGCAGGCTCAAGTCGAATCGTTTCTGGAAATTGAAAAAGGCCTCCATGAAGCCCTCAATACCCAACAGTTAGAACTCTATTACCAACCTCAAGTCGATGAGCGGCACAATATTGTCGGTGTGGAAGCCTTGATCCGCTGGAACCACCCAACCAAAGGTGTATTGCCACCGGGTGTGTTTATGACCATAGCAGAAGAAACGGGGCAAATTATTCCGATTGGAAACTGGATATTAGAGCAAGCGTGCTATCAATACGCCGCTTGGAAGCGCCAAGGAGTATTACCTCCCCATTTTCGCCGTTTAGCCATCAACATCAGTCCGTTGCAGTTTTCTCAAGATTCTTTTGTTGAACACATTAACCATGCAATGCAACAAGCAGGTATTACTGGTGAACATATTGAATTGGAGATTACTGAAGGGCTATTACTGGAAAATGTAGAAAGTGCGATTCAAAAAATGGTGCAACTTAAAAAAAGTAAGCTGAGCATCTCGATTGATGATTTTGGCACTGGTTATTCATCACTGCGTTACCTCAAACTTTTATCGGTGGATGTGCTCAAAATCGATCGTTCTTTTGTCACTCAATTGCATCTAGATGAGAGTGACCAAGCAATTGTGGATACGATTATTATGATTGCGAAACGTTTAAATTTGGAGGTAATAGCCGAAGGTGTGGAAGAGTGCCAAGAACTCGAAACTCTCAAACAATTGGGTTGTGATCAGTTCCAAGGTTACTTATTTGATAAGCCGTTAACCGCTAAGGAAGTCGTCAAGCGTTTTGCAAGCCCATGCTATCAACTCAATGAACATCAAAAAGATAAGGCGCACCAGAAATAGTTCCGAGACGCCTGACCATGAAAAAAAACTGAGTTTGCAAACGATCTGCTGATGGAAAATAAGCTACAAAAAATAGTAGCTCATGATGATCGCATCTTCTGATCCTTTCGGAGTGGGATAGTAGTTCACTCGACGATCGAGCTCATTAAAACCCAGCGATTCGTACAAGCTATAAGCGCGGATGTTACTTTCGCGAACTTCAAGCCACGCACTTTCAGCTTGCGCTTTTTCACAGTAAGTTAAGAAAAACTCCATCAACAATTTTCCGTAACCCTTACCTTGCTGCTGCGGATCCACAGCGATATTCAACAAGGTCACCTCTCCAACAATATTCTGTGCATAGAAATAACCGACAACTTTGCCATCAACCAACATAGCATGGTGGCATGCACCACGACTCGCCAAGTCGCGCACGAGTGATTCAGCCCAAGGGTAACTGTGGGCTTGCTGCTCAATGGACCAAATAGCATCAAGATAAGGAAGTGATAAAGGCACAACATCAATATTCATAGTTTTATGACTCATAAGAACAAATTTGCTGCCACAACGCCCGGCGCAGCTCGGTATTGCCATCTATCTCAACTAGCGGCGGTGACGTTAACACTTTCTGAACCAACGGGCTTTCTTTCTTTTCACAGCCTGAAAACCACACCCATTCAATGCTGGAGCCTGTTAGTTGGCTAAGAGAGTGAGGCTCAAGATGACACGCCTGACTGATTTCGAGCCCCATACTCTTCAATACTCTTGAAAACAGCAATAGAGCACCTTGTTGCGGGTATTGGGGGGAAACGAGTAATAAACGGCACGTGCTCGGTAGCGTCACCGGATCGGGTTGATAGCCAGCCAGCCGCTGTGGATGGATAAGCTCCCAACGCTGGATGCCCATTTCTTGTAAATATTGATTTTCGTGATGTGACATCTGTTTATGACCTCATTGAACATCGCAATCCTAACAAATCAGCGCCAAGACAGAAACCGTTAATCATCCAATGACCCAAGAGCTATGCCCAAACAACTTGAAGTTGCAGATAGGCGGCAAGTGAATTCATCCCCATGAGCCTAGATAAACGAGGTGATTGGGGTGAGCGAATGTAGCCAACACAACGGTAGCTTCAAATGAGAAGAGCATAAAAGTAAACAGGGAGCACTGGGCTCCCTGTTTTGAATAGAAATACGGTGATTAAAGATCGTTGAACTCTGGGCAATACTCAATTAAACCCGCTCGCCCGCTCAATTCGCCGTCGACTAATGCAACGATCTGAAACGCGCCAACTGGAACATCCCAACGACAACGAAAATCAGATTTCGCCGCCTCTTTAAAGCCAAAGCGTTGATAATAATCCGGGTCACCCAAAACCACACAAGCTGGATAATCGAACTCAGCCAAACAGATTAACCCCTCTTTTACCAACGAGGCGGCGACACCTTGATTTCGCCACTCTTTTTTCACGGCCAACGGTGCAAGCCCTTGCCAATTTAAGTCTTCACCATTGAGTAATACTGGGCTAAACATCACATGACCAACGACTTCGCCGTCATCATCACAGGCCACTAAAGAGAGCGTCAAATGGCTGTTTTCCCTTAATGTCATGACCAAATTAGCTTCAGCATCTGTCTCAAAGGCTGATTTTAATAAGCGGTCAATCGCTAAGATATCCGCTGGCGCTTCAGTTCGAATAAGCATTCATTACCTCATTTTGTGTCACTGGCGATTGTACGCCCTTATGCACAAAATCTGCTAGCTGATTTATTAACATCTGGAACGGTTTTGGTAAAAGCTCTAGGTCAACACTGTCCATCAGGTTCTTCACCTCTAACCCCAGTTCGGTATCCCCTTCAATGGAGAGTCGACGTTGAAAGAACAGCGTATCAGGATCTTCTTTTCGACCAGCAATCAACACCATATCATTTAGGTTACCGCTAAAGCTGACATCTTCCACTTCCGTCTTATCAGACACAACAAGTTGTTCCGCTTGATAGCTGATATACCAATTCAAATTCAAATCGCGAATTGAAACCTTTAACCATTTCCCATCAAGAAATTCAAAGTCACCTTCTTGCAAAGCCTCATGAAATATAGTTTTCAACCCTTCTAGCAAGGCTTTTTTTTGTACAACTTGCGGTAAGAAGTGGACTGGGGATCGCAAAATTGAAGCGGCGTTTTGAACTAGTTGAGTACGAATCTTGTGAATCACGAGCGTTATCCGTTACTTTGTAATGCAATAGTACCTAATCATAATGGATGTGGGGGTGCAAATTCCTGTGATGCATCAAAAAACGTACATTGTTTGAGAACCTTTTCTAGCTTAGTAATCAAAGTTATAGTTAATGTGTTACTTACGTTGTAACATCCTCATGAATATAAGTGCTCTGGAGAGTGGTAGTAGCTTGATGCCTTCGCAACATTTACAACATTGGTTTGCAAAAATCACGTCGAACAGTCCGTTCTTTTTTGCCATCTTGAACGACCAACATAACTATGTGATGGTCAATGAACGTTATTGTGATATTGCAGGGCTGAGCACAACCGAATTGGTTGGAATGAATGACTCACAAATTCTGGGTGAGCATTTCTACCGCCATCTAAAACCCTATTATGAACGGGCATTTCAAGGAGAAACGCTTGAGACCGAACTGACTCTTCACGAGATCGATTTAGAAACGAGTTTGCATTTCTCTTTATCACCTATCATGGGTGATAAAAAAGTCGAAAATATTGTGTTTCACGCCATCGACACCTCCGAAAAACAGATCCTCATTCGCTCATTAGAAGAGTCGGAAAATAAGTTTTCAACCTTGACTAGCTTGCTTCCTGATGGATTGTTGCTGGTCGATGACGACTGCATTATCTCTGCTAACCCCGCATCGGCTCGTTTACTCGGTTTTGAAAATACCTCAGAGCTTCTTGGTGAAGAGTTATCGCGCTTGTTTGTCGATGAAAAAAGTAAAACCGTATTCAGCTCTCCACTTAGTTTATTACTCGCAGGAGCACCATTGGTCTGCCTCACTGGGCCAAAGTGTGGCTTTGAACGTAAAGTTCAACTGCACGCTGGAGCCACCGTCGTGCTGGGCAACAGCTCACAACTGATTTTGATTCAAGATGCAGAAGATGCACCTAAGCAGTTGTCTTCGACTATGCATGCCGATATCCACATTGACTCGCTGACTAACTTGTATAACCGTTTTGGTTTCACTAAACGTTTAGAACAGTTCATTCAAAATGAAACACCCCTTGTGATGCTCTATTTAGACATTGATAACTTCAAAAACATCAATGACTCTTTAGGCCATCATATTGGCGATAAAGTCATTAAAGAGGTCTCAGCACGGCTGAAACGTTTACTACCGCAACAAGCGATTGTGGGCCACCTTGGCGGCGATGAATTTGGACTAATACTGCCTGACCCTGAAAATAGTCGCGCCGCTGAAATGTTGGCTGAACGCATCATTTCTTTGATTAACCAACCGTTTGATCTGCACCATTTCAGTAAACGCTTAGCCTGCTCAATAGGTAGTGTCGCCTACCCTGGTGACGGTAGCGATGCACGCGTATTGTTGCAAAACGCCGATACGGCGATGTATGAAGCCAAAGATCGTGGTAGAAACCGTCTGATTAAGTTCAACGATCAAATGAACAAAGAAGCGCGCATGCGCTTATGGCTTGAAATTGAACTGCAAAAAGCGCTGCAACAAAATGGCCTTGAAGTGTGGTATCAACCGAAAGTAAATGCTCGCGACTTCAGCATCAATGGTGCGGAAGCTTTGGTGCGCTGGAAACACCCTGTGGAAGGGTATATCAACCCGGGCGCTTTTATCCCTGTCGCGGAAAAAGCTGGGCTGATTGAACATTTAGGCCGAGTGGTGATGCGTGATGTCTTCTCGACCGTAAAACGCTGGAAGCTGCAAGGCATTTTACCAGGTCGCGTGGCGATCAATTTATCGCCCGAACAGTTTTGTAACCCGAAGTTGATTGATTATATGGAAAAACTGCTTCGCACCACGGAGCTTGATCCAAACTGCATCACATTTGAACTGACCGAAAGTGCCGTCATGAGCGACAGCGAACACACCTTGCAAATGTTGAACGCGATCAAAAAACTGGGCTTTTCTCTGTCCATTGACGACTTTGGTACGGGGTATTCCTCGCTCTCTTACCTCGCTCGCTTCCCGATTGATGAACTTAAAATTGACCGCGCTTTTATAACGGATATCGATACACTTCCTAAACAAATCACCGTCATTGAAAACATCATCAATTTAGGTAAATCACTCAACTTAACGGTCGTTGCCGAAGGTGTGGAAACCCAACAACAAGCCACGCTGCTCTCTAATCTCAACTGTAACTCAATTCAAGGCTTCCATTTTTATCGGCCACAACCAAGGCAGGAAGTAGAAGAGTTATTCGTTCAAAATCGTCGTCATCGTTCTACTCCCAAATAAGTAAATCTCGTTTATTCGCCCCAAACCTGCCTTACATCAAATTTGCTATTCATAATGCTTCATAAAATACCACTACTTTCCCTTAGATATCGTACGGATCAATGGAACTTTTATGTCCTGCAGGTAACCTGCCTGCTCTAAAAACAGCGATCGATTGTGGTGCAGATGCGGTTTATATCGGCTTCAAAGATGATACTAATGCTCGCCACTTTGCTGGCCTTAATTTCGCAGGTAAGAAGTTAGATAAAGCGGTGCAATATGTTCATGATCACCATAAAAAAATTCATGTCGCGTTAAATACCTTCGCCCATCCTAATGGCTTCGAGCGTTGGACTCACGCCGTCGATAATGCCGCCAGTTTAGGCGTGGATGCGTTGATCATCGCCGATATCGCGGTATTGGATTATGCCGCTAATCGATATCCAGATCTCGAACTGCATCTTTCTGTGCAAGCCTCCGCCACCAACGTCGCCGCTATCGAGTTTTATAAACAAAATTTCAATATAAAACGAGTGGTGTTACCACGAGTGCTATCAATCCATCAAGTCAAACAGCTCTCACGTAATATGATGAGTGACGTCGAGCTTGAAGTATTTGCTTTTGGCAGCTTATGTATTATGTCTGAAGGGCGCTGTTATCTCTCTTCCTATATGACGGGAGAATCACCCAATACTGTCGGAGCCTGTTCGCCCGCGAAGTATGTCCGCTGGCAAGAAACGGACTCAGGTTTGGAATCTCGCTTAAACGAAATTTTGATTGATAAATACGCAGCCGGAGAAAATGCAGGCTACCCAACCTTGTGCAAAGGTCGTTTTGAAGCGCAGATCGATGGGCAACCTAAACGCTACCACGCACTAGAAGAACCAACCAGTTTAAATACGTTATCACTATTACCAGAACTGTTTGTAGCCAACGTTGCTTCCGTCAAAATTGAAGGTCGCCAACGTAGCCCTGCATATGTGGAGCAAGTGACTAAAACGTGGCGATCGGCGATTGATCGCTACCAAGCAAATCCACAAGCCTACCAAGTAGAAACGGCTTGGAACACCGCCTTAGCCAACGTATCTGAAGGCACGCAAACGACACTCGGCGCGTACCATCGCCAATGGCAATAAGAGAATGGAGAAGAGAATGAAATATGCGCTGGGTCCTTTACTCTATTTCTGGCCCAAACAAGAGGTAGAAAGTTTTTATCAACAGGCAATCAATAGCCCTGCTGATGTGATCTATTTGGGTGAATCAGTCTGCTCCAAGCGACGTGAGATAAAACCACAACACTGGTTTGAGATCGCCAAAGCGCTTTCACAAGCGGGTAAACAGGTTGTGATCTCAACCATGGCGCTACTGGAAGCGCCGAGCGAAATCAATGTGATGAAAAAGTATATTGAGAATGGCGATTTTGCGATTGAAGCCAATGACGTTTCGGCGATTCAACTCGCCAGTGAAAAACGCCTTCCTTTTGTGGTTGGGCCCGCCGTGAATGCTTACAACGCGCGCACACTGCAACTGTTCCTAAAGCAAGGGATGATCCGTTGGTGCATGCCTGTTGAACTCTCCCGTGATTGGCTAATCAATGTATTGCAACAATGTGATGAGCTTGGTATCAAAAACCAGTTTGAAGTAGAAGTTTTTAGCCACGGATACCTGCCACTGGCTTACTCCGCACGCTGCTTTACCGCACGGGCTGAAAATCGCGCGAAGGATGAATGTGAGACTTGCTGTATCAAGTATCCAACCGGAATTCAGGTTCACAGCCAAGAAGGCCAAGCGGTATTTAACCTCAACGGTATCCAAACCCAATCGGGCTATTGCTATAACCTTGCTAATGATTTGCCAAGCATGGCGGGATTGGTCGATGTCGTTCGTTTAAGCCCACTAGGCCTTGAGACATTCGAACATCTGTCGCAGTTCAAGGCCAATGAAAAAGGAGAGCATCCCTCCCCTTTAACCAATCACCAATGTAACGGCTATTGGCACCAATTACCGGGCCTAGCGATTCAACAAAGCTGAGCGTAGCCTCCCCCTAGAGAAAAGGGGGAGGCTCTTGTTAAGCGAACACGGTTTGCTTCGCGTTATCACAAGGTAGTGCACGCAAATCTCGCCACAACATCAAACCCACCACCAAACTTAACGCAATATTGGAAATGGGGAAGGCAATCCACACACCAGTCACACCATATAACTTAGGTAACAAATACAAGAACGGTAGTTGGATCGCCATATTACCAATGGTGACAAACATCGCCTTACTGCCGCGATTGGTCGCTTGGTAAAAGGCGGCGGCGACAACTAAAAATCCATCCAAAAACAACGCAAACATATGCAGTTTTAAGCCCAGTACAGCGCTTGCCATCAATTGCGGGTCAGTTGAATTGAAGACCGCAACAACCTGAGTGGAAAACAAGTTCAGCAGCACCACAAAACCCAGCCCGCCAAGCACGGCAATGCTCATTGCAATTTTGAGCAGTTTTCTAATATGAAGATAGTTTTTGGCACCATAATTGAAGCTAACTAACGGCTGCATACCATTCGCGATGCCCTCTGCCGTTAAGTAATAAACCGTGACGATATAGCCTAATATCGCGTATGCCCCAACAAGTACTGCGCTGCCATAGTGAGCAAATAGACTGTTGTGCACCGCCACCATCATCGAACCGTAGGCATACATAAAAAAGCTTGAAGTACCAATCGCAACAATCTTAGGTAACAACGACCATTGCACCCTCATCACCGAGAGTGACAGCTGCAACTTGGCTCGCGTCGAAAAGAAATAGCCTATGCCCAATACAGTCACACTTAATTGTGCGAGTGCCGTTGCTATGGCGGCACCAGTAAGTTCCCAATGTAAAACGGCAATAAACAGATAATCAAAGAGAATATTGATTATCGCACCACTCACCATCAGCAATGTGGCTAAATTAGGGCTGTCGTCGTTTCGTAACAAGAAAGGCATCGCAATAGAGCCAAGCGTAAAGACACAAGCGATCACTAATACTTGCAAATATTGCAAGCCAAGTTGGTAGACTCGTCCTTCAACGCCTTGCCACGCAATGAAATCGTCCGCAAGAAACCATAGAATTGTCGCCACCACGGGAGCTAGCATCAAAAGCAACAATAGGCCAGTAGCAAGCACTTGCTTAGCTGCAGCTATGTTCCCTTCACCTTGCTTTATCGAAGCCAGAGCACCAGTTCCAACGCCCACCAACATGCCAAGCCCTAAAATAAAGCCAATAATAGGCCACGCAACGTTAATGCCCGCCAATCCCTCAGCACCAACATAATGACCAATAAAAATACCATCCACCACTTGATACAAGCCATTGACTAACATAGCTGCCACGGTCGGAATGGTATAGCGCCAAAATTGGCGGTAAATTGAATTTTTCATAACAGACACCATAGTTAGCAAGGCTAACTATATAAGTAAATTAAAGTAATACTTTGGATAACAACATATTAAAACACAGTGCTTCTTCTTCCGAGAGATGCTTAATCACTTGCTCTGCGACAACAGCGTACACTTTCGCTTCATCCGCTAAATGCTCACGCGCAGTATCGGTGAGAGAAACTCGGTAAGAACGCGCATCATCTTGGCATTGTGCCGTCTGAACCAACCCTTTATTTTTAAGCCTTTTAACCATATTTGATACCGATGGTTTACTCACTTCCATCTCATTGGCTAAATCAGTTAAGCGCAGTGGCAAAGAAGAGCTTTGAATCACTTTAAGGTAATCATATTCATTAAAGCTCAATTGTGAAATGGGATCAGCTTTGCTATACCGACGCCAGATTTTGGCACTAAAACGCTCTAATTTTTCTAAGTTAGCTTCTAGTTTCACTGTTTTTTAAATTTAAATAGTTATCAAGGCTAACTATTTTATGGATCTTTAGATCGTTAAGCAACAAAAAAACCGCTGAAAAAGTCAGCGGCTTTAAGGGAAAGGATATAGCAAGGTATTTATTGCTGAGACTCTGGCTGTTCTGATTTCGCCTTAGCTAAATAGTCGGCTCTTACTTGCTGGAAAATTTTCCCCAATTCAAGATAAGCGTATCGATGCTCAACATATTCGTAGACGTTAAATGACAACGCAAGCTTGTACAAGGCGATCGCGTGCGCGTAATTTCCCTCTTGTTGGTAACGCTTAGCGAGATAAAAATAGACTTCAGTTAAACGCTGTGCTTGTATCGCATTACCGCTGCCTTCTTCTAAGATCATCTTAAAAGCTTGCTCTTCCGATATCTCTTTAAGCGTTAACGCAACCAAGAGCCATCCCCATTGATCATCTCGAACTTTATAGCGATTGAAGAGATCCACACGTGCCTGCAAAGGCTCGCTTTCACTTTGAATAATATATAGCCACAATGCACGAAAGGGATCGCTAGGGTCATGTTGATAATGTGCGCGAATCTCTTCCAGCGCAAGTTCTGTACGGTCGCCGTAATAAAGTGCGATGGCTCTGTTACGCTCAGCGTAAAAATTGTCAGGTTCAAGTTCTAATGTCGAATCAAACGCCTCATAAGCGGCATCAAACTCTGCGACTTGCGTGTAATACACGCCTAATAAATTAAAGATATCAGGCTGCGCCGGGTTAAGCGCGAGTGACTGCTCAAAATCTAAACGTGCTAAAGTGCGTAGCCCAACACTGTCGTAGTTGTTACCACGCTCATAAAACATTTTGGCCCGCACATCATCAGGCAGATCAGTACGTTGTAGCAGTTGCGTCAAACGCGCTATCTGAACTTGTTGCTGTAATGAAGACTGCAATGGCACTGCCATCGGAGGGTATACCCATTGACTTTGATTGTCATTTTGAGTTGACGCGCAGCCCGACATTATCAGTATCAAAGCACTCAATGCGGCCGTTGGAAACCATTTCACAAATAAAACTCCTGTGTACCCCAAAGCCCAAGATAAGTGGGTGTATCGCATTAATCTAGGCATGAAAAAGGGAGCGAATAACGCTCCCTTTATATCATGCTTTATGTTGAAAAGGCGACTAAAGCGCCGTGCTTCTCAAGCTTAAAGTGGCCTTATTCAGCCGTTGGTGCTGCAACAACTTCTTCAGCTGGTTTCTCTACCGCTTCTTTCATGCTTAGACGAACACGGCCTTGGCGGTCGATTTCAAGTACTTTAACTTGAACTTCTTGGCCTTCTTTCAAGTAATCAGACACTTTCTCGATGCGTTGATCCGCGATTTGAGAAATGTGTACCAGACCATCTTTACCAGGAAGAATGTTAACGAACGCGCCAAAATCAGCCAGACGAGCGACCTTACCAGTATAGATAGCGCCGACTTCAACTTCAGCCGTGATCTCTTCAATGCGACGAATCGCTTCTTTAGCTTGAGCGCTATCGGTTGCCGCAATCTTGATTGTGCCGTCATCTTCGATTTCGATGGTTGTGCCCGTCTCTTCAGTTAGAGCACGGATCACAGCACCACCTTTACCGATCACGTCTTTGATTTTCTCAGAGCTGATCTTCATGGTGTAAATGCGCGGTGCAAATTCAGAAATCTCAGCACGAGCACCAGAGATCGCTTGATCCATCACAGAAAGGATATGCTTACGTGCACCTTGTGCTTGGTTTAGCGCAATTTGCATGATCTCTTTGGTGATACCTTCGATCTTAATGTCCATTTGCAGTGCAGTGATACCTTGGTTAGTACCCGCTACTTTAAAGTCCATGTCACCTAGGTGATCTTCATCACCAAGAATGTCAGAAAGAACAACGAAATCATCGCCTTCTTTAACAAGACCCATTGCAATACCTGCAACTGAAGACTTGATTGGTACACCTGCATCCATCAGAGCAAGAGAAGTACCACATACCGAAGCCATTGAAGATGAACCGTTAGATTCTGTGATTTCTGATACGACACGAACTGTGTATGGGAACTCTTCCACTGAAGGCATAACGGCAGCGATACCACGCTTAGCCAGTTTACCGTGGCCGATTTCACGACGCTTAGGAGAGCCTACAAAACCAGTTTCGCCCACACAGTATGGAGGGAAGTTGTAGTGTAGTAGGAAGTTATCTTTACGCTCACCTGTTAGCTCATCGATGATTTGAGCATCACGCTGAGTACCAAGAGTAGCGGTTACGATTGCCTGAGTTTCACCACGAGTAAATAGTGCAGAACCGTGAGTACGAGGAAGAATACCAGTGCGTACGTCTAGCGCACGAACCATGTCTTTTTCACGACCGTCAATACGTGGGTTGCCAGCAATAATGCTACGACGTACAACCGTCTTCTCTAGATCGTGGAAGATAGTGTGGATTTCTTTCGCATTTGCTTCAGGATCTTCAGCAAGAATTACTTTGTTTACTTCAGCAGCAATTTCATGAATACGGTCGTAACGAGCCATTTTTTCAGTGATTTTGTAAGCTTCAACAAGCTTAGCTTCTGCTAGTTCAGCGATCTTGCTGTTAAGTACTGTGTTCTCTTGAGGAGCAACCCAATCCCAAGCTGGAGTGGCAACTTCAGCAGCAAATTCATTGATCGCTTTAATCACAGCTTGTTGTTGGTCGTGACCGTAAACAACCGCTGCTAGCATTTCTTCTTCAGTTAGGTTATCCGCTTCTGACTCAACCATCAGTACCGCGTTGTCTGTACCTGCAACCACAAGATCAAGACGAGATACTGCAAGCTCGGTCATGCTTGGGTTAAGCACTAATTGACCATCAATGTGACCCACGCGCGCCGCGCCAATAGGACCATTGAATGGAATACCAGAGATAGCAAGTGCTGCTGAAGTACCAATCATAGTCACGATATCAGGTTGAACGTCTGGGTTTACAGACATCACTGTCGCGATGACTTGAACTTCATTTTTAAATGCATTAGGGAAAAGAGGACGAATTGGGCGGTCAATCAGACGCGCAGTCAAAGTTTCGCCTTCTGATGGACGACCTTCACGCTTGAAGAAGCCACCTGGAATTTTACCCGCTGCGTAAGTACGCTCTTGGTAGTTAACAGTAAGAGGGAAGAAGTCTTGACCTTCTACTGCTTCTTTTTTACCAACAACAGAAACGAATACCGCGGTATCGTTCATAGTGACCATAACGGCCGATGTAGCTTGGCGTGCGATAACGCCGGTTTCTAGAGTGACGGTATGATTACCGTATTGGAATGATTTCACTACTGGTTTATCAAACATTGTTTATCCTTGCTCTAGAGTTGCCTCTAGATTGAATGAAATAACACTCAAGACATTACGAATCGCGACTAGTAAAAATAGGCTCTATATCACGGGAAACAAAGCGTTGGGCTTGCCGCTCCCACTGGTATCTGAACGCTACTTTTAATAGCCGCGACCTGCTGGCCGACTTCGGTGACTGTAATGCTATGAGTATGAAGCGTTAAAGTACATACAACACACTTTAACGGCGGGTAGTATAGCGACTTAGGAGAGATTGTGCCAAATTTAGATAACAAAAAAGGGGCTAAAAGCCCCTTTTCTGAACAAACTGATCTTAGCGACGTAGCTCAAGACGTTTGATTAGGTCTTGGTAACGACCTAAATCTTTACCTTTTAGGTAGTCTAGAAGCTTACGACGGCTTGAAACCATGCGTAGTAGACCACGACGGCTGTGGTGATCGCCTTTGTGAGTTTTGAAGTGACCTTGTAGGTGGTTGATAGAAGCAGTTAGTAGTGCTACTTGTACTTCTGGTGAACCAGTGTCGCCTTCGCCACGTGCGTATTCAGCAACGATTGCCGCTTTAGTTTCTGCATTCAGAGACATAATGCTCTCCTAATAAGAGTAAGTTTAAAGGTGTAGCAGCCAATCTCTGATTCAGCCGCTACGCGAAGCCGGGATTATAGGGAAATCCCCAACGTTAAGCAATAGCTATTTAAAGCGACTCTTCGTCTCTAAAAACGACCAATCGCTTAGGCGCAACACGACCATCTTGGTCAATTTCACCCACACCGATAAAGAGTTTCTCTTCACCCATGGTCATGCGCACTGTGCCATCAAGTGGCACACCCAACACTTGCACTGGTTGGCCATGTTGTACCATGTCTGCCAACTCAGGAATAAGGTTAACTTCCGGCAAATCTTGCACCGCACTGTCCATTGGCATCAATAACGAGTCCAACACATTTTTCGGTGCGACATCATCACGCAGCGCCTGTTGCAGCAATGCATCAAGTTGCTCTAAAGTCACCATCTTCTCATATGGGTACTTCGCGACCGCAGTACGACGCAGCATGGTCACATGTGCGCCACAACCAAGCATTTCACCTAAGTCATCCACGATAGTGCGGATATACGTGCCTTTCGAACAGTGCACATCCATTTCAACTTCATCACCTTCGAAACGGATCAATTCAATATCATAGACAGTGATTTTTCGAGATTCGCGCGGAATATCAATGCCTTCACGAGCGTATTCATATAGAGGACGGCCTTGATATTTCAGTGCAGAAAACATTGACGGAATTTGGTCGGTTTCACCACGAAAACGCTCGATGCACTCTCGCAGGGTATTTAATTGCACATTGACTGGACGTGTTTCCACTACCTCTCCGTCTGAATCAGAGGTATTGGTTCGCTCACCCAGTTTTGCAATGACTCGATAACGTTTATCTGAATCAAGTAAAAACTGAGAAAATTTTGTCGCTTCACCAAGGCAAATAGGCAACATTCCTGTTGCCAAAGGATCGAGCGCGCCAGTGTGTCCGGCTTTTTCTGCAAAATAAATACGTTTTACTTTTTGTAAGGCATCATTCGAGGAGATACCCGTTGGCTTATCCAGTAAAATTACCCCGTTGATTGGGCGACCTTTACGACGACGAGCCATCTATTCATTCCCTTCTTCAGCAGGCGCTTCATCTTCACGTCCTGCATCTTTCTGTCTGCGCTTATCATTGCTGACCACTTCAGTCACCAAGTTGGACATGCGCATACCTTCAACCAAAGTATTGTCATAAGTGAAGCGAATTTCTGGTGTCAAACGTAAGCGAATACGTTTGCCAAGCATCATGCGGATATGAACTTCATGCTCTTTTAACGCAGCTAAGCAGCTTTCTGGGGTCTGCTCACCAACGCATAGAAACGTCACAAACACTTTTGCATAAGCAAGGTCACGTGACACTTCGACTTCTGAAATCGTCACCATACCTAAGCGTGAGTCACGGACTTCACGTTGTATGATCATGGCGAGTTCTTTTTGCAGCTGTTGGGATACGCGCTGCGTGCGGCTAAATTCTTTTGACATATCTTTTCTCACATATAGAAAGAATGGGGGGATGGTTCAACCCAGCCCCCCATGGTGTATTCAACAACCGATTACTGTCTATTTCAATACAGCAACGTCAGTCAATTAATCCAGTGTACGTTTAATTTCCACTGTTTCGAAGACTTCGATTTGGTCACCAACGCGAACATCATTGTAGTTCTTAACGCCGATACCACATTCGTAGCCATTCTTCACTTCTTGCACGTCATCTTTAAAGCGACGTAGCGACTCAAGCTCACCTTCGTAGATAACCACGTTATCACGTAGAACACGGATAGGGCTATTACGTTTGATAACGCCTTCAGTCACCATACAACCAGCAACTGCACCTAGTTTAGGTGATTTAAATACTTCACGAACCTGAGCAAGACCAATGATCTCTTGCTTAAACTCTGGTGCTAGCATGCCGCTCATGGCCGCTTTTACTTCATCAATCAATTGATAAATGATTGAGTAGTAACGTAGGTCTAAGTTTTCAGATTCGATAGTACGACGAGCTGATGCATCAGCACGAACGTTAAAGCCAAGTACGATAGCGTTAGAAGCTGCTGCAAGTACTGCATCAGTTTCTGTGATACCACCCACACCAGAACCCACGATGTTCACTTTCACTTCATCAGTTGAAAGGTTACGCAGTGAATCAGCAATGGCTTCAACCGAACCTTGAACGTCTGCTTTTAGTACCACGTTCAGTTCAGCCACTTCGCCCGCTGTCATGTTAGAGAACATGTTTTCAAGCTTAGATTTCTGCTGACGTGCAAGCTTCACATCACGGAATTTACCTTGACGATAATTTGCCACTTCACGTGCTTTACGCTCATCACGAACTACTGTTGCTTCATCACCGGCAGCTGGAACACCAGACAAACCTAGAATTTCAACAGGAATTGATGGGCCCGCTTCCGTAACTTCGTTACCAGTTTCGTCGCGCATCGCACGAACACGGCCATATTCTTGACCACACAGTACGATGTCGCCTTTGCGTAGTGTTCCTGATTGAACAAGAACAGTTGCCACAGGGCCACGGCCTTTATCAAGACGAGACTCAACTACCACACCAGACGCCATACCATCTTTAACAGCATGAAGCTCAAGAACTTCAGCTTGAAGTAGGATAGCTTCTAGTAGGCCTTCAATATTGGTTCCCTGTTTCGCAGAGATGTGAACAAACATGTTCTCACCGCCCCACTCTTCAGGAATGATGTTGTGTTGAGCAAGCTCATTTTTCACGCCATCTGGGTTCGCGCCATCTTTATCGATTTTGTTTACTGCAACGATAAGTGGCACATTCGCCGCTTTCGCATGTTGAATCGCTTCAACCGTTTGTGGCATTACGCCATCATCTGCCGCAACAACCAATACAACGATATCTGTCGCTTGAGCACCACGAGCACGCATTGAAGTAAACGCAGCGTGTCCAGGAGTATCAAGGAAGGTGATCATACCGTTTGGTGTTTCAACGTGGTAAGCACCAATGTGCTGAGTAATACCACCGGCCTCGCCTGATGCAACGTGTGTGCGACGGATGTAATCAAGTGTTGATGTCTTACCGTGGTCAACGTGACCCATGATAGTAACAACTGGCGCACGAGGCACTGCTTCAAACTTGTTATCACGGTCAGAAAGGATCGCTTCTTCCAGTTCATTCTCTTTGCGGATGAGAACTTTATGACCCATTTCTTCAGCGACTAATTGCGCGGTTTCTTGGTCGATCACTTGGTTGATGGTTGCCATTGCGCCCATCTTCATCATCACTTTGATAACTTCAGTTGCTTTCACTGACATTTTGTTTGCCAGTTCAGAAAGAACAATCGTTTCACCGATCACAACATCTTGCTTAGCGACAACCGCTGTTTTATCAAAACCATGTTGCATCGATGCAGGTTTAGCCATACGACCTTTACGAGCTTTGCCTCGGCGCGTACCGCGCTCTTGCTTATCATCCTGCGATGAGATTTTGCTCTTATTAGCTTTCGTAGATTTACGGCTAGCACCTTCTTCACGGCGATCTGCTTCATCTTCGGCTTCACGTGCATACGTTGAAGTCGTAACATGGTAATCTGTATTTTCTTCCATACTACCCTTTTTCTCTTCTTCAGCAGACCAACGCTCTTTATTCTTCTCAGCCAATTCACGTGCTATTTCTAGCTGGCGCTGACTTTCCTCTTCAGCTTTACGTAATGCTTCGGCTTCTTGACGACGTTTAAGCTCTTCGGCTTCTTTTCGCGCTGCTTCTTGCTTCATTTTATTTTCAGCAGAAAGTTCTGGTTTCACTGCAGAACGTTTTGCTTTCTCATCCGCGTTAGCTGTTGCATTCGTTTGTGCTTCAACCTTCGCTTTCTCTTGTGCCTCACGCTTCGCTTTTTCTTCGGCTTCACGCTTTGCTTTTTCTTCGGCTTCGCGCTCTGCTTTTGCTTGTGCTTCACGCGCTGCTAATTCTTGCGCTTCACGTTGCGCGGCTTCTTCCGCTTCACGTGTTGCTTCATCGTCTACTGCACTGCGCTTAACGTAGGTACGTTTTTTACGCACTTCAACTTGAACATTCTTACTTTTGCCGCCGCCAGCATTGACGCTCAATGTGCTGCGTGTTTTTCGCTGCAACGTCAAACGAGTCGGCTCTGAGTCACCAGTGGTATCACCGTGCTCTTTTCTAAGATGTGACAATAACTTATGTTTTTCATCATCAGAAACGTTATCAGAACTCGTTTTGTTCATGCCTGCATCAGCAAGTTGCTCTAACAAGCGGTCAACTGGCGTACCAATTTCTTCACTCAGTGCTTTAACTGTAAGTTGTGTCATGCCGCTCTCTCCCCTTGCTGAGAATTATTCTTCTTCGCTAAACCAACAAATATTGCGCGCTGCCATGATCAATTGACCTGCACGCTCTTCTGTTAGACCTTCAATATTTTCGAGGTCATCAATACCTTGGTCAGCAAGATCTTCTAATGTGACTATGCCTTTCGCTGCGAGTTTAAAGGCCATTTCACGCTCTAAACCTTCTAGTGCGAGCAGATCTTCTGCTGGCTCTAGCCCTTCAAAAGACTCTTCTTGTGCTAGCGCAATCGTGGTCAACGCATTCTTCGCGCGAGTACGCAATGCTTCGATGATATCTTCATCTAGGCCGTCAACTTCAAGTAGCTCAGCAACTGGCACATAAGCCACTTCTTCAAGCGTTGAGAAGCCTTCTTCAACCAATAACTCAGCGAAGTCTTGCTCGATATCGAGGTACTTCATGAAGTTTTCAATAGAAGCCATCGATTCTTCTTGATGTTTTTTCTGTAGATCAGCAACCGTCATAACATTCAATTCCCAACCGGTCAGTTGAGAAGCGAGACGTACGTTTTGACCATTACGACCGATTGCTTGCGCTAGGTTATCCGCTTCAACAGCAATATCAATTGAGTGCGTATCTTCATCCATGATGATCGATGCAACATCTGCTGGTGCCATTGCATTGATAACAAATTGAGCTGGGTTATCATCCCAAAGAACGATATCAATGCGCTCACCGCCGAGCTCACTCGATACGGCTTGAACACGTGCTCCACGCATACCGACACACGCGCCCACAGGGTCAATGCGTTTGTCATTGGTTTTGACTGCAATTTTCGCACGCGAACCCGGATCACGAGCCGCGGCTTTCAATTCAATCAGCTCTTCACCGATTTCTGGCACTTCTACACGGAATAGCTCAGCGAGCATTTCTGGTTTTGAACGAGTAATGAAGAGTTGGAATCCGCGCGCTTCAGGGCGTACAGCATATAGCAGACCACGAACTCGGTCACCTGGACGAAAGTTTTCACGCGGTAGCTGGTCATCACGTAAAATAACCGCTTCAGCGTTATTACCTAAATCCAGAATAACCGAATCACGGTTTACTTTCTTAACAACGCCAGTAACCAACTCACCTTCGTTATCAATAAACTGTTCGACGATTTGCGCACGTTCAGCTTCACGCACTTTTTGTACGATAACTTGTTTTGCTGTTTGTGTTGTAATACGGTCAAAGGTCACTGATTCAATTTGATCTTCAATATATTGACCAAGTTCAGCTGTTTCGTCGTCGTATTTAGCTGCATCGTATGAAATTTCTTTTGTTGGATGTTCAACATTTTCAACGATTAACCAACGGCGAAAAGTTTCAAACTCACCCGTTTTACGGTCGATAGCAACACGTACATCGACTTCAATTTCATGTTTCTTCTTTGTTGATGTGGCAAGCGCAGTTTCAAGCGCCTCAAAAATACGCTCACGAGGTACGGCCTTCTCGTTCGAAACCGCCTCAACTACCGCTAAAATTTCTTTACTCATTTAATCTAGCCTCTTAAGCTCTTTTCTCTAGGAGAACTAAAATTTAGGGATCAGGTTAGCTTTAGAAATATTGCTTAGCGCAAATAGTTCTTCTTTCCCATCAACGCTAATTGCAACGGTTTCGCCATCAATAGAATGGATAATTCCTTTCCATTTGCGACGGTTGCCGACACCCATTTTCAAAACGATGCTGACTTCGTGACCAATAAACTGTTCATAATGCGCTGCTTTAAAAAGTGGTCTCTCTAAACCTGGTGAAGAAACTTCTAGGTTGTAAGCCACAGAAATTGGATCTTCAACATCGAGCACAGCACTCACTTGATGGCTCACTTCTGCGCAATCATCAACGTTAATACCGTTTTCATGATCAATATAGATGCGTAATGTTGAGTGCTCTCCGGCACGAATAAATTCTAATCCAACTAACTCATAACCTGATGCCGCTACTGGAGCGTCAAGCATTTCAGTAAGTTGTCTTTCTAAACCAGTCATTTAAACCACTCCAGAAACAAAAAAAGGGCACAGAGCCCAATTTAAATTCCAAGCAACTATCTGAAAATCTCATACTTGAGAAACTCAGATAACAAAAAACCCCGATTAGTCGGGGTTTTTTGTTGCTGGACCCTGATGATTGAGAATCTAAATTCTCAATTGCAGTGAGGTTGACACTGCACAAACTTGCATCCAAAACCCAAAAAGAATTGGTTGCGGGGGCCGGATTTGAACCGACGACCTTCGGGTTATGAGCCCGACGAGCTACCAAGCTGCTCCACCCCGCGTCCGACTTGCGAGCATTATACGCTCTATCAAGTGATTTACAAGTTTGTAAATAATGGTGCCGAGAGAGGGACTCGAACCCTCACACCTAAGGCGCTAGCACCTCATGCTAGTGTGTCTACCAATTTCACCATCTCGGCAATTATTTGTACTTATCTAAGATAAGTTATTGCGGGATTTCGTCACCAGATTTTACTGGAACGTCACTCGCTGTATCCGTAGTTTGCTCAATCACTTGACCTTTAGTTGGGTCAATCCATTGTGATTCAGTTTTATGCGTAGACAAATTGCCCAATGCCAAACTAAGAATGAAGAATACGGTTGCAAAAATTGCAGTCATTCGGGTTAGGAAATTTCCTGAGCCACTAGCACCAAACACAGTGTTTGACGCGCCAGCACCGAAAGAGGCTCCCATATCTGCGCCTTTACCTTGTTGAATTAACACTAGGCCAATGATACCAAGCGCTGCCAACAGGTAAATCACAAGTAGAACTGTAAACATTACTTCCACCTATGTTCCAAATAGTTGAGCCAGCGCCGTTCTTATCAACTGACTTGAACAAGGCTAGCGACCTCCTCAACGAAGGCGGACGCAATACTAACGAATGCATCCCATGCTGACAAGGAGTATTTTATAAAAAAATGGAGTTTATGCTTCAAGCGGTTAAAAAAAGGGCAACAACACCCTATGTGTATAGCTAACCATAAGATTTCAAGCCGAATTACGGTCATGAAATCCTAGGTTAACTCATATTATTTGCCTGGTTAGCAATTATCTTTAACCGCTTGAGCTATCTTTAATGCTGAATTTTTTACTAGCTCAGCATCTTCCCCTTCCACCATCACACGCAATAAAGGTTCAGTACCTGATTTACGCAAGAGCACTCGACCTTGGTTACCAAGTTCCGCTTCTACGGCAGCTACAGCCGCTTTTACCGCTTCGGCTTCTAATGGGTTGGAATCACCACTAAAACGTACGTTTTCTAAAACCTGCGGGTAAAGCGTCATGCCTTTAGCCAGTTCATTGAGCGACATTTCACTGCCCACAACGGAAGCAAGAACTTGCAACGCCGCAACAATCGCATCACCCGTAGTCACTTTGTCTAGCAGTATGATGTGCCCTGAATTTTCTGCGCCAATTTTCCAACCTTTTGCCAGCAATTTTTCCATCACATAACGGTCACCAACCGCCGCTCGCACAAAAGGGATACCTAACTGCTTTAAGCCGTTTTCCATACCAAGGTTTGTCATTAGCGTTCCAACAACACCACCTTTTAATTCTCCACGTCGCAGGGCATCACGGGCGATGATATAGGCAATTTGATCTCCATCCACTTTATTGCCAAGCTCATCAACCATAATTAAGCGATCGCCATCACCATCAAATGCCAGTCCTAAATCTGCTTTTTCTGCCACAACGCGCTGTTGCAACGCGCGGACATCCGTTGCTCCAACTTCGTCATTAATATTCAGACCATCTGGCTCAACCCCCATTGCTATCACTTCAGCGCCAAGTTCCTTAAAGACATTAGGCGCGATGTGATAGGTGGCACCATGAGCACAGTCAACGACGATTTTCAGCTTTGATAAATTCCATTGCGATGGAAAGGTACTTTTACAAAACTCGATATACCGCCCTGCAGCGTCGACCATACGTGAAGCCTTACCAAGTTCGGCAGACTCGACACACTCAATCGGTTTATCCAATTCAGCTTCGATCTCCAATTCAATTTCATCAGGTAATTTAGTCCCTTCGGATGAGAAGAATTTGATGCCGTTATCGTAATAAGGGTTATGCGACGCTGAGATAACGATCCCCGCTTCTGCACGAAAGGTTTGAGTCAGGTAAGCAACAGCTGGCGTCGGCATAGGTCCGGTAAAAATCGCCTTTAATCCTGCAGCGGCTAAGCCCGCTTCTAGAGCCGACTCAAGCATATAACCTGAAATACGCGTATCTTTACCAATAATGACTTTTTTCGTGCCTTGTTTTGCCAATACACGTCCAGCCGCCCAGCCAAGTTTTAATACGAAATCGGGAGTGATAGGATACTGTCCAACTTTACCGCGGACACCATCTGTACCAAAGTAACGTCTTTTGTCAGACATGATTTTTCCTTAATTATTATTGTTAACTATTTTGAATAATGGTTTGTACTATTTTCATTGCTTCAATGGTTTCGTTCACATCATGGACACGAATAATGTGTGCACCTTTCATTGCAGCTACAGCCGCGCAGGTAACGCTCGCCACCATACATTCAGCTGGTTTTTTATTGAGTAGTTTAAAAATCATTGACTTACGGGACATCCCAGCCAATATTGGCAAACCTAGTTGATGAAATGCGTCTAGATGTGCAAGCAGATAATAATTATGCTCAATGGTTTTGCCAAATCCAAAACCGGGGTCGAGGATAATATTTGCACGCGCGATCCCCACACGCTCGCACGCTGCGACTCGATCTTCTAGAAAGAGCTTAACATCCGCTAACACATCTTGATAATGTGGGCTGGTTTGCATCGTTCGTGGCTGGCCTTGCATATGCATGATACAGACAGGCACTTGTGCTTTAGCCGCAACCTCTAATGCCCCCGGCTCTTGCAGTGCACGAACATCATTAATCAAGTCAGCACCAGCCTCAACCGCCTGACGCATCACTTCAGCTTTACTGGTGTCAATTGAAATCCAGACGTCATATTTTGCACGAATAGCTTTAATAATAGGAATAACACGAGATAATTCGTCATCGAGAGTCACTTCTGGAGCACCCGGCCGAGTTGACTCCCCTCCAATATCAATAATGCTGACACCTGCGGCAATCATTTTATCGGCATGCTCTAGTGCCAAATCTAGCGCGTTAAATTTTCCACCATCGGAAAATGAATCCGGAGTCATGTTCAAGATACCCATGACATGAGGACGATCGAGGATAAGTGTCTTTGTTGGGGTTTGAATCTTCATTTTGCTCTAAAACACAAAAACCCCGAGAAAGCTCGGGGTTTAATTTGAATATTAACGATTACTCAGCATCTTTCTTTTCTGAGGACTCAGTGGCTACTTCGTCTTCTGCTGCTGGCTCTACTTTTGGCTCTTGAGCTTTTTCCGCTTCCGCTTTTTCTGCTTGAGCTTTGGCTTGATCAGCCCAACCTGCAGGTTCGCGAATCTCGGTTTTACGCTCCATTAAGTCATCAATTTGGCCTGCATCAATCGTTTCGTATTTCATCAACGCATCTTTCATTGCATGCATAATATCCATATTTTCTTCAAGGATTTTACGCGCACGATCATAGTTGCGGTCAATAATTTTACGAACTTCGTCATCAATCAACTTAGCAGTATCTTCAGACACATGCTTAGTTTGAGTCACGCTGCGCCCTAAGAAGACTTCACCTTCATCTTCTGCATACAACAATGGGCCAAGTTTTTCCGAAAAGCCCCATTGAGTAACCATTTTACGAGCAATGGCTGTCGCACGTTCGATATCGTTTGATGCACCAGTTGAAACGTTTTCTGGGCCGTAAATTAACTCTTCCGCTAAACGACCGCCATACAAGCTTGAAATCATAGACTCAAGATGCAGCTTCGACATGCTAACTCTGTCTTGTTCAGGCAAGTACATCGTCACACCTAAAGCTCGACCACGTGGAATAATCGATACTTTATAAACAGGATCATGTTCAGGTACCAAACGACCAACAATGGCGTGTCCTGCTTCATGATAAGCTGTTGATGCTTTAGTTTCTTCAGACATCACCATCGAACGACGTTCAGCACCCATCATGATTTTGTCTTTTGCTAACTCAAACTCAACCATCGAAACATTGCGTTTGTTACCGCGAGCAGAGAATAACGCCGCCTCGTTCACTAAGTTCGCCAAATCGGCACCAGAGAAACCCGGTGTTCCGCGAGCAATCAATGAAGGTTCAACATCACCAGCTAAAGGTACTTTGCGCATATGAACTTTCAAGATCTGTTCACGGCCGCGAACATCAGGTAAACCGACCACCACTTGACGGTCAAAACGCCCCGGACGCAGCAATGCTGGGTCTAAAACGTCTGGACGGTTAGTTGCCGCAATGACGATAACGCCTTCATTGCCTTCAAAACCATCCATTTCAACCAACATTTGGTTTAAAGTCTGCTCACGCTCATCGTGACCGCCGCCGACACCAGCACCACGTTGACGACCTACCGCATCAATCTCATCAATAAAGATGATACAAGGTGAAGCCTTTTTCGCTTGCTCGAACATGTCACGTACACGAGATGCACCGACACCGACAAACATTTCAACGAAATCAGAACCAGATATAGTGAAGAACGGTACTTTCGCCTCACCAGCAATTGCTTTTGCCAGTAATGTTTTACCTGTACCAGGAGGACCAACCATCAAAACACCCGTTGGAATTTTCCCACCCAGTTTTTGGAAGCGACTCGGATCACGCAAGTAATCCACAAGCTCTTTCACATCTTCTTTCGCTTCGTCACAACCAGCCACATCACCGAACGTGGTTTTGATTTGCTCTTCACTCATCATACGAGCTTTGCTCTTACCAAATGACATGGCACCTTTGCCACCGCCACCTTGCATTTGACGCATGAAGAATATCCAAACACCGATCAGTAGGATCATGGGGAACCAAGAGATAAAAATGGTCCCGAGCAAACTTTGCTCTTCTGGTGGTGTACCTTGTACTTTAACGTTTTGATTAATCAAATCATCAAGCAGTTTTTGATCGTACACGGGCATGTAAGTTACATAGCGAGTACCACCGCCTCTACGAGTAAAGGAAATTTCACTATTGTTAAATTGAGCTTCTTGAATCTGGCCTTGGCCAACTTCCTGTACGAACGTGGTGTAATCCACTGCTTTGCCGTTACTATCACCAGGGCCAAAGCTCTGGAATACCGACATTAAAACGACAGCTATAACTAGCCACAGAATTAAATTTTTTGCCATATCACTCAAGGTGTAAGCCTCGCGATAACTAATTGTAATTAAAGGTAGGGTACTACAGTTTGTAACCTGTAGCCATATGTTAACTTATGCCTTGTACAGCAAAAACGTTAACCTTTGTAACCAGTGGCTACAACAAAGACTTCTCTTGAGCGAGCTCGCGAAGAGTCTGGTTTTCTTATTTTCACGACTTTAAACAGGTTTCGAACTTCTTTGACATAATCATCAAAGCCTTCTCCCTGAAAAACCTTGACCACAAAACTACCATTTGGAGTAAGAACTTGTCGACACATATCTAGAGCTAGTTCAACCAAATACATTGCCCTTGGCTGATCAACCGAATTATTTCCGGCGATGTTAGGTGCCATGTCTGACATCACTACATCAACCATATCAGGCTGTATACGATCTAATAGTGCTTCCAGTACGGCCTCTTCACGAAAATCGCCTTGTAAGAAAGCAACGCCAACAATAGGATCCATCGGCAAAATATCACACGCGATCACTCGGCCTTTATCACCGACGATACCCGCTGAATATTGAGACCACCCGCCGGGAGCCGCCCCTAAATCCACAACAGTCATTCCTGGCCTAAGCAGTTTATCTTTATTTTGAATCTCTTCTATTTTGAAAATAGCACGCGAACGATAACCTCTCTTTTTGGCTTCATTCACGTATTTATCATCAAAATGTTCTTTCAACCAGCGACTAGAGCTGGCCGAATGCTTCTGTTTACTCATTCGATTCCTAACTGAAATGTTTCCATCCAAGAAAGTATGGTAGAAAATATAGTCTTCAGGGATAGATGGCGTTAAAATAGCTTTTTTCAACCCTTATATTAAATAAAATTGGCCGCATAATGAACCTAAGCACCAAACAAAAGCAGCACCTTAAAGGCCTAGCACACAGTTTGAAACCTGTTGTACTGATGGGCGCGAATGGACTCACTGAGGCTGTTCTAGCGGAAATCGAGATTGCCCTCAACCACCACGAACTGATCAAAGTGAAAGTAGCATCCGAAGATCGCGAAACTAAGCAGTTGATTATCGATGCTATCGTGCGTGAGACTGGCGCAGAAAAAGTACAAACCATTGGTAAGATTCTCGTACTATTTCGTCAAACCGAGCAACGTAAAATCGAGATCCCTCGTAAGTAATCAGTCGCGTTATCGACGCTCTGACTCTGATGGATACAGACAAAAAAAGGTCGCACACTGCGACCTTTTTGATTGTTGTTGAAATGAATTAGAGGTATTCAACTTTATCGATTTCGAAATCTTTATCACCACCGGGAGTAGCGATAATCACCTCATCACCTTCCATTTTACCGATCAAACCACGGGCAATCGGTGAGCTGACAGAAATGCGCCCAGATTTAATCTCAGCTTCATCTTCACCCACAATCTGGTAGCGTTTCACTTCATCAGTATCACTGTCAATCAATGTCACTGTTGAACCAAAAATCACTTTGCCTGTATTTTCCATTTTAGTGATATCGATCACCTGAGCAACAGATAGCTTATATTCAATATCACGAATTTGAGCCTCACAAATACCTTGCTCTTCTCGAGCAGCGTGATATTCCGCATTTTCTTTTAGGTCACCAAGTTCACGTGCGGTTGCAATAGCTTGGGTAATTTGTGGACGTAATTTTAGCAGCCTATCTAACTCTTCGCGCAGTAATTGTTCACCACGAACTGTCATTGGAACTTTTTCCATTTTATACCTCTAATGCCAAAATTCGTATTTGGGCAAAACAAAACTACCCAACACAACAAAGGTTAGGTAGTACATGGATTAACATAGTTGCTAATCAGTGTAATCAAACTTCGTGACTAAATCATCTTAAATCACACGTGACCCCTGTCAGGTTTCTGTGAATGAGTTTGGGGGAAAGTGATAAAAAACAGACACAAAGCTCATTTTCACGAATGTTTTTGCACAAAAAACCGACCCACTTCACTAAAAAAAAATAAAAAAACAAACTATTCAGACCAGTTGATAAAAACCAATAAACCAAATAAAAAACAAAGACTTGATATTTATTTACACAAAATAAAACGGTGTTCATAAACCTGTTTTATATCATTTTACTAACTAATTTCGGAACTTAAGAGTAAAAAGTAGAACACGAAATGCTAGTAACGTTTGGTTGTACGTTAGTGAAGGTTTACAAAACCCAACCTATGCAACTCAATGTTCAAAAGCACTCGAAGGACGATATAGACGTCGCAAATAAAAATATTTATGGACAGTAAATTAGGACTAATAAGATGAACAAAACTCTGATTGCTTTAGCAGTATCAGCTGCTGCAGTAGTAACTGGTGTAAATGCTGGTGAGCTATACAACCAAGACGGTACATCTCTAGAAATGGGCGGCCGCGCAGAAGCTCGTCTTTCTCTTAAAGATGGCAAAGCGGACGATGCATCACGCGTACGTCTAAACTTCCTAGGTAAAGTAGCGATCAACGACAGCCTATACGGTGTTGGTTTCTACGAAGGTGAGTTCACTACTAACGACCAAGGCGAAAATAAGTCAAATAATAACCTAGACAACCGTTACACTTATGCAGGTATCGGCGGTAACTTTGGTGAAGTGACTTACGGTAAAAACGACGGCGCGCTAGGTGTTATCACTGACTTTACTGATATCATGTCTTACCACGGTAACAATGCAGCAGACAAAATTGCTGTAGCAGACCGCGTAGACAACATGGTGGCTTATAAAGGTCAATTCGATAACCTAGGCGTTAAAGCAAGCTATAAATTTGCAGATCGTACAGAGAATGCGCCTGACGGTGGTTATGCAGATAACAACGCAGACGGCTACTCTCTATCGGCTATCTATGCAATCGGCGACACTGGCGTTAAGCTAGGTGCGGGCTATGCTGACCAAGATACTCAAAACGAGTACATGCTTGCTGCATCTTACGCCATCTCTGATTTCTACTTCGCAGGTGTATTCACTGACGGCGAAAAAGACACTAACGTTGATTACACTGGTTATGAACTAGCTGCAGCCTATACAATGGGCCAAGCGGTATTCACAACAACCTACAACAACGCCGAAACAAGTGATGTAACTTCTATTGATTACGTTGCAGTTGATGCAACTTACTTCTTCAAACCTAACTTCCGTTCGTACATCTCTTACAACTTCAACCTACTTGATTCAGACAAAGTAGGTAAAGCTAAATCTGAAGACGAACTAGCACTAGGTCTACGTTACGACTTCTAATTCTTGGCTTAATGTCATAGATTTAAAACGCCTGCTTGCTAGCAGGCGTTTTTTTATCTCGCTATACTGTATGCACACTCCGCCCTGAAATGCCGTGTTATGCTCTTATTAAACCGCAGTACTTTTTTATTCATCCTCTCGTTCTTCTTTCCTTTATCGACTTTGGCGTATACGCCTTTGCAAACACTGCCACAAGGTACTCGGGTGGGTTTATTCGTTCACTCTTTAGCCACTGCACAGGTTTTTCAAGATACTAATAACATACAAGCGCTTTTCCCTCCTGCCAGCACTTTAAAAATGCTCACTGCGCTTGCCGCCACGCTAGAGCTTGGCGAACAATTTCGCTTCACGACTCAGCTAACTCAACATGGCGATGACATTGTTATTCACTTCTCTGGCGACCCTACGTTAACCAGCCAAGATATGAAGCAGCTACTCAGCGAGCTAAAAAAACAGGGCATCTCACAAATAAAAGGCAACCTTTGGTTAGATAATTCAGCCTTTTCAGGTTACGACCGCGCGGTTGGATCACCTTGGGATATTCTAGGGGTATGCTATAGCGCCCCATCAAGTGCAATCACTCTGGATGGTAATTGTGTGCAAGCCTCTATTTATACGCAACCGAACGGGAAAACTCGGGTTTATGTGCCTGAGCACTATCCCATTCACGTGACCAGCTACGCAAGAAGTGTCACTAAGACTGAACAAGAGAGCGCTCGCTGTGATTTAGAACTGCGCACTTCAGAGCAGAACCATTACCAACTCGACGGCTGTTTGGCAGAGCGAACACAACCTCTGCCACTAAAGTTTGCCGTGCAAGACCCAAACTTATACGCCACACGTATGATTTATAAGCAACTCAAACAAGTGGGCATTGAATTGCTAGGCGAGGTTAAGCTGGGTGTAAAGCAAGATGAACTGAGCATAGAAAAGGATTCATTGATAGCAACACATCAATCTATGCCACTGTACCCGTTGTTAGAAATGATGCTTAAAGAGTCTGACAATTTGATTGCTGACAGTTTAACCAAAACACTTGGCCAGCATTTTTTTATTCAACCAGGCAGTTTTAGTAATGGCACCGAGGCGATCAAGCAGATCCTTTTTTCTCGAACAGGCATCAACTTGGCACAAGCTCAGTTGGCTGATGGTTCGGGTTTATCACGTAACAACCGCCTGTCAGTACAAAATATGGTGGATGTGCTGAATTACATTTGGATTAATAATCAAACCCTTAAGCTTATTGACATCATGCCTAAAGCAGGTGAATCCGGTACCTTACAGTACCGACGTAGTATGCGTGGCCAAGCTATACAAGGGCAGCTGATTGCCAAAAGTGGTTCGCTTTATGGAACGCATAACATGGCGGGCTTCGGTTTAGATAAACAAGGAAAACCGAGTACATTATTTGTTCAATTCATCACTGATTATTATCCGCAAGATCAAGGCGATAACACCAGTGTTACCGCCCCAATTGCTCAATTTGAGACGCTCTTCTTTGAAGATGTCGTTAAGTTCAGTCAGCTCAGTCCTAATGAATAGTTCACCACGTTAAAGTAGATCCACATACCCGAAATATCGACGATAGAAGCCAGTACAGGGCTAACTAATACCGCAGGATCTAAGTTAAAAACGCGCGCAGCAATCGGTAATAAGCCGCCAATTGTCGTTGAAATGGTGACTTGGATAAAGAGCGCAACCGCAATTGCAAACGCAATGTTTTCTAGTGGAAAGCCTCCGGTTGAGTTGGCATCACTAAACAACATAATGCGAGCCACCATCACCGCAGAGATAGCCAACGCAAGACAAACCGCAACACGGCACTCCTTCCATAATACACGCAACCATTGACGTTTGCGTAATTCACCAACCGCCAACGCGCGCACGACTAACGTCGCAGCTTGCGAGCCAGTATTCCCACCTGCAGCGGCAATAACAGGCATATACACAGCCAAGAGCACAAGCTGGCTCAATGTATCTTCGTACTGGGTAATAATCAGCCCGGATACGATACCAAGTAGTGCCAATACAATAATCCAGCCAATACGCTGCTTTACATGTTCAATCACGCTAGTGGTTAAATAGCTTTGTGCCGTTTCAACTTCTGAGTAAATAAACCCCAATTGGTTAGCGTAATGGCGAGCGCGAATGTCATAGCCCCCTTTATCTAATTCACTGAGTAGTTGCTGAACATAACCAATAGTACAGTGACGTAAAATCGCCACTGCCTCTTCGATAGGCATCACTGCCAATAAATGTACCTGTTTTTGCTGTTCGTACTGCAAAAATGCATTACGAGCCGCACCAATCTCTTCCAAAGAAAAGTTAGGTGAATTTTCAATATAAATGTTGCTCATTACCGTCATGGCGAATCTCCCGATTGGCAAAGGTAACGACCATCGAAATGATACCCAAATGCAATATATTAATGAGCAATGACGTCATTGTTCATCAATGTAATTCATAGATAGGTTTTCATCTCAAACTAGAGAGCAGGAGAAAAATCGAGAGGAGTAAATCAGAAAAGATAAGCCCTACCACTGAAGGTAGGAGCGAAGATCGCCAATACCGAAAGCGGTTATTTTTCTCCCTTCATACTAGGGGGATGGTCGGTATTGTTCATAAAAATCTCCGAAAGTACTGCTCAATTAGCAGTGCGCAAATTGTACCAAAGCCTTTGGCGAAATACACTCTGATCTTTGCATCCAATGCGTTCCAATTTCACACATACCCAACCACACCATTCAGATTGAAGATTTTAATATGCCAAGATCAGGCCCAGCAAAAAAGCGCCCTTAGGCGCTTTGATGAATAGACTGTTCACTTTACTGTGATTTTTACTTTACAGTAACTCGTGCGAACTTACGCTTGCCGACTTGGTAAACATAAGTCCCCGCGGCTGGTACATTTTTGCTGTCGTCGATTTTTTCGCCATCTTGTTTGGCTCCGCCTTGCTTGATCATTCGCATCGCATCAGACGTTGAAGCCACTAAACCCGCCTCTTTGAGCAGGTTAGTAATAGCAATACCCGCTGCAAATTCAAATTCTGGCATCTCTTCTGGCATCGCACCTTTTTGGAAGCGGTTGATAAACTCTTGCTCAGCCGCATCCGCCTCTTCTTTAGAGTGAAAACGTGCAATGATCTCTTTCGCCAACAAGATTTTAAGATCGCGTGGGTTCGTGCCATTTTCAACATCAGCTTTGAACTGTGCGACTTCTTCCAATGGACGGAAAGAAAGCAGCTCGTAGTAGCTCCACATTAATGTGTCAGAGATCGACATGATTTTGCCAAACATTTCACTTGGCGATTCACTGACACCAATGTAGTTGTGCGCTGATTTGGACATTTTTTTCTCGCCATCCAAACCAACAAGCAGTGGCATCATCAAGACAACTTGTGGTTTTTGACCATGTGCTTTTTGCAGTTCACGGCCCATCAATAGGTTGAATTTTTGGTCAGTACCGCCAAGCTCAACATCTGTCTCCATTGCGACTGAATCATAACCCTGTAGGAGTGGATACATGAATTCATGAATGGCAATAGGCTGACCATTAGCGTAGCGCTTTTTGAAATCATCGCGCTCTAGCATGCGTGCCACTGTTTGGTTCGATGCAAGACGGATCATGCCTTCCGCGCCCAATAGAGACAACCATTCAGAGTTAAACTGAATTTTCGTTTTAGCCGGATCGAGGATCTTAAACACTTGTGTCTTATAGGTTTCAGCATTACGCAAAACATCGTCACGAGTGAGCGGTGGACGCGTGGTATTTTTACCGCTTGGGTCACCAACCATACCCGTGAAATCACCAATCAAAAAGGTGACTTCATGGCCCAAATCTTGAAATGCACGTAATTTATTGAGGATCACCGTATGTCCAAGATGGATATCTGGAGCCGTTGGATCAGCACCTAATTTAATGCGCAGTGGACGGTTTTCTTTCAGTTTCGCGATCAATTCATCTTCTGGGATTAGCTCTTCAACGCCGCGTTTAATTTCAGCTAAAGCCGCTTCAATACTCGCCATTCTTGTTCACTCCTACAGATTTGGCAAAATTTAATAGTTGAACATCTTACTTGAATAGCGATGCTTTTTGAAACCAGTTAGACTAACGAACCGACTAATTTCTTTATAATTTACTAAACGAACCTAAATATGCTTTCAATTTTCGCTCGTCTCCCTTGGGTGCATCGAATCCTCATCGCCTTTTTAAGCGCTCTCATGGTTTTCGCGCTGCTATTTCTGCCAAACCCTGAAGATCTCGCTCAGGATCCGAATCGTCTAGAAATTGGTCGCCATTATCCATTAACCATTAACGCAGAAGCACTCTCTCCGGGAATATCTATCTCGCCTACCACCATGCTGCGTTGGGAAACTTATCAAGTTAAATCGGGGGAAAGTGCCGCCGTATTATTTCAGCGAATTGGGCTTTCGGCTCGCTTACTCTATCAACTCACGGCAACAAATCGTGATATTGACAGCCAGCTTTCACGACTTAAGCCAGGAGATGAGCTGCAATTTGGCTTTGATGAAAATAATGAACTTGTTCAACTCAATCGCATTATTAGCGCCTTTGAAACCTTTCGTATCACTAAATCGGGCGATGGCTTTACTTCTGAGTTTGATAAAAAAGAGCTGATGTTCCAGTACAACTATGCCGAAGCGATCATTACTTCAAATTTTTGGAATGCGGGGATAAGCGCGGGTTTAACAGCAAACCAAATCATGGAGTTAGCGGGTATATTTGGTTGGGATGTGGATTTTGCGTTAGATATTCGTGAAGGTGACCAATTTAAGCTGCTATTCCAAGAAAAGGTGGTGGAAGGTGAGGTAATTGGCCGCGGAAATATCATTGCCGCCGCCTTTACCAACCAAGGTACGACGTTCACAGCAATATTGGACGATGCAACAGGCAATTACTATGACGAAAATGGCCGGGCCATGAAAAAGGCCTTTTTACGCTCACCGATCGATTTTCGTCGCGTGACATCGAATTTCAATCCTGTGCGTCGCCACCCCGTCACAGGAAAAGTCACCGCACACAGAGGAACCGATTATGCCGCGCCAGTTGGTACCCCAATTTGGGCCGCCGGCGATGGTGTGGTTGAGAAATCAAGTTACAACCAATTTAATGGTAATTATGTGTTTATTCGTCACAGCAACACCTACATTACCAAATACCTACACTTACAACGACGTATGGTCAAAACGGGTCAACGAGTCAAACAAGGACAAACGATTGGTACTTTAGGCGGGACAGGAAGAGTTACCGGCCCTCACCTCCACTATGAATTTTTGGTCAACGGTGTACACAAAAACCCAAGAACGGTCTCTTTACCGCAATCTAAATCCTTAACGGGCCAAGCAAAAAGCACCTTTATCGCCAATGCTCAAATTAGGCTTGGGAAGCTAGAACGCTATAGCCAATTACTCTATGCCAATAAATAATAAAAAAAGGCCTACCAATAATGTGGGCCTCATTGTGTAAGATTGAGCAGATTACTCTTCGAGAGTAGGTGGTGGTTCCTTACGCCCCAACATCAACAAGCAAGGCGTCAGTACTAACGTTAAGACAGTGGCAAAAGTAAGGCCTCCCGCAACGGCCGTGGCGAGTTGTGACCACCATTGCGTGCTGGGAGCGCCAAACTCAATTTTCTGATTAATCAAATCGATGTTCATCTCCAGTACCATTGGCAATAACCCTAAAATAGTCGTCACTGTGGTCAATAAAACGGGCCTTAAACGCTGAACACCAGTGCGTAAGATGGCCTCTTGTTTTGACAAGCCTCTGCGTATCAGTTGGTTATAAGTATCTATCAATACGATATTGTTATTCACCACGATGCCTGCCAAGGCGATGACCCCAATACCTGACATAATAATGCCGAAAGGTTTTTGGAAAATCAGCAGACCCGCAAATACTCCGACCGTTGAAAACAGTACTGCACTTAAAATGAGGAATGCTTGGTAAAAACTATTAAATTGCGTAACCAGAATTAACCCCATAACCACCAGCGCAATCAAAAAGGCATTTTTTAGAAATTCTGAGGAGTGTTCCTGCTCTTCATTTTGTCCTCGTAATTTAAACTCCACCCCATTAGGTAAATTCAGTTCCGACAATGCTTGAGTAACTTTCGGCAATTCAAGGGCCAGATTATACCCTTCCTTTAGATCCGCCATAATATCGATAACCCGTCGGCCATCAATCCGTTTGATCGTATCTTGTTTGTGATCCGGTTTTATCTGCGCAAAATTGGTTATCGGCACCAGACCTGCGGGTGTGTTGACCCGCAACTGATCAAATCGACCAATATCTCGTTTATCCTCTGGGTACCGAACCAGAATATCGACCTCTTCGTTTGCATCATCAGGCAAGTAGTCACCAATTTTTAGTCCATTAGTCACAAATTGCACTGTGTTACCTACCAATGTCGCATCGGCTGAAAATCGAGAAGCATCATCACGTCGAATATCAATTCGCCAGTCAATCCCTTCTTTATTTGAGGTGTCACTGATATTAGTCAACGCGGGATTGTTATCAGCCCACTTTCTGACCATTTTAGCGGCCTCATTAAGATTTTCAGGAGTACGCGCCGACATTTCAATCACCAGATCATGCTCAACGGGTGGCCCTGCATCTGGAAATTTATACTCGATTTCCACCCCTGAAAACTGATCCGTGGTGCTTTTGAGCTCTTCAATAATCGCTTTGACGGTGCGGCGATATTGCCAATCAACAGGGGTAATTTGAATCTGGCCAATTTCATCCTCTCCCCCCGTTCGAGTATAGACGCTCTCAAATTCCTCATGGCCAAGCATCACCTGCTCAATTTCTCGCATTAAGGTGTCTTTTTCTTGGATGGAAAGATCGCCATAAGAACGAACTTTAACGGTGAAATAAGGCGGATCCACCTCTGGGAAGAATTCGGCACCGAGCCCTGCTTTGGCATAAGCAAAACCAATCACAATCGCGAGCACTATCGCACTGAACAGTATTTTAAGTGGGTGACGAATCGCAATGGCCAACGTGTGATAATAGAGCTTGGTGATGCCCGTCGCTTGGGCAAAATCACCTTCATGTAAAGCAATCATCCGTGCTTGACTGGCAGCCGAAGCATGTTGCGGTCGGCCAATTAAGCCTCCCAGCACAGGTACAAAAAGCAGTGCCATAATCAGTGAAGCGGCCAGTGTAGCGATAAGTGTGAGGGGCAAGTATTTCATAAACTCACCCGTGATATCCGGCCAAAAAAGCAGAGGGGCAAAAGCAGCCAAAGTGGTAGCGGTTGATGCGGTAATCGGCCATGCCATCCGTTTTGCGGCATCTCGATACGCTTCTTTACGCGGCACTCCTTCTTGCATACGCCGATCAGCAAACTCAGTTACCACTATGGCTCCATCAACCAGCATGCCAACCGCCATAATTAATGCAAATAACACGACAATATTGACGGTTAGCCCAAACACCGACAAGACTAGTAATCCGGTCAAAAATGAGCCTGGTATTGAGATACCAACCAGCAGCGCCGTCCTCATTCCCAAAATAGCGATAATCACGATCACGACTAAAATAATGGCCGACAGAATATTGTTTTGTAGATCGTTGAGCATGATTTCAACGTCTTTCGACTCATCCCACGTGTATTTCACCAACAAATTACTTGGCCAATCTTCCCGTTTTTGCGCCTCTCCCATTACCGTTTTTACCAGCTCAACGGTTTCGATGATATTTTCACCAGCACGCTTTTTAACGTCCAACACCACCGCCGATTTGCCATCTAAACGAGCAAAGCTTTCGGGGTCCCGAAATGCTCGTCTGACTGTCGCGATATCGCCAAAGGTGATTACTTGCTTACCATCAACCTTCACCGGAAGCTCTAACACATCTTTCAAGGATTCAAAAACAGAAGGAACCTTTACGGAAAAACGTCCGTAGCCCGTATCGACGAAACCCGCCGCAACGACTTTATTATTCAGTGCGATTAAGTTATAGATATCGCCTTGATCGAGTCCGTAACTTTCCATCAATAGGGGATCGACGATGATCTCAACAATATCTTCGCGATCGCCAGCGATATCAACTTCTAATACTTGTCGGTAGCTTTCTAATTTGTCTCTCAACTGCCTTGCAATTTGTACGATAGCTCGCTCTGGTAAAGTGCCATAAAGCACCACTGATAATACCGGTTGCTCTGATGCCAATGTCACTTCATTCACAGTCGGCTCATCGCTGTCTGCGGGTAGCTTCGGCTCGGCTAAATTGACCGCATCTCTCACATCCGCCATCGCTTTATCAAGGTTAACGCCAACGTTAAACTCCAAAACTACAGAAGCATGCCCTTCGGAAGCATTCGACGTCATCTCTTTTACGCCTTCAATAGAGCGCATTTCTTGCTCTAGGGGCCGCACGATAAGGCGCTCAGCATCACTCGGTGATATGCCTTGATGACTTACGGAGACATAAATAATAGGAATAGTAATGTCAGGGCTCGATTCTTTAGGGATCGAAAAATAGGTCGCTACGCCAGCGATCAAGATAAAAATCAGCAGCGATAACATAGTGCGCGAGCGAGAGAGCGCCGCATCAATAATAGAAAACATGGCGCCCCCTACTGCGCTGAGTGGTTAGGTTTCTTGACCGCAATCACTTGATCACCATCTCGAACAAAACCTTGCCCAACGGTGATAATATCCACCGTCTCCCCTAGCCCAGTTAGCCACACACCATCTTGCTCCGCTTTTACCAATTGAATGGGGATGAAGCGAACACGATCTTGCTGCAGAGTTTTAACGCCTAAATTTCCTTGATCATCAAGCGCAAGCATGGCAGGCGTGATTTTCACCGCCAGTTGTGTTTCCAAACTCATCTCCACTTCAGCGCTCACACCCGCGGGGATCGTTTGATTGAGATTGTCTAATTCCACTTCGATAGCAAACGTGTTGGTGGTAGGCGATGAGACGCGAGAAATATAACGAACCTTGCCATCGACAATAGAACCATCGATAAAACGTACACGAGCAATTTGGTCTTGTTTGATTTTTTGGATGTGTCGTTCGCTGACATCCGCTTCTATCACTAATTTACTGAGATCAATAAAGGTGATCATCGGGTCACCCACTCCGACAAAATCGCCTTTTTCTATCAATATGTTTTGAACAATGCCATCGAAAGGAGCCACAACTGACGTATTACGTAAAGCCAATTGGGCACGACTTTGCACAGCGCTGGCTTCCGCCAAAGCGGCTTGCGCCGAAGCAAAGGCCACTTCGCCTTGCAAACCTCGATTTTTTAACGACTCAGCGGCACTGAATTCTTTTTGTTTGAGTTTGAACAAGGCTTGCGCACTCTCTAATTGAGCCGCTAGATCAGCTTGATCAATTAAGAGGATCTGTTGTCCTTTATTGACAGGCTGCCCTTTTGCTATCGATATTTGAGTAATTTTCCCTGCGATTTCAGCACCAATTTTAGCTTGACGATTAGGTGCGGTTCGACCGTAAAGATCGATATGCTTATCGGTCAATTCGGCCTCAAAAGATTGGTAAATAACTTTCGCAAGAGGAATGGTGTCATTGGCAGTTTGTCGGGGCTCTTCCGCTTTCAATGCCCCAAAACCTAACCAAAAACAGAGAAGTAGAATAAAAATCGTTGAGAGTAGCCAAGGTCGTTGCGAAAAAAAGCGGCCAATAGATGAACGGCTGATTTTGGTATCAGGCATGAATAATCCTTTATTATGTTCTTGCCTTCTTAAGGTTAAGGCAAAGCCCTACATAACATCCAAATACGTAGGGCTATTAAGCTTAATTAGCTACAGTAGATTAATTGTGCATCGAACCTTTTTTAGTTAAACACTAAATGATGCACCACAACCGCATGTTGTTGTTGCATTAGGATTATTGACAAAAAAACGAGAGCCTTCTAGGCCTTCTGTGTAATCGACAATGCCACCTATCAAATATTGTAAGCTCATCGGGTCAACCACTAATGTCACGCCACTATTAACGATTGTGGTATCGCCATCGTTCACATTTTCATCAAAGGTAAATCCATATTGAAAACCGCTACAACCACCACCAGTAATATAAACGCGCAGTTTTAGCGCTGGATTCTCTTCTTCAGCAATCAACATTTTTACGCGTTGTGCTGCAGTATCAGAAAAGGACAATGGTACATTTACTTCACTCACGATGGCCTCTCTCACTCGTGTTAATACCTGTCAGACTTATTATGCTTAACTTATGCCTGTAAAGGTGATTCTTTTTTAATAATGCAATGATTATCTAATACCTGACCTATTCGTTCAAGTATTCACCGTCACTTAAGCTAAAACTCCAACTATCGAGGCATTATGCACTGAAAAAACACTCACTGTCGCGTGAGTTGTACACTATACGGCGCTTATTTGGCTGTGAATGGGCTCAGAAAATGAGTGAAAAAAAGTGTCTTTGGTGAGTTTGGGTATACAATGCGACACCAACTGGTCCGAACAAGCAGAAGAGGATAAATCCATGACCAAATCAGCAGAGCTTTATCAAAAGGCACAACGTGCAATCCCCGGTGGAGTTAACTCTCCTGTACGTGCTTTTAACGGAGTTGGTGGCTCGCCGATTTTTATCGACCGCGCAGACGGCCCGTTGATTTTTGATGCTGATGGCAAAGCTTATATTGATTATGTCGGCTCTTGGGGGCCAATGATACTAGGCCACAACCATGCGGTCATTCGTGAAGCCGTGATAGGCGCAGCGCAGCGCGGTCTCAGTTTTGGTGCGCCGACCGAGATGGAAATCGATATGGCAGAATTAGTTTCTGAGCTGGTTCCATCAATGGAACAGTTGCGTATGGTCAGTTCCGGTACCGAAGCGACGATGAGCGCCATTCGTTTAGCTCGTGGATTCACTGGGCGCGATAAAATTTTAAAATTTGAAGGCTGCTATCACGGTCATGCGGACAGTTTGCTAGTAAAAGCAGGCTCTGGCGCCTTAACATTAGGCCAACCAAGCTCTCCTGGTGTGCCTGCTGATTTTGCTAAACATACACTGACCGCCACTTTTAATGATTTAGAATCTGTACGTGAATTGTTCGCGGCCAATAAAGACCAAATAGCCTGCATTATCGTCGAACCAGTCGCGGGCAACATGAACTGCATTCCACCAGTAGAAGGGTTCCATGAAGGCTTACGTGAGATTTGTGACCAAGAAGGCGCTCTGCTGATCTTTGATGAAGTAATGACAGGTTTTCGTGTTGCACTAGGTGGTGCACAGGCTTACTACAACATCAAACCAGACTTAACAACGCTAGGGAAAGTGATCGGCGGTGGTATGCCTGTTGGCGCTTTTGGTGGACGCCGTGATGTGATGCAATACATCGCTCCAACGGGCCCGGTGTACCAAGCTGGTACGCTATCAGGTAACCCTGTGGCTATGGCTGCGGGTTATGCCTGCTTGACGCTTCTAAAAGAAGAAGGCAATGAAAAACGTCTCGCGGCCAAAACAAAGCAATTGGCTGATGGATTCAAAGAACTCGCAGACAAACACGGTATTCCTTTGCTGGTCAGCCAAGTTGGTGGCATGTTCGGCTTCTTTTTTACCGATCAAGAACGCGTCACCTGTTATGAAGAAGTCGCAAAATGTGATGTTGAACGTTTCAAGCGCTTCTTCCATTTGATGCTCGATCATGGTGTCTATTTAGCGCCTTCAGCTTTTGAAGCAAGTTTTACCTCTTTGGCGCACGGTTCCAAAGAAATTGAAGCGACATTAGAAGCGGCCGATCGCTGCTTTGCGATGATGGCAGCTCAAGCGGAATAAGCACCATTAGGCAGACTCATCATAATTATAAAGGGCTGTAGATCAGCCCTTTATTCATTTCAGACTCAATAAGCAAGCTATCATTGCCAGTAATAAATCACTAAAACGACCAACGCCATCATGCTGATGGCAAACCACGGTAGCTTCAACTTTTTTTTATGCTGGTTTTGACACCCTTTTTCATTATCACAACATCCCATCTCATCAGTTCCTCATTGATAACACGCTGATTTGCAGTCATTATAACCCTATTACTTTACAAGGTTGGATTAACAACGTGTCAGAAAAAGTGAAAATCACCTCTAGCCACTGGGTGCTCATTGCGGCACTTGTCGCTGCGGCTATTGCTTGTTATCTGTTGATTGCACCTTATATCAACTCGATTGTGATGGCTTTCATCATCTCGTTATTGATGTTTCCCATTCATGAGTGGCTCGAACGAAAAATCCCCAAATACAAAAATACCGCCTCGTTTCTCTCGTGTATTATTTTGACGTTTATTATTGTGATTCCACTGCTGTTTGTCTTTGCTGCTATTGTGCAGCAAGGGTCGGTATTTTCTCAGAACATGTACCAATGGGTCACTCATGGTGGCATTCAAACCGCCTTTGCTCATCCTTGGATTGTCAAAGGACTCGCCATTGCGAATCAATATTTGCCCTTTGATGAAATTCAGCCACAACAAATCGCACAAAAAGTGGGGCAATTTGCCAGTTCATTTGGCACCAACTTGGTCAGTATTAGCGCAAAAGTGCTGGGTGATGCGACCAGTTTTTTGATGGATTTCTTCTTAATGCTGTTCGTGTTGTTTTTCCTACTCCGTGATCACGATAAGCTCATCAGCGCTCTTAGGCACATCTTGCCGTTGTCGCGTAGTCAAGAAGACAGGTTGCTCTGCGAAATTGAGCAAGTCTCCAAATCGGCTGTCATGGGGTCATTTTTAACCGCAATAGCGCAAGGCTTTGCGGGTGGGTTTGGTATGTGGCTCGCCGGTTTCCCTGGGTTATTTTGGGGCACCATGATGGGGTTTGCTTCGTTTATTCCGGTTGTTGGTACTGCTCTGATATGGATTCCAGCCACTGTTTATCTCTTTCTAACCGGAGATAGCACGTGGGGCATATTCTTGGCCCTATGGAGTATCATTATTGTAGGCTCAATTGATAATTTATTGCGGCCCTTTTTAATGCAAGGGAGCGCGGGTATGAACACCTTAATGATCTTCTTCTCTCTGCTCGGTGGTATTCAGCTGTTTGGCCTGATTGGGTTAATTTACGGCCCACTCATTTTTGCCATCACTATGGTGCTGTTTAATATTTATGAGGAAGAGTTTAAAGGTTTTCTCAATCAACAAGATAATAGCTAACTTTTGACTTACTAACGATCAAGCTAGAAGCAAGGGGCAGACTGTGCGAGAATCTGCCCCTCTTTTTTTAGCGCAGAGCCTACTATGTCCAGTTACACCGCACCAAGTCAAATTGCCCAGCGTCAGCTTGCTTATTTCGAAGGAAAACATCTTTTAGTGGCTGGAGAAGCGGAGGATTTATTTCCTGTAGAGTTATCTAATCATTGTCGCTCTGTTTCGGTGTTCACCACTCATTATGGTTACTACCGCCAACTCGAATCCTATTCGCAAATTACATGTCATTTTGGCGCTCAATTTGAGCAAGAAACCGATGCTGACATGATTCTGCTTTACTGGCCCAAAGCGAAGCAGGAAGCTGAATATCTGCTTGCGATGCTGTTGGCCAAACTGGGCAAAGAGACTGAGATTGTGGTCGTGGGTGAAAACCGCTCGGGCATAAAAAGCATTGAAAAAATGTTTGCAGCTTATGGGGTGGTTAAAAAGTATGATTCAGCTCGACGCTGTTCGTTCTATTGGGGGCAATGCACTCAGCAGCCACCAAGCTTCCAAATTGCAGACTGGTTCAAAACTTATCAGGTGCAGTATCAGCAACACTCACTAATTGTAAAAAGTTTACCTGGCGTATTTAGTCATGGCGAATTTGACCTCGGCAGCCAACTGTTACTCGATACACTGCCTAAACTGAGAGGAAAAGTTCTCGACTTTGGTTGTGGTGCTGGTGTACTGGGTACAGTAATGGCCACATTAAACCCAGATATCGAGATTGAACTGTGCGATATCAGCGCGCTTGCGATTGAATCAACCAAAGCAACCTTGGTAGCAAATAACATATCAGGGAATGTATTTGCCTCTGATGTCTACTCAGATACCGCTAAAGATTATCAATTTATCGTCTCAAACCCCCCTTTCCACTCCGGATTAGAGACCAGCTATAGTGCGACAGAAGCCTTACTGGCTAACGCACCAAGCCATCAAACCGCGAAAGGCGAACTTTTTATTGTGGCCAACAGTTTTCTTAAATATACCCCGCTGATTGAACAGGCTTATGGTCATTGCGAGGTGTTAAATAAGACTAACAAATTCATCATTTACCACGCAAAAAAAACATTACAAAAGTCGCAACAATAAGTGTAATCCACTCTCAATTGGTCACTAAACTGGATGATTTTTACGAATTTTGCGTTAGTGACCACGCTTTCCACAGGACTTACTTGTCAAAGTAAAAAAACTCGTTAATTTCGTCACTTTAGGTTTTCTTTGTTTTTTTCATTCACTTTAACGACTACCTCATGCCGTTAAAGCCTCACGGAAAGTAATGCCTTTTTCTATGTTTAGGTTCTCTCGTAAGCAAAAATTTAAGCGCCTGCAAAATACTCTTATGCTGGCTTTTCTCGTTTTGAGCATCACGCCTTTAACTGTGACTGCCATTTTTTTTCTGCAATCACACACTAAAGATCTTCAAGAACAAAGCACGTCTCACTTATTGTCAGTCAGAGACACTAAGCAACAGCAAGTTCTCGATTACCTCACGGCCAAAGAATCAGAAGTGATGGGGTTTGTCCGTTCAGAGTTAGCTTATGCTAGTGGAGGGCGCTTTTACGGCTTAGTCAATGCGTTCCAAAGACTTGGTCTGGATATTGATCAAGCTCGTGAGCATGCCCAGCAGCGTTATATTCCTGGTTCTGGTGATCAGATAAAAACGTCAATATTGCCACAATCGAGCAGCTATGTAGGCAGTGAACGGTATCGCTTACTGCACAAGCGCTATCATTGGGCGTATTTAGAACTGCTTAAACGTTCTGATTTTGACGATATTTTACTGGTGGATCTCGATGGTGATGTCGTTTATTCCGTTTATAAGCACGACAACTATGGGACGAATTTACTGACCGGAAAATACAAAGATAGCAATCTGGGTAAAACATTCCGCCAGTTAGAGCAGCAAGTTGGCGAACAACGAAAAATCAATGAAGAATATACACCAGTCATTATTTCTGATTTTTCACAACAAGAAGGGCAATCAGTTGCTTGGCTTGGCGCGCCCATTATTCAACAGGGCTACCTGCACAGCTACGCCATGTTCCGCCTACCAAACAATGGCATCACAAAGCTCGTTGCTGACACCAATGCGACATCGCAAATAAGGACTTTACTCGTCGGGCAAGATCATCATTCTCGAATACTCTCTTACACGCAGCAAGAAATCGAGACTAGTCAAAAAGTGATCAATCTTGCGCTTTCTGGGTTGAGTGCCGTTGGTACTTACACCAATACATTGAATGAGAAAACCATTGCCGCCTATGCACCTGTTGCAAACAAAAACATCAATTGGGCCTTGGTCGTAGAGATACCAGAAAAAGAGGCTTATGCGCGAGTTCATCAGCTTGAGAAGTTATTTATTTTCGCCATGCTAACCGCGATTATTTTAGTCGTCATCGCTTCACATTATCTCTCTAATTTTATTACCTCTCCCCTACTGAAGCTCACTTGGGCGGCAGAAAAAGTCTCAGCTGGGGATTTAGATGAAAATGTTATCAATACCGATCGTAAAGATGAGATTGGTCGACTCGCAGTGAGTTTTGAACGTATGCAGCGTTCAATCCGAGAAAAAATGCAGCTGATTAAAGCGCAAAATAAAGAGCTCGAAAGCAACATTCAATTAATTCGCAAACAGAACGATGAGTTGCATCTCGCTAACAAACTAAAAGATGAATTCCTAGCCACAACGTCACATGAATTAAGAACACCGCTGCACGGTATGGTCGGTATTGCAGAAGCACTGATCTCTGGGTCAAGTGGAACTATCACCGCCGATCATCGTTATCAATTAGGCATAATCATCAGCAGTGGACAACGGCTGACAAACTTGGTCGATGACTTACTCGATTACCATAAAATGCGCTATGGTAGCTTGGATATCAAACAGTGTGCTGTTGATCTATCCGGCGCAACACGCTTAGTGTTAGAGCTGTCTAACCATCTACTCAACAAAAAGCCCATTCGCGTAATAAACCAAATCCCTGATGAATGCATTTGGGTCTCTGCCGATCCACAACGATTAGAGCAAGTGCTTTATAACCTTGTAGGAAACGCCATTAAATATACGACTGAAGGGAAAATTGTCATTTCAGCCAATGTGGTTGATGACAAGATTCGTGTCCAAGTTGTCGATACGGGGCAAGGCATTCCTGCTGAACAACTTGAACACATCTTCGAACCACTGATTCAAGCAGGGCAAGATGCCAGTCGTTATCGACAAGGCGCAGGCTTGGGCCTTTCGATCAGCCGTCAATTGATCGAATTAATGCAAGGAACGCTTTATGTCAGTAGCCAACCTATGGTCGGTACGACATTCAGCTTTACCTTACCATTAGCATCAAAAGCGGAAATTGAGTCGACAAGCTATATGGAAGCTGGCCATTTCCAATCTCCGACCATTTCAGACATTGAACTGCCTGAAATGCATTCACTACCTGAAAATAAAGAAGGCCCAGTGCTATTGATAGCAGATGATGAACCCGTCAATCTGCGTGTCCTAGACAGCTTCCTACGTTTAGAAGGCTATCAAGTCCGCACCGCTAAAGATGGCAATGAAGTCATTAGCGCGGTCGAAAAAGAAAAACCGGAACTTCTACTGCTCGACATTATGATGCCAGGATTAAGCGGCTACCAAGTCTGTGAAAAGTTAAGAGAAACATACGATCATGCCGAGCTACCTATCATTATGTTGACGGCATTAAATCAAACTGACGATAGAGTTCGTGGTTTTGCAGCGGGAGCGAACGATTACTTATCGAAACCTTTTAATAAGCAAGAGCTCGCTGCACGTATTACGGCGCATTTAACGGCCAGCAAAGCTGAACAAAGACGTATTGAGAACAGCCAACTGCAACAAGAACTGAAGCATAGAGCAATGGTAGAGGCCAGTTTATTGGAAACCCAAGGCCGTCTACTAGAGCAGCTTGAATCCGCTCCTGAGGCCATTATTTGCATTCGAGACGATCATAAAATCCGCTTTGCGAACGAAGCGGCTGCTCGGTTATTTAAGCGCAGCCAAGAACAACTAAAGCGCTCAAATGCGGAAGAACTCATCGCCCCCAAATACTTAGTCGTCGAGCAAGAGCATTACTGCGGTAATATCGATATCTATGTCGAAGATACACGTCAGCATATGTCTGCTGATGTGTTACGACTACCGGATGGCTCTGGGTTGCAGGCTATGTACATCTTTAACGTGGGTGGAAACATCAATGCAGCGCGCATCAATAACCTTGAAACCGCTATTGAAGCGCTATCCAGTTACGCATTTGAAGGCGATAAAGAAAAACTGCAGCAGCTCAAAGAACTCGGTGGCGAGTTCACTCGTATCGCCGACAAAGTATCGGGAGAGAGTCAATCTAAGCAAGATTTAATGCGCGAAGTACTGGTTGAAGCAATGACCAGTGCTTTAGATTACTGGGAACGGGTCAGTAACCAAAGCAAGTTTACCTTTGCAGAGCAGAGTGGGCTATGGCGAGTGTATCTCGATAGAAGCACATTACAGACTCGGACACTAGACAAGTACTTACGTATCGAGACACTGCCTAAAACACCTCGCTGGCGTACCGTTCTTAATTCGTTAGATTACATTCTTGATCATTGTCAGGAGCACGGCCCTGAACGCTCTCACATCGAAGCGCAGCGCGATAAATTGCAAAAGCTACTGACCTCATCACTCTAAGTACATCAACACCATTAAGCCTGCACTCTGCAGGCTTTTTTATCACTATATTTCCATGACCATCAACGGAACAACCACCCCATTGATGCATCCAGAGTGATGACTAGTTAAATTTAATCAATGTTAACCTCAAGCATCCATTACTCTGCTGCGCCTTATTCACTGCGTATTACAAACCTTACTTCTCAATAGAAAAAAAGAGGCAAAATGATGATAAAAATTGGAAGTAAAAACTGATTTCTAGGCAATTTCACCAGCAGATTTTCAATTGAAGATGAATAAAGATCCAGATTGCGAACCGAATCACAACAATTCGGCAGAATTAATTTAAGTAAAAAAATTAACGATAAAACTATAAGTGAGCAAGATCTCATGATACAAAAAAACATTAAAAATAAAGGGATAAAAAGATAGCGAGCGCTTACAACTATAAGTTAATCGAATTGAGTATGAGAGGCAGATCACTGACCTAAATGAGAGTAAAAATCAAACCAAAGATGGTAAATTGACGTTTATAACGATCACTTTCTACAAATTGACGTTTTTAACGGGAATTCAAATTGATAATTTTCTCTCCAAGGTGTCTTCTTACTCCTGCCAAAGGTCTACAGGCCACTCATGTTGACCAACTCCTCCGGTTTGTTAACACGCAATGAGGTAGGCCTTGGAGAGTGTTTATCAATTGATGACATTCATATCCATTAGTGAAATGAAAGCAAATAGTAAGGAACAGCTATGCTTGCCAATATTAAAAAAACAGCGCTAGCCGCTGCAGTAATCGCCGCCGCAGCGAGCCTTTCAGCTCCAGCAGCCGCACGCAGTGAGCTAACGATCGTACCTGATTTCTACCCTACAATGGTACGTAACTTTAACCCGTATCTAGCAACAAACCTACGTACGACCACTGATTTCATCTATGAACCACTGGTCATATTCAACGAAATGCATGGTAATACACCCGTTATGCGTTTGGCTGAAGGCTTTAAAATGTCTGATGACCTAATGAGTGTTACTTTTGATATCCGTAAAGGTGTTAAATGGTCAGATGGTCAAGCATTTACAGCGGATGATGTCGTGTTCTCTTATGGCTTATTGAAAAATAAACCTGAACTCGACCAACGCGGTATCAACAAGTGGGTAACGAGCGTAGAAAAACTGAACGACTACCAAATCCGTTTCCGTTTAAGTGAAGCTAACTCAAACGTACCTTATGAAATCTCGTTAGTTCCTATCGTTGCTGAGCATGTATGGAAAGATGTGAAAGATCCAGCGACTTTCACCAACGAGAACCCTGTAGGTACTGGTCCGTTTACTGAAATCGACACCTTCACTCCACAGCTATACATCCAATGTCGTAACCCGAATTACTGGGATGCTGCAAACCTTGAGGTTGACTGTTTGCGTGTACCTCAAATTGCAAACAATGACCAATTGCTAGGTAAGATTGTTAACTCTGAACTCGATTGGACCTCTTCATTCGTTCCGGATATTGACCGTACTTATGCCGCTGCAAGCCCTAGCCACCACTACTGGTATCCGCCATCAGGCACACAAGCATTTATGGTTAACTTCAAAAACCCAGATGCAGTAAAAAATGAAGCGCTAAGCAACGTTGATTTCCGTCGCGCATTCTCTATGGCTCTTGACCGTCAAACTATTATCGATATCGCTTTCTATGGCGGCGGTACCGTTAATGACTTCGCTTCAGGCTTAGGTTATGCATTCCAAGCTTGGTCTGATGAAAACATCCACAATAAGTACAAAGGCTACAACACGTACAACGTTGAAGGCGCGAAAAAACTGCTTGCTAAAGCGGGCTTCAAAGACGTGAACAAAGACGGTTTTGTTGATACTCCATCAGGTAAATCTTTTGAGCTACTTGTTCAATCACCAAATGGCTGGACTGACTTCAACAACACAGTACAACTTGCCGTTGAACAGCTTGCCGAAGTAGGCATCAAAGCACGTGCTCGTACTCCAGAGTTTGCGGTTTATAACCAAGCAATGCTTGAAGGTACTTATGACGTCGCTTACACCAACTACTTCCACGGTGCGGATCCACATCTATACTGGAACAGTGCATACAACTCTGCACTACAGAAAGGTGAAGGTATGCCTCGTTTTGCTATGCACTTCTACAAAAACGACAAGCTAGATACTTTGCTAGACAGCTTCTACAAAACAGCGGATAAAAATGAGCAGCTAGAAATCGCTCACGGAATTCAGAAAATCATTGCTGAAAACCAAGTGACCATCCCTGTAATGTCAGGTGCTTACATGTACCAATACAACACAGCACGCTTTAGCGGCTGGTGGAACGAAGAAAATCCTAAGGGTCGTCCAAACATTTGGGCTGGTATCCCTGAGCGTCTATTACACGTACTGGACCTAAAACCAGTTAAGTAAGTAGAAGTTCATTCCTTGCGGCGTACTTCGTGCGCCGCTAAATAAAATCCCCTAAATACCTAGCAAATGTATAACGCTCGTCGTTAGGGGATTTTTCGCTCTAAATTTCGCTAGGAGCGACCTGAAACCAGGTACAGGATAAAACTGGGTGAGTAAGGTGTGAGTTATGGGTTATTTTTTAAGACGTTTGTCATTTTATTTTATCGCGTTGCTGGTTGCAGCAACATTGAACTTCATTATTCCGCGAGCCATGCCTGGAGACCCAGTGACCATGATGTTCGCAAACGCAACAACGCAAGTAACGCCAGAACGAATCGAAGCGATGAAACAGCTTCTCGGTTTCGTTGATGGTCCGTTACCCGTACAGTATTTGACCTATTTAAAAAGCATTCTAAGTTGGGAATTAGGCACGTCGATTAAGTTCTATCCGTTAAGTGTCAATGAATTACTGGGTAGTGCATTTGGTTGGTCGTTATTTCTAGCGGGTACTGCGGTTGTGATCTCGTTCTCAATCGGTTCTCTACTGGGCATTTTTGCCGCATGGAAACGAGGCAGTCGTTACGATACGTTTATTACCCCAGGGATGTTGGTTATACAAGCCGTTCCGCAAGTGGTTATTGCGATGATCGCTATGTTTACTTTTGCTATCGGCTTGCAATGGTTCCCTACGGGTTATGCCTACACTGCTGGTACGATGCCAGATTGGACAAGTTGGACATTCATTAAAGATGTGGCTTACCACGCTTTCTTACCTCTTGTCTGTGCGTCTCTAGTACAAATCGGTGGGTTTCTCGTCAACATGCGTAACAACATGATTAACCTGCTCGCTGAAGACTACATCACGATGGCGAAAGGGAAAGGGCTCAGCGAAAACCGTGTGGTTTTCCAATACGCCGCTCGTAATGCTTTATTGCCAAGTGTCACCGCTCTATCGATGTCTTTGGGTATGGCTATCGGTGGCCAGCTCATCATTGAAATTATCTTTAACTATCCTGGCCTTGGTACCGTTTTATTTAATGCGATCAACGCTCGTGATTACCAAGTTCTGCAAGGGCAGCTACTGATTATGACGCTCTTTATGCTGTTCTTTAACCTGTTGGCGGACATGCTTTATGTCGTACTAGACCCTCGCCTACGCAAGGGAGGTAAATAATCATGAAAGATCTCATTAAACTCATTCGCGGCAATACCGTTGCCATGGTCGGTGTCATTATTTTGGGCCTATTTTTATTCATCGCCCTTGCTGCGCCACTGATCACCAAACATGCGCCAGATAAACGTACCGGAAATCCACACGAGTACCCATCGTTCGTCGTCAAAGCCGCTAAAGCAGATCCGAATGGCTGGATTGCTGAAAACTTGGCAACTGACCGCCGTACCTTACTACTCTCAAAAGGTGAAGACCATGTGCTAGGCACCTCTCGTATGGGACGCGATGTTTGGTCACAAGTGGTGTATGGCGCACGAGTCTCACTCGCCGTGGGTTTTGGCGCAGGAATGACCGTCTGTTTTCTTGCGACTGTGATTGGTGTTTCTGCCGGTTACTTTGGCGGTAAGGTCGATGACATTCTAACCGCCGCTATGAATATCATGCTGGTGATACCGCAATATCCTCTTTTATTCGTGGTCGCGGCATTTATTGGAGAGGCCGGCCCATTAACCATTGCACTCATCATTGGCTGCACCTCCTGGGCTTGGGGCGCTAGGGTCGTACGCTCACAAACCCTCGCACTGCGTGAAAAAGAATTTGTCAGAGCGGCGGAAGTCTTGGGTGAATCATCATGGCGCATCATTTTCGTTGAGATTCTACCTAACCTCATCTCCATCGTTGGCGCTAGCTTCATCGGTTCAGTGATGTACGCCATCATGATGGAAGCCACTATCTCCTTCCTTGGTCTTGGCGATCCAAACACCATCAGTTGGGGCATCATGTTGTACAACGTTCAAACGTCCTCTTCTATGCTGATTGGCGCTTGGTGGGAACTGCTTGCTCCTTGTATTGCTTTGACTCTACTCGTTACTGGTTTGGCTTTACTGAACTTTGCGGTCGATGAAATTGCCAACCCACAACTGCGTTCACACAAAGGAATGAAGCGTTGGAAAAAACTCGCAGAGCAAGACAAGAAAGAGCGTCAGCCTGACCTGCCACCACAAAATGCACTTTGGAGCGGAGATAAATAATCATGACAAACCCACTTATTTCAATCCGTAACCTATGCGTTGACTACATCACCGACGCAGGTGATGTTCGAGCATGCAGCAACGTCAGTTTTGACATTGCACCTGGCGAAGTATTTGGCCTTGCTGGTGAATCTGGCTGTGGTAAATCAACTATCGCATTTTCACTGATGCGTCTGCATAAGCCGCCCGCGTTTATTACTGGTGGAGAAGTGATTTTTAATGGTGAAAATATCATTAAATACAGCGATGAACGCATGCAATCCTTTCGCTGGAGCCAAATGTCGATGGTGTTTCAAAGTGCGATGAACGCTTTGAACCCAGTATTGACGATGGAAGAGCAATTTTGTGACGTGATCATGCGCCATACCAACATGACTCGTGAACAAGCTAAACGCCGTGCTGAAGGTTTGTTAGAAATTGTCGATATTCACCCAAGTCGATTAAACGATTACCCACACCAATTCTCTGGGGGTATGCGTCAGCGCTTGGTGATTGCAATTGCTCTCGCGCTCAATCCTAAAATGATCATTATGGATGAGCCCACTACGGCACTTGATGTGGTTGTCCAACGTGAAATATTGCAAAAAATCTATGCGCTGAAAGAAGAGTTTGGCTTCTCTATCTTGTTCATCACCCATGACTTGTCGTTGATGGTCGAGTTCTCCGATCGAATTGGCATCATGTATTCCGGTGAATTAATTGAAGTGGCTCCTTCTAAACAGATTCTGGAAAGCCCTTTCCACCCTTACACCAAAGGGCTGGGTAGTTCTTTCCCTCCACTGACAGGCCCTAAAACGAAGTTAACTGGAATACCAGGTAACCCGTTGAACTTATTGGATATACCTCAAGGTTGTCGTTTCCAAGCTCGTTGCGATCGCGTACATGAAGCTTGCACCAAAATTCCAACGAGTTTGCGCCAAATAGAGCTTGGACGCTTCTCCAGTTGCCACCTTTACGGTGACCCAATTGCTCAAGTGAAACTGTAGAGCACAAGCTGTATTACAAAAATTTCTGGAGACAATTATGAGCAAAAATTTCGGTGAATTACTGGTTGAGGGGAAAAATCTAGTTAAAGATTTTCCAATCAACAGTAACACCCTAAAACAACCTATGATGCGAGCGATCAACGACGTATCGTTCAAAATGTTCAAAAGCCGCGGCTTGGCTGTCGTGGGTGAATCAGGCTCTGGCAAATCAACAACCGCTAAAATGATTGCCAAAATGTACGCCCCAACATCCGGTGTAATTGAATACAAAGGACGCGATATTTTAGACATCACTTCACGCAGTGACCTGATGCACTATCGCGAAGGCGTCCAGATGGTATGGCAAGATCCGTTTGGCTCACTCAACCCAACTCATACCATTTTTCATCATATTGCTCGTCCACTGCTTATCCATAAAAAAGTGACGTCAGGTAATAAGAGAGAGTTAGAAGAACGCGTTCACGATTTACTGGAACAAGTCGGCCTTATTCCACCAAAAGAAACAGCCGCGAAATATCCGCACCAGTTGTCTGGTGGACAGCGCCAACGTGTCAACTTAGCGCGTAATATCGCGGTTGGTGCCGAAGTGGTACTGGCTGATGAACCAACCTCCATGTTGGATGTGTCGATTCGTGCGGGTGTTCTCAACCTGATGGAAGAGATGAAGTTTGAAAAGCAGATGTCGCTGCTTTATATCACGCACGACATCGCCACCGCACGCTACATCGCCGAAGACTTAGCCGTCATGTACGTCGGACATATGGTGGAATGGGGCGATACCGAAGAGATCATTCACGATCCTCAGCACCCATATACTCAACTATTGGTTTCCGCAGTACCAGATCCTAGTAAATCGATACACGAGAAGCTCAAAGGGAACAAAGGCGAAATTCCACTTTGGACTCCAGTATCAACAGGCTGCCCTTTTGCTGGTCGATGCATGCAGGCAAGTGACAAATGTCGTGAACAACTTCCAGCGGTGACTCAGTTGTCTGATAACCACTTTGTTCGTTGTTACTTATTTGAATAATCACTAACGCACACCTTAAGCGATTGAAGCCGCTGACATAACCTCATCGGCTTCAATACCTTAGGTAAACCTATAAAACAAAGTCAGCACATGCCTCAACTGGTTAAGTGCTGGCGAGAAATCAAAGATCTGGCTTGGAGATGTTTAATGCTGCTACTGATTAACCATATTGGTTATGAGCCACAAGGGCCAAAACAGGCGATACTAATGAGTAACACGCTCCGTGTTTCTTCCGATATCGCCCTGCTTGTTTGTGCAAACAGCCATCAAACGGTGTCGACTTTCGTTGTTGAACCACAAGCTAAAGTCGCACATTGGCATTTAGGTAGCTTTTACACGATCGACTTTTCTCAATACACCACTTCAGGGCAGTATTACCTGCGTTTTGAAAATACCCACTCCCCTATTTTTGAAATTGGTGAAGGGATACTGATGAAAAAAACGTTTTCTGATGTATTGCACTACTTCAAATCACAACGTTGTGGTGGCATTTTCGACCAGCAAGATAAGCTCGTACCACTGCTTGGTACATCAACCACTGCCGATGTACACGGTGGCTGGTACGACGCTTCCGGTGACGTCAGTAAGTATCTGAGTCACCTTTCTTACGCCAACTATTTAAACCCTCAACAAACCCCAATGGTGGTTTGGAATATGCTAAAGGGATTGGCACAACTAGAACATCACTCGAGTTTTGCTGCATTTTCTCGCACTCGCCTTAAGGAAGAGGCGTTATTTGGTGCTGATTTTCTGATCCGCATGCAAAACTCCGAGGGGTTCTTTTATACAACGGTCTTTGACAAATGGAGCAAGGACATTAAGCAGCGAGAGATCTGCGCCTATGCCACTCAATCTGGCCACAAGTCTGACGATTATCAAGCCGGATTTCGTCAAGGGGGAGGCATTGCGATTGCCGCTCTTGCGGTGGCAGCACGTTTAGATGTTCACGGTGATTTCACCTCAGAACACTATTTAACAGCGGCGGAGCATGGTTACTGGCATTTAAAAGAAAATAACACGCGCTATCTCGACGATGGTCAAGAGAACATCATTGATGCCTATTGCGCTCTGCTTGCATCGGTTGAACTCTACCGCTCAACTCATCAAGCAAATTATCTGGTTGAGTGTCGTCTTTGGGCACAAAGGTTATGCGCTTATCAACACAGCGACGCTAACATCGCTCATTATTGGGCAGCCAATAGTGATGCCACTCGTCCTTATTATCACGCCGCCGAAGCTGGACTACCAGTGATTGCACTGTGCGAATATCTCGAGATTGAAACAGAAGAACACCGCAAACAATCGGTCGTTCAAGTGATTGAGAATGCTTGCCGCTTTGAGCTCACTATCACTCATCAAGTCAGTAACCCATTTGGCTACCCACGCCAATATGTAAAACCTGTGAATGGCGACAAACGCTGCGCATTTTTTGTCGCTCACGACAATGAATCCGGCTACTGGTGGCAAGGCGAAAATGCGCGTTTAGGATCGCTCGCGTGTATGGCTTATCGCGCCCAAGCCTTCGTCAACGCAGATCTGCATGCCCCTTTAACCACCTTTGCACAAAATGCATTGAACTGGATTATCGGATTAAATCCATACGATATGTGCATGCTCGATGGGCACGGTCGCAACAATCCAGACTACCTACCCCATTTAGGCTTTTTTAACGCCAAAGGGGGAGTGTGTAATGGCATTACAGGCGGTTTTGAAGATGAAGAAGATATCGCTTTTAACCCAGCGAAACAGAAGGATGACATGCTGCAAAACTGGCGTTGGGCTGAGCAATGGATTCCTCATGGTGCTTGGTATCTGCTGGCCATCACAACCCAGTTTTGCCACTTCTCAACACCAGACTTAGAGAGGCAATCATGACCTTTTATTATGTCGGTATTGATGGAGGCGGCACATCATGTCGCGCACGCATCCGCAACGAGCAAGGCGCGCTGTTAGGTGAAGCGAAAAGCGGTAGCGCCAATATTTTATTGGGTGTGGAACTTGCCATGCAGACGATCATTGATGCAATTACTCAAGCGGCGCACCAAAGCGGGCTGACGAAAGAGAATTTTGCTCAGATGCACGTGGGTCTTGCTCTGGCTGGCGCAGAACAAAAATCCGCATGGCATGCGTTTATGTCTCAGACACATCCTTTTGCTTCACTAACGCTCAACACAGATGCTTACGGTGCGTGTATTGGTGCTCATAATGGCGACGATGGCGCAATTATGATCGCGGGAACGGGCTCTTGTGGCCTATTTTTACACGCCGGGCAGCAGCATGTGGTGGGTGGACGAGAGTTTCCCATATCCGATCAAGGCAGTGGTGCCATCATGGGTTTACGCCTAATCCAGCGCGTGCTGCTCATTGCAGATGGCATCGGCGAGCCTTCATTATTAAGCGCTCATGTGATGCAACATTTTAACCACGATGTTGATCAGATTGTCGAATGGTCAAAAAACGCACTCCCACGAGACTATGGCCAGTTCTCTCCCGTTATTTTTTCTCTAGCGCAACAAGGTGATGCGCTGGCGATAGAGCTTCTCAAACAAACCGCGGCAGACATCGAAATGTTTCTTGTCGCTCTTCATAACAAAGGAGCCAAGCGGATCTGCCTCATGGGTAGCATTGCAGAGCGTATCTTGTATTGGCTTTCTCCACCGGTACAGCAGTGGATTGTTCAACCTCAATTCGACGCTATCGAAGGCGCGATTATGTTTGCCGGCAAAGCCGAGCATAATTTGTATTAAGGAATCACTATGAGCTATCGAATTGACTTTGCGGTACTCTCAGAACAGAAGCAATTTTGCCGTTTTGGTTTAACGTTCCATAACTTAAGCGATCAAGACCTAAAAGACTGGTCGTTACATTTTGTGATTGATCGCTTCATTCAGCCAGACAGCATCACCCATGGCAACGTAGTGCAAATAGGCAGTTTCTGCTCATTAACGCCAGATATGACCGTGCTTGCTGCAAACTCGCATTTTTACTGTGAATTTAGCATCAAAACCGCCCCTTTCCATTTTTACACTGATGGCGTAAAGCACGCTTTTGTTCAATGCAATGGTGAGCAACCGCTCGAACGTCATGATGTGATCGTAACTCCGATTGCTCTCGCCTCGCCTTATCGTGAGCGCAGTGAAATACCCGCAACAGAAGCCGCGAGCCTCAGTCTCATTCCATTACCAAACAAGATTGAATCCGGCACAGGGCATTGCACCTTAACGACTTCGAGCCAGATTACCTTGCAATCCACGTGCGCTGAGCAAGCTGCGACTTGGTTACAACAGGAACTCAACCGTATATTTGATTTTCAGCCCAAACCCATTGGCAGCGCTGATATTATCTACCGCACTAACCCGACCTTTGACGAGGGCGCGTATCAACTCAACGTCGATCGTACCGGCATTCGCTTAGAGGCGAGTGGCCATCAAGGCTTTATGTATGCTAGCGCGACCCTGTTGCAGTTGATTCAAGTTCAAGATCAATCGTGGTTAGTCCCCTGCGTCAAAATCAGTGATGCGCCACGCTTTAAGTACCGAGGCATGATGCTCGATTGTGCGCGCCATTTTCATGGAATCGAGACAGTTAAGCGGCTTATTAACCAATTAGCGCATTACAAATTCAATACGTTCCATTGGCATTTGACCGATGACGAAGGATGGCGTATCGAAATTAAAGCACTGCCACAACTCACCGACATCGGTGCATGGCGAGGGGTTGATGAAGTGCTCGAACCTCAATACAGCTTGTTAACGCAGCGCCACGGTGGTTTCTATACACAACAAGAGATCAAAGAGGTTATCGCATACGCTCAAGAGCGTGGTATCACAGTGATCCCTGAAATTGATGTTCCCGGACATTGCCGCGCCGCGATCAAATCTCTGCCTCATCTGCTGACCGATAAAGAGGATCAATCACACTATCGCAGCATTCAATATTATAACGATAACGTCCTCTCCCCCGCCCTTGAAGGTACGTATGAGTTCTTAGATATCGTCTTGCAAGAAGTCTCTGAGCTATTTCCATCCCCCTTTATCCATATTGGTGCCGACGAAGTGCCCGATGGGGTCTGGATTAACAGCCCTAAATGTCAACAACTGATGGCTGATAATGGCTATACCGAGGCCAAAGAATTACAAGGACACTTACTACGTTATGCCGAACAAAAACTGCGTACGCTTGGCAAACGCATGGTCGGCTGGGAAGAAGCGCATCATGGCAATAAGGTCAGTAAAGATACTGTTATCTACTCTTGGCTTTCTGAAGCGGCGGCATTGAACTGCGCGAAACAGGGGTTTGATGTGATTTTACAACCCGGTCAGTACACGTATCTGGATATTGCTCAAGATTATGCACCAGAAGAACCGGGCGTTGACTGGGCTGGTGTCACCCCATTAGAAAAAGCCTATCGCTATGAACCCTTAGCCGAAGTGCCCGAAAACGATCCACTCCGTAAGCGAATTCTCGGTATTCAGTGCGCTTTATGGTGTGAATTAATCAATAACCCACAGCGTATGGAATACATGATTTACCCACGCTTAACTGCACTCGCCGAAGCAGGATGGACCCATAAAGTGCATCGTGATTGGCAAGATTATCTGTCACGGCTCAAAGGACATCTGCCTATGTTGGACAAGCAAGGCATCCGTTACCGAGCACCATGGAAATAAACACAACACTTGGAGTCGGCATTACCTCTCCTTGGTTTTCACTAGCATAATTTTTGGCTGCAAAAGACGCAGTTTGTTTAAAAGGAAATGACAATGAAATACGGCTATTTCGATAACGACAATCGTGAATATGTCATCACACGCCCTGACGTTCCAGCGCCTTGGACCAACTACTTAGGGACAGAAAAATTCTGCACCGTGATCTCTCATAACGCGGGCGGTTACTCTTTTTACAATTCACCAGAATATAACCGTGTTACCAAATTTCGCCCGAACGCTTCTTTTGATCGCCCGGGGCACTATGTTTACTTACGTGACGATGCAACTGGCGACTATTGGTCTATTTCTTGGCAACCCGTAGCAAAAAGCTTAGAAGAAGCGAAGTATGAAGTCCGCCACGGCCTCTCTTACTCCAAATTCAAATGTAAATACAGCGGCATTACTGCCACTAAAACTCTCTTTGTACCGAAAGGCGAAGATGCTGAAATTTGGGATGTCGTCATTAAAAACGATTCCACTGAGACTCGCACTATCAGCGCTTTTTCGTTTGTTGAATTCTCTTTTAGTCACATTCAATCCGATAACCAAAACCATCAGATGTCGCTTTACTCTGCAGGTACCGCTTATCACGCTGGTGTGATTGAGTACGATCTTTACTACAACACCAATGATTTCGAAGGCTTTTACTACTTAGCCTCGACGTTTGATCCAGATTCTTATGATGGACAACGCGATACCTTCCTCGGCTTGTATCGTGACGAAGCCAATCCCATTGCAGTAGAACGTGGTCACTGCTCGAACAGCGCGCAAACCTGCTACAACCATTGCGGTTCGCTGCACAAACAATTTGTGATCCAACCGGGTGAAGAAATTCGCTTTGCTTATATTTTGGGAATTGGTAAAGGCAATGGCGCGCGTTTGCGTGCTAAGTACCAAGACTTGGCTAATGTCGATGCCGCTTTTGCTGGGATCAAAGCGCATTGGGATGAACGTTGTGCGAAATTCCAAGTAAAATCACCAAATGAAGGCCTTGATACCATGATCAACACTTGGACGCTTTATCAAGCGGAAACGTGTGTGGTGTGGTCTCGCTTTGCCTCTTTCATTGAAGTGGGCGGTCGTACTGGCCTTGGTTACCGTGATACGGCGCAAGATGCCATTTCAGTACCGCACGCAAACCCGAAGATGACCCGTAAACGCTTGGTTGATCTGCTTCGTGGTCAAGTCAAAGCGGGCTATGGCCTACACCTATTTGATCCTGACTGGTTTGATCCAGAAAAAGTGGATGTCAAACCATCAAAATCGCCAACCGTTGTACCAACACCAAGTGATGAAGATAAGATCCACGGCATTGAAGATACGTGTTCTGACGATCATCTCTGGCTCGTTCCAACCATCTGTAAATACGTGATGGAAACGGGTGAAACATCCTTCTTTGATGAAGTGATCCCTTACGCCGATGGTGGCAATGCAACGGTTTACGAACACATGAAGGCGGCGCTTAACTTCTCGGCAGAATACGTGGGGCAAACAGGTATCTGTAAAGGCTTACGCGCTGACTGGAACGATTGCCTGAACTTAGGTGGTGGCGAATCATCTATGGTTTCTTTCCTCCACTTTTGGGCGCTGCAAGAGTTTATCGACCTTGCAAAATACCGTGACAATGCAGAGGATGTTGCGAAATATACCGAAATGGCGGCGAACGTACGTGAAGCTTGTGAAACTCACCTTTGGGATGAAGAAGGCGGCTGGTATATCCGTGGCCTGACGAAAAATGGCGACAAGATAGGAACCGCTCAGCAAACTGAAGGTCGAGTTCATCTTGAATCAAACACACTCGCCGTCTTATCGGGCGCTGTGTCGCAAGAGCGTGGTGAAAAAGCGATGGATGCCGTTGATGAGAATCTATTCTCGGAATACGGCTTACATCTGAACGCACCTTCCTTCTCAACCCCTAATGATGACATCGGTTTCGTTACTCGTGTTTATCAAGGTGTTAAAGAAAATGGCGCTATTTTCTCACATCCAAACCCTTGGGCATGGGTTGCAGAAACTAAGCTCGGCCGTGGTGATCGAGCCATGAAGTTCTACGACGCATTAAACCCTTATAACCAAAACGACATCATTGAAAAGCGCGTTGCCGAACCTTACTCATACGTACAGTTCATTATGGGACGAGATCACCAAGATCACGGCCGTGCAAACCATCCATGGTTAACAGGTACGTCTGGTTGGGCCTACTTTGCCGTCACCAACTTCATTTTGGGTGTTCGTGTAGGTTTTGATGGCCTAGTCGTAGACCCATGCATTCCTACCAATTGGCCTGGTTTTGAAGTAACTCGCCAATGGCGCGGCGCGACTTACAACATCACAGTGCAAAACCCGAACTCCGTCAGTAAAGGGGTGAAAACAATCACAGTGAATAGCGAAGCAGTAGAAGGCGTGATTCCTGTCATGGCACAAGGCAGTGTCAACGATGTAGTGGTTATTCTCGGTTAACGCGATTTGAGCCTCAGCGCGAAGGAGCTGAGGCTCAACATTCGTCCCACAAGGATTTTATTATGATCAAATTTGGTACAGGTGGCTGGCGCGCCTTTATTGGTGAAGAGTTTACCAAAGACAACGTCTGTCTAGTGGCTCAATCACTTGCCAACATCATTAACCACGAAAATGTGGCTAACAACGGGTTCGTTATCGGCTACGACCGCCGCTTTCTTTCTGACAAAGCCGCACGTTGGTTTGCGCAAGTCTTAGCAGCGAATGGCGTGGTGGTAAGTTTTATCGATAAGTTTGTTCCTACCCCTATTGTGATGTTCAAGGCCAAAGAAATGAATTGCGCCTATTCGGCGTGTATTACGGCATCCCACAACCCTGCGGACTACAACGGCATTAAAGTGTTCATTGAAGGTGGACGAGACGCTGATGAGGTGATCACGCAAAAAATTGAACAGCAAATCGCGTCACTGACGCTTGCCGATGTAAAACACGTCGAATTTGAACAAGCGCTGCAAGATAAATCGATTGTCATCATCAATCCAATGAATGAGTTTGTCGATTCAATCATCAACTTTATCGATATTGAAGCGATCAAAAAAGCCAACCTGCGTGTGTTGATTGACCCTATGTTTGGCGTCGCGAAAAATGCATTGCAGACGGTTCTGATCAATGGCCGCTGCGATGTGGATGTGATCAATGATGGCAAAAACCCCGATTTTGGCGGTTTAATGCCTTCCCCTAATGCGGCGACTCTTTATCGTCTCAAACATTTAGTGGCCGCAGAAGGTTACGATATTGGGATAGGTACCGACGGCGATGCAGACCGACTTGGTATTATTGATGAGAAAGGCAACTTCATCCATCCTAATGAAGTACTGATCCTGCTTTACTACTACCTGCTTGAATATAAGGGCTGGAAAGGATCCGTGGTGCGTAACATCGCCACCACCCACTTACTGGATAAAATTGCCGCTGACCACGATGAGAAAAGTTTTGAAGTCCCCGTTGGCTTTAAACACATCAGCTCACAAATGGAAGCGGATGATTCACTGATTGGTGGTGAAAGCTCCGGCGGTTTAACCATTCGTGGACACATCAAAGGTAAAGATGGGGTTTTTGCATCGAGTTTGTTGGTTGAAATGATCAGCGTGACAGGTAAAAAACTCTCCGAATTACTGGGGGAAATTTACGCGAAATACGGTTACGCCTACACCGCAGAAGGTGACTGCAAATTTAAAGCCGCACAAAAAGAGTCGTTGTATAACAAAATTTACGTTGAGAAACAGTTGCCTCAATTTGAGTATGAGATTGAGAAAGTCAGTTACGAAGACGGAGCCAAAGTCTACTTTAAAAACGGCGGCTGGGTTATTGCTCGTTTCTCTGGCACTGAACCATTGCTACGCATTTTTGCCGAAATGGCGGATAAAGACACTGCAGAACGTGTTCTTCAACAGGTGAAAGATTTTCTATCGTTATAGCTTTTACCCACTTCGACTCAAATTTGAGTCGCTATACCCGCACAGTATGAAGAGGTTGTAGGTATATCGATGAAGAACACTTGCCCGGCGTCATGCCGGGCTTTTTTTAAAAAGCCAACACACCTTGCGTATCAATGCTGACTGCAACATTTTGCCCGACGCTCAACGGCTGTGAAGAACTCGCCAGCAACTTACTGCCATACGCATCAATCACATAACGGCAGTGATCGCCCATAAATTGCTGCTCTAACACGCGGACTTTGCTCTCTTGCTGCGCACTAATTTGAATGTGTTGTGGCCGCAGTAGTAATTCGCATTTGGCTTCAAGCTCAATGGGTTGCTGAGCTTTGGCGTCAACCACACCTAAATCGGTCTCAAATTGCCATTCTGAAATTCGTTTGGCGCTTAAATAACTTCCACCACCCAAGAAATCGGCCACAAATTTACTCGACGGTTGGTAGTACAGCTCTGATGCGGTGCCATATTGCTCAATCACACCGTGGTTCATTACTGCCATTTTATCAGCAAAAGCAAAAGCTTCTTCGCGGCTATGGGTCACAAAAATAGCCGTCACACCCTGCTTTTTAAAAATGTTGCGAATTTCACCGATCAACTCATGGCGAACTTGGGTATCGATGTTGGAAAACGGCTCATCAAGCAGTAGCAGATCCGGTTTATACGCCAAGGAGCGAGCAATCGCCACTCGCTGCTGCTGTCCACCCGATAGTTGATGAGGATAACGATCCCCCAGCCCCGCTAAGTGCACTAATGCCAACATCTCTTCGACTTTCGCTTTGCGCTCGGTTTGAGAGAGCTGACGCAATCCAAACGCGATATTTTCCGCAACAGTTAAGTGAGGAAACAGCGCATAATCTTGGAAAATCATCCCTATGTTTCGCGCTTCCGGTGGCAACCAATGTTGACCATCATCAATCGTCACACAATTAAGGCTCATCACCCCTGAGCTAAGCGGCAGCAAACCCGCAATAGCTTTCAATAAGGTCGTTTTCCCACAACCACTTGCTCCTAATAAACAGACGATTTCTCCCTGTTTGACTTCCAGAGACAGTGATTGTAAAACCGTTTGGTTTTCATATTTGCAAGTCAAATCATGGATAGACAGCGCACAACTCATCAGTGATTTTGCTCCAGTGAACGGTTAACGACGATAAGCGGAATTAAACCAACCGCGACCAAGAGTATCGCAGGCAAAGCAGCCACTTCTAATTGTTCATCCGATGCGTAGTTATAAACATAGGTCGCCAAGGTTTCGAAATTGAACGGACGCAATAACAAAGCGGCATTCAGCTCTTTCATTGACTCAATAAACACCAACAACCCAGCGATAAGCGTACCACGGCGGATCAATGGCAGATGAACTCGCCACAGCATAGCGTTCGATCGATAACCCATAGTTCGAGCCGCCATATCCAAAGAAGGTGAGACTTTATTGAGGCTACTTTCTATGCTACCAATCGCCACGGCCGAAAAACGCACCACTAAAGCAAAAATAATAGCAAACATCGAACCAGAAAAGATAAGACCCGGTCGCCCCCATTGCATCGCTTTAGCAACATCATTGACCCAATGATCCATAAACAGCACCGGAACCATCACACCAATCGCTAGCACGGTTCCGGGAACCGCATAACCCATAGAAGACAAGCGCATAAAGGCTAAAGTCACCCCATTGGCGTTCAACCGATGGCAAAAATTCACGACCAAAGCAATCAACACCGCCACCAGCGCTGTCGTCAACGAAACCGTTAAGCTATTGATCGCAAAGTCTTGGAACTCCGAAGTCCAACTTTTCGCAAAATAGTGATAAGCGAATGAGACCAACTGCAATAAAGGCAGAAGAAACGCGAGCGCAACTAGCCCCCAACACCAACACAAAGCGGCCCATTTTTTCCACCCTTGCAACTGATAGCGAAAATCTTCATGGCTGTTAAATTGGCTTTGAAATAATTTCTGTTTACGACGGCTATAGCGCTCTGCGCTCAGCAGTAATAATACAATCACCAACATGATGGCGGATATTTTCGCTGCCGCATTCAAATTAGAATAACCGAGCCAAGTGTCATACACCGCAGTCGTTAGGGTATTAACGGCAAAGTAACTCACCGTACCAAAATCACCCACCGTTTCCATCGCCACTAAGGAGAGGCCAACCGCCATCGCGGGCCGTGCAAGCGGTAGTGAAATCAGACGAAAACTCTGCCACGGAGAGCATTTTAATAGACGAGCGGATTGCAATAAGGAGACGTTTTGTTCCATGAATGCTGCACGGCACAGTAGGTAAACATATGGGTACAGCACCAGCGCAAGCACAATGCTTGCCCCGCCCAAACTGCGAATGTCGGGAAACCAGTAATCACCTGCGCCCCAGCCAGTAAGATCTCTAAGTAACACTTGCACTGGGCCTGCGTAGTCAAACCAACCGGTAAAGATGTAACCGATAATATAGCCGGGCATCGCAAGTGGTAACACCAAAGCCCATTGTAAAATGCGTTCGGTAGGCAGCTTACACATCGCCATTAACCAAGCAGTGGGAATGCCAAATAGCAAAGAAAGCCCCATCACACTGAACGTTAATACGACGGTATTAAAGGTATAGGTGGGCATCACTGTTGACATGAGATGAGAAAAAACCTCATAACTTTGTCCCGCAGCGGTAATAAAGATGGCTAAGATCGGCAAAACCAGTAGCACAGTGACACTGGCACTACTGGTTTTCCATAATGTATTTTTTTCTTTCATTGCCTAATTACAATAAGGCTTACTGACACATAAATGCGTTTGCAAATACATCTCATGCCCCTTCAATAGAATAGGGGCACTGTTATACCCCTAGAACCGATTAAAGGTCAAATTTCACTTCATCAAGCAGCTTAATTGCCGCGGCATGATTGTCGGCAATTTTTTCGAGCGGCAGTGGATCCGCTTTAAAATCACCCCATGAAGCGACTAGTGCAGAACGCTCAACACCTGCTTTTACTGGGTATTCAAAGTTGACGTCAGCGTACATGTGCTGTGCTTTATCGCTGGTCAAAAACTCCATCAGCTTAACTGCGTTTTCTTTGTTAGGCGCGTACTTCGCCATCGCCATACCACTCACGTTAACATGCGTGCCTTGCGCATTCTGACCTGGGAAGTTGATGTAGACGGCTTCAGCCCATGATTTTTGCTTCTCATCAGCTAACATTTTCCCTAAATAATAGCTATTACCCAATGAGACATCACACAAACCTTCTTTAATCGCTTTAACTTGGTCACGATCATTACCTTGAGGCTTACGTGCTAAATTTGCTTTGACACCTTCAAGCCAAACTTTAGTGCTCGCTTCGCCTTGCTCTGCAATCATGGATGCAACCAGCGCCACGTTGTAAGGGTGCTTACCACTACGAGTACAGATTTTGCCTTTAAATTCAGGCTTCGCGAGGTCAGCGTAGTTGAAGTCATCACCCAGCTTGCCTACGCGATCGCGTGATGAGTAGACGCTACGGGTACGTATTGTTAGTGCAAACCACTCATCTGCGCTATCGCGATATTGGGCAGGAATGTTAGTTTCAATGGTTTTGTTATCCACCGCTTGGACTAAACCTTTTTCAGATAACTCAAAAAGACGGCTAAATTCTGAGGTTAAAATCACGTCAGCAGGGCTGTACTCACCCTCTTGTACCAATTTCTCAGCAATCCCTTCTTTCGCAAACTTCACATTCACTTTAATGCCCGTTTGTTGAGTGAACTCTTTAAACATCGGCTCAATCAAAAATGGTTGGCGGTATGAGTAAACGTTGACCTCCTCTGCCGCCATCGCGCTCGGAGCCATCACACTACATGCCATCGCAGACAGAGTAAGCAGTTTCTTCATTTCTAGTTCCCTTTAAAATTGGTAATGATAATGTTTATCAGTTTCGTTATTATATTGATGATGGATTGAAAAACAATTCAATCAATAAAAAAACCTGCCTTAATCGGCAGGTTTTTAGGTAGGTTATCTGTAAGAAAATATTACTTTATTGTCACGAATTCTGGGTAGGCCCCCACCCCACAGTCGTGCATATCCATCCCTTCTAATTCTTCTTCTTCCGAAACTCGAATGCCTATCGTTGCCTTCAGGATGCCCCAAACCACAAGGCTTGCACCAAATACCCAAGCGAAAATCACTGCGGCTCCAAGTAGTTGAGCGCCAAAAGTCGCATCAGTATTGCTGATTGGCACAACCATTAAACCGAACAAACCACATACGCCATGTACTGAAATTGCGCCCACAGGATCGTCAATTTTCACTTTATCAAGGGCTATAATGCTAAACACAACCAACACACCCGCTACAGCACCAATCGCTACCGCATACAGTGGTGATGGAGAGAGAGGATCAGCGGTAATAGCCACTAACCCGGCCAACGCACCGTTGAGTACCATGGTTAAATCCGCTTTACCCCAAGTGGTTTTACACACTAATAGAGCCGCGATAGAACCCGCTGCTGCAGCGGCATTGGTGTTGAGGAAAATCTGACCAACCGCTGTTGCGTTTTCAAAATCAGACAGCATTAGTTGTGAACCACCGTTAAAACCAAACCAGCCAAACCACAGGATAAATGTACCCAAAGTCGCAAGTGGCATGTTGGAGCCCGGAATAGGGTAAATTTCACCATTTTTACCGTATTTACCTTTACGAGCTCCCAACAAGATGACCCCAGCTAGCGCCGCCGATGCACCCGCTAAGTGAACAATACCAGAGCCGGCAAAATCACTGAAACCGGCAGCAGAAAGAAAGCCACCACCCCAAGTCCAATAGCCTTCCATTGGGTAAATGAATGCGGTCAAAATGACGGAAAAAATAAGGAACGACCACAATTTCATTCGCTCAGCGACAGCGCCAGAAACCACCGACATCGCGGTTGCCACAAACACCACTTGGAAGAAAAAGTCTGATTCAAGGGAGTGATCCGCGCCTTCTGCTTGGCTACCCATCAAGGAGCCGAATGAAGGCAGCCAGCCTGCTTCTGCGTTATCAACATACATAATGTTGTAACCAACCACTAAATACGTGGTACAGGCAATCGCGTACAAACAAAAGTTTTTGGTTAAAATTTCAGTGGTGTTTTTAGAACGGACTAAACCCGCCTCTAGCATGGCAAAGCCAGCTGCCATCCACATCACCAACGCACCCGAAATCAAGAAAAAAAACGTATCGAGTGCGTAACGTAGCTCTGTTACCGTTGCTGCTAATTCCATAATGGTTATCTCCAATCCTTTGAATCTTTACAGTGCTTCACTGTCCATTTCGCCAGTACGAATACGCACAGCTTGGCTGAGGTCATACACAAAAATTTTTCCGTCACCAATTTTTCCGGTGTGCGCCGCTTTGATAATCGCCTCTATCACGCGATCGACATTTTCAGCTTGTGTCGCTATTTCTAATTTCACTTTAGGCAGAAAATCGACTTGATATTCCGCGCCTCGGTAGAGCTCGGTGTGCCCTTTTTGGCGACCAAAGCCTTTCACTTCGGAAACCGTCATCCCTTCGATGCCGACATCGGCCAAAGCTTCACGCACATCGTCTAACTTAAATGGTTTAATTATCGCGTTGATCAGTTTCATTGCATCCTCTCACAAGCAGTAGTCCGTTTACGATCAATACAATCCAAGCTGCGTGCCAACTTTTTAACTTAATGATTTTAAAAGATTTGCAACCATTTCTTATGCCAAAAAGAAAAGGGTTGCACAAATGAGGTGCAACCCTTTCCCACAAATAAAGCGAAGTGTTTAATCTTCACCAGTTTTGTGCAGCGCTAAGTGAAGTCCGCAGGTGAGTAACGTACAAATTCGCACCACTGCTTGATCATCAAAGCAAAATCATCGATGCCGCAGCTTGCGGTGCTTTCACAATCGTAAAAATCAAACTCACTGTCACTATCAAGCGCTTCACCATGCGTCAAAACATTGGCCTGAACCGTGACCTCATCGGCAAGAATCATCACGCTGATCTCCTGCCCCTCAAGCGTCTGCTCTTGATTAAATGCACGTTTCGATGCTGCCATTAGCGCAATAACTTGATCTATTTTGGGAAGATCGTTGCTGATCTCCTCTTGTAGCCAACGGCCAATAATTTCGTGCCCCATCGAAAAAGAGCAGTAATAGCTCCCATCTAGGGTGTTTTTTTTAAATTCGTAGTCCATCGGGTTCTCGATATTGGTGCTTGGGGATACGGATAACTTTGTTATTATCGGTGATTATGGCTAACGAAACCACTTGAGATTATGCAGATCACAGAAACCACCGCACGCCAGATTGTAGAAAGAGCGATGAAGATCATCACTTATTCAGTCAACGTAATGGATGAAAAGGGACGCATTATTGGCTCAGGTGATCCCACTCGTTTACACCAGAAACACGAAGGGGCGATTTTAGCCATCAATGAAAATCGAGTGGTTGAAATTGATCATGCCACCGCCAGTTACCTAAAAGGCGTTAAACCCGGCATCAATTTCCCCATCATTTATCAACAACGGGTGATCGGCGTGGTTGGAATTTCCGGTAACCCAACGGAGGTTCATCGTTATGGCGAACTGGTCAAAATGACGGCGGAGCTTATCGTTGAACAAGCTGCACTGATGGCACAAGTACAGTGGAATAAGCGCCACCGTGAAGAGCTGCTATTACAACTAATTCAAGGTGCAACTCTCAATGAAACACAGCTCAATTCAATCGCCGAACGATTAGGGCTCGACCTTTCCCAGCCGCGTATCGCTGCCGTGGTCAAATTGATCCCAGATAACGATACCGCCTTATCGCTAGAACACTTACAGCAGTTAGTGCATCTGCTGGAATACCCTGAACGGGACAATTTGGTGGGGATCATTTCAGTTTCTCACAACGAAGTAGTGGTTTTAAAACCCATCTCACTCACCGAAAAAGGTTGGTCACAAGAGGCCGAAACGAAACGAGTCAATCAACTGTTGAAGCGAGTGAAAAAAGAGGGCAAATTCACCATCAAAATTGCACTAGGTGATTATTTTCCAACGCTCTCAGGGCTGGCTCAATCTTATCAAACCGCCAAGTTGACGATGCAAGCCTCCCACCATAAACAGGGAGACGTATTCTTTTATCAAGATGATAAGTTACCTGTACTGCTCAATAGCGTACAGCATGAGCCATGGAGCCGCGAGCAGTTACGCCAACCCTATACCCTGCTGGAACGGTATGACACTAAGGGAATATTAATTAAAACCCTCCGCCATTATTTTGAGCAAAACTGCGATGTCCATCAAACTTGCCAAGCACTGCATATTCACCGTAATACCTTGCGCTATAGGCTTGAAAAAATTGAGCAAGTAACCGCTTTAAAATTCAATCAGTTAAATGACATTACTCACCTTTATTTGGCTTTATCTTGCTTCAAATAAAAACATAAAATTGTGCATTTGCACAATTAATCAGTCGCGTCAAAGCCAGTAATCTGTGCAATAGACTGAAGACTCTTTTATTTTTGCTCCCTATATTGCAGCCAATCACTGATAAAAAATATGGATATAGAAGATGATTGAAGTTTCAACTCTCGGAGCTCTGGCCGCATTAGTCGTGGCTATCACGCTCATTCTAAAAAAAGTACCACCCGCCTATGGCATGATCATCGGCGCGTTGGTAGGTGGCGTGATCGGCGGTGTATCGCTGACCGACACCGTTGCTCTGATGATTGGTGGCGCACAAGGCATTGTAACCGCAGTGCTACGCATTCTTGCAGCAGGTATTTTGGCTGGTGTATTGATTGAATCAGGCGCTGCCACTTCCATTGCAGAAACCATAGTGAAAAAGGTTGGAGAAACTCGCGCTTTATTTGCCTTGGCCTTAGCAACCTTAATTTTGACTGCGGTCGGCGTGTTTGTCGACGTAGCAGTAATCACCGTATCTCCTATCGCTCTGGCGATCGCTCGCCGTGCCGATCTCTCCAAGGCGGCCATTCTGCTAGCGATGATTGGCGGCGGGTATTATTCCTGGGATCTGCGGGCTTATTGTGGCTTACTTGATTGCCAAACGTTTAGTTAATAAAGGAAGTAAAGTCTCCGCCAATGAAGTCGTTGCGGTGGATCATTCTAGGCTCCCCCGCTTTAGCTCAGCGATCATCGCACCATTAGTGGCGATTGTGTTACTCGCACTACGCCCTATCGCTGGCATCAATGTGGATCCTTTAATTGCACTCCCATTAGTCGGTGCGGTCGTGATGGGACGATTTGCAGACACTAACCACTTCGCGGTTTCAGGTTTAACACGCATGGCTCCGGTTGCGGTTATGCTGCTTGGTACTGGTACTTTAGCCGGCATCATCGCCAATTCAGGTCTTAAAGGCGGTTTAATCGAAGTACTGACCGCTTCTGGCTTGCCTTCTTACCTGCTTGCACCGATCTCAGGTGCAATGATGTCACTGGCAACCGCTTCAACCACCGCAGGTACAGCCGTTGCCTCCAGCGTCTTTAGCTCCACTATACTCGAACTAGGCGTACCCGCACTGGCAGGGGCTGCCATGATCCATTCAGGTGCGACCGTACTTGATCATATGCCACACGGTAGTTTCTTCCATGCCACGGGCGGAGCGGTACATATGGACATTCGTGAGCGTCTCACCTTAATTCCTTATGAATCGGCAGTAGGTTTAGTAATTGCCTTCATTTCTGTGATGATTTTTGGCGTATTTGGTCTGTTTGTTTAACGCAGTTAAGGTGTTAAAAATGAAAATTGTTATTGCTCCAGATTCTTATAAAGAGAGCCTAACGGCAATGGAAGTCGCCACCGCGATAGAGAATGGATTCAAACAAGTGTTGCCCGATGCGCACTACATTAAGTTACCGATGGCCGATGGCGGCGAAGGGACGGTCCAATCACTGGTTGATGCTACTAATGGATCGATTGTTACCACAACCGTAACGGCGCCGCTAGGTGAACAAGTCGAGGCTTTTTATGGCTTAATGGGTGATGGTAAAACAGCGATCATTGAGATGGCGGCCGCATCGGGCTTACACCTGGTGCCGCCAGAGCAACGCAACCCAATGAACACCACCAGCTACGGTACTGGTGAGCTGATTAAAACCGTGCTCAATCAAGGTGTTGAACACATCATCATCGGCATTGGTGGCAGTGCAACCAACGATGGTGGCCTCGGCATGGCGCAAGCCCTCGGCATTCAACTGCTTGATTCAGATGGCAATCCATTAGGCTTTGGTGGCGGTGAATTGTCAAAACTGGCCTCGATTGATCTCACACTACTGGACCCACGTTTAGCCCGCATCAAACTGGAGGTCGCCTGCGATGTCGATAATCCACTGTGCGGCGTACAAGGCGCTTCGCACGTCTTTGGCCCACAAAAAGGAGCAACACCCGAGATGGTCGCGCAACTTGATGCCAACCTTGCGCATTATGCAAACATCATCAAAATGCAATTAGGTCGTGATGTTAAAGAGATGCCGGGTGCTGGCGCGGCAGGCGGTTTAGGTGCGGCGCTGGTTGGTCTACTAGGAGCGAGCCTTCGTCCGGGCATTGAAATTGTGATGGATGCCGTGAACCTTAGCGATGTGGTAAAGGATGCCGATTTAGTCATCACTGGGGAAGGACGCATTGATAGCCAAACCATTCACGGTAAAACGCCAATCGGTGTTGCGCGCACTGCCAAACTTTTTTCCGTGCCAGTGATCGGCATTGCAGGCTGCTTGTCAGCAGACTGCGCCGTTGTTCACCCACATGGCATTGATGCGGTATTCAGTGTCGTTCCACGCTCGGTCGACTTGCCTACAGCCCTTGCCGAAGCGGCGCAAAATGTAGAAATGACCGCGCGTAATGTCGCGTGTGTTTTTAGCTTGTCTTACAGGCAATAACTATTTCGCTGAATACCATATGACGTTCACACTCATTTTAACTCCATTGACAGAACAACGTTATAAATTATGGGTCAAGTCATTGTTGGCGGATGCAGCCACCGATCGAACTTAATCTAATGTTATTTCAGCATTGAGTGAGAAACTAGAATGGTAAAAAGCCACCGAATCGGTGGCTTTTTTATTAGGAGGTTAGCTTGGATAGCTCTTACACCGCTTGCTGGACAATCACACTGTCTGCTTTTTTAGTGTATTGCGCCATACGATGGAAGTTGAGGTAGCGATAGGTATCAGTTGCAGTTGCGTTGATCTGCTTCGCGTACTCTAGGTACTCTTCCAGTGTCGGAATGCGGCCTAAGATGGCACCCACGGCCGACAGCTCTGCCGAAGCAAGGTAAACATTCGCGCCGGTCCCTAAACGGTTCGGGAAGTTACGGGTCGAAGTCGACATGACGGTCGCTTTATCGGCAACACGCGCTTGGTTACCCATGCATAACGAACATCCTGGAGTTTCAATGCGTACCCCAGCGCGACCAAAGATGCCGTAATAGCCCTCTTCGATAAGCTGATCTTTGTCCATCTTAGTCGGTGGCGCAACCCACAAACGCGTATCTAACTGACCATTGAACTTCTCAAGCAATTTACCTGCCGCACGGAAGTGACCAATGTTGGTCATACAAGAACCGATGAAGACTTCATCAATAGGCGTACCTTGTACATCAGAAAGTAAGCGCGCATCGTCTGGGTCATTTGGCGCGCATAAAATCGGCTCTTTAATCTCAGCAAGATCAATCTCAATCACATGTGCGTATTCTGCATCACTATCCGCTTGCATCAACTCAGGATTGGCTAGCCACGCTTCCATCGCCGTAATACGACGCTCAATAGTACGGCGGTCACCATAACCTTCGGCGATCATCCACTTCAACATAGTGATGTTAGAGTTGAGGTACTCTTCAATTGAGGCTTGTGACAATTTAACCGTACAACCTGCCGCACTACGTTCTGCCGAGGCATCAGAAAGTTCAAACGCTTGCTCAACCGTTAAGTGCTCAACCCCTTCGATTTCTAGCACACGGCCAGAGAATTCGTTAATTTTCCCCGCTTTCGCCACCGTGAGCAGACCTTGCTTAATCCCGTAATAAGGAATCGCGTGCACTAGATCGCGCAGCGTGATGCCCGGCTGCATTTCACCTTTGAAACGCACCAAGACAGATTCTGGCATATCCAGTGGCATCACACCCGTTGCGGCCGCAAAAGCAACCAAGCCAGAACCAGCTGGGAATGAAATGCCAAGCGGGAAGCGTGTATGCGAGTCACCACCAGTACCGACGGTATCAGGTAACAACATACGGTTTAGCCATGAGTGAATAACGCCATCACCTGGACGCAGTGAAACACCGCCACGGTTCATGATGAAATCAGGCAAGGTATGGTGGGTATTCACATCGACAGGCTTTGGATAAGCCGAGGTATGACAGAAAGATTGCATGACTAAGTCAGCGGAGAACCCGAGACACGCCAAATCTTTCAATTCATCACGTGTCATCGGGCCAGTGGTATCTTGCGATCCAACCGTGGTCATTTTAGGTTCGCAGTAAGTCCCCGGACGAACACCCGTCACGCCGCATGCTTTACCGACCATTTTCTGAGCCAGTGTATAACCTTTGCCTGTATCAGCCACTGCAACTGGGCGACGAAATACTGTTGACGCTTCTAAGCCTAGTGCTTCGCGTGCTTTATCCGTTAAACCACGACCAACGATCAGTGGAATACGGCCGCCAGCGCGCACTTCATCAATCAATACGTCGGTTTTAAGCTTGAACGTGGCAAGCACTTCGCCAGTGTCATGGTTACACACTTTGCCTTCAAATGGGTAAACGTCAATCACATCACCCATGTTGAGTTTGGTAACGTCAACTTCAATCGGCAACGCGCCGGCATCTTCCATGGTGTTGAAGAAGATAGGTGCAATTTTACCGCCGAGCACGTAGCCACCCGCGCGTTTATTAGGCACAAATGGGATGTCGTCACCCATAAACCACAAAACAGAGTTAGTCGCGGATTTACGAGATGAGCCTGTACCGACCACATCACCCACATAGACTAACTGATGGCCTTTCTCTTTTAGAGCTTCGATTTGAGTGATAGGGCCAATGCTGCCTGCTTTATCGGGTTGAATGCCTTCACGTTCATTTTTCAACATAGCCAGTGCATGCACTGGAATATCTGGGCGTGACCATGCATCTGGCGCTGGTGACAAATCATCAGTGTTGGTTTCGCCAGTAACTTTAAATACGGTTAGCGTGATCTTCTCTTGAAGCGCCGGTTTTGAAAGGAACCATTCCGCGTCTGCCCATGATTGCAGCACTTTTTGTGCATGTGCATTACCCGCTTTTGCTTTCTCTTCTACGTCATAGAACGCATCAAACATCAGTAGAGTACGCGATAGTGCATCAGCCGCAATCGGTGCCAGCTCAGCATCATCAAGCAATGAGACTAGCGGCTCGATGTTATAACCACCTTGCATAGTTCCGAGTAGTTGCGCAGCTTTTGCGCGGCTCACTAACGGTGAAGAGACCTCACCTTTAGTGATGGCGGTTAAAAAGCCCGCTTTAACATAAGCGGCCTCATCCACACCGGGAGGAATTCGATTTTCAAGGAGATCAAGCATGAACGCTTCTTCACCTTGAGGGGGATTTTTCAACAGTTCAACAAGTCCTGCGACTTGTTCAGCATTTAGGGGTCTAGGAACAACTCCTTCGGCAGCACGCTCTGCGACGTGTTTACGGTAGGCTTCAAGCACGACTTTTTCCTCTCATTGCGGTTTACCCCATTATTATTGACATGATGGGCAAACATCCTTGGAAACTTGGCTCTCCATTGCCAGATATTTTTATGTAATCAGCGGCAGAGAGGCCAAACTGTGGGACGAAGAATAGCAAATTTAACTTTAAATTAAAATCTTATCATTTTGACCAACATAGCAACTTAAGACTAAAGTTCTATGATTTTTGAGTCACTTACCGCCCACTTTTCAGCTCAATTCTCGCTAAAAGGTAGTGCCAATACTCAAGTATATCGAATCAAAATTATCTTCGGTTCGACCATAAGCAAACATAATAGGTCCAATCGGAGAATCAACACCGGCAAACACCGATCCCGCACCGTATAATGGGGCGGTATCAAAGCTTAGATCAGGATCAGACCATACACCGCCGTATTCTATTGATGCTCCGACATAAAATGGGGAACTGAACAGGCCAAAGTCATTATCAAACCAGCGATAACGATACACCAAACTGGTGAACGCTTTATTCTGTCCAATCAAGCTGTTACGAGGGATACCCGATAAATTTAAGAAACCACCAATGGATTTAGGGTTTATCGGCTCACTAGAATTTTTACTTTGTACCACACCGTAATCAAGATTACCGACCAAAGTATGCCTGCCAAGGCTATAAGCAGCGATCAATTCACCGGAAAATTCATACACCGTATCGTTTGATTCAAGATCGGAAGAGACGCCAGAAACTTTATCGTGCGATGCAAGATACTCAAGATCAAGATAAACACCGCGGGTAGGCAAGCTGAAGTCATCTAAGGTATCAATGCGGTAGTTAGCAAACACACCAGCACGGGTATAATCCATATTTCCCATGGATGGCCAATTTGAGACTTCAGCCTCCCCGTCGGTATAGCGGATCCCTACCTTAAACTCTCGCCATAATTTATCTTGATAACCAAGCGACAATTCTCCAATCCATTCTAAATACGCGATCGGTAAATAATCTTTACTGGCTTCTAGACTGGTGTCATCAAACCCTTGCATTGGCTTATTACGTTTATCATTGCTAAACGTGACCAAGGCAGAGGTAAACGCTTTTTGCCCTGAGAACAGAGGAGAAAAAAGCTCCGCTTCGATGATCTTATCGGTGCCCATTTCTAGATTGAAACGTAATTCAGAACCAAACGAATTTAAGTTAGTGAAATTGGAAGAGATACCCAGCGCATACTGACTATCCGTATGAAAATCATCTTCTAAGAAAAAGCGAAAATTGAGGTAATTTGGCCCCCAAGATTTCTCTTTTACATCGATGACCAATTGGTTCTTTCCTTCAAATTCTCGGTATTCATAGGTCACTAACTCAAAGCGATCCAATGCATAGAGATTTTCGACCGTCGCTTCAATCTGCTCGGTTGATAGCGGCTGTCCTGTCTTTAAATGTAAACGGTTTTTTAACAATTGATCGCTGTAATGACTGCGGTTGTTGAGTACGATTTCATCAACCTTTACATCATCGCCATAAATTAAAGCCCTGCGGCGAGCTTGTTTTGCTTCCACATAGCGTTGATAACTAGCACTCGATAATGACAACGAAGCCAATACCGATTGGTTCGCCATTGCGATATCGTACCCTTTCCTATAAGCCGTAGGCATTTTATCAAATTCAGTGGTTTCCATACTGCCGACATCAGGGCGTAAAAATACATCTCGCTCATTCAATAAACGTGCTTGTTTTTGAGTGCTTCTTTGTACGAGATAGTTGGAAAGCTGATCGGCTACCGTCAAAAAGGTAGTGAAAGCTTCTTGGTTTTTGTAATCGGTACTGATATCTATCGCGATAACAATATCAGCCCCTAAAGCACGTGCAACATCAACAGGCATGTTATTGGTCACACCGCCATCGACTAACCAACGACCATCAACTTCGTAAGGTGGCAGTGCTCCGGGTACTGACATACTCGCCATCATCGCATCCACTAAATAGCCACGATCCAACACCACTTCCTCAAGAGCAATGATATCAGTTGCTACCGCGCGATAAGGAATAGGCAGTTGATCAAAGGACTGAAATTCAGAGAGATTGCCCGACGTTTCTCGCAAAATACGCAACATATTCTGCCCTTGCACCACACCGCGTGGTGCGCGGATCTCCCCCCAACGCAGTCCAAGGTCGGTGGTCAGTTGATAGCGGTCTTCGTACTCTTTATCCCGAACACGACGTTGGCTACGGTTGACCCGGTCACGATAACCTTCATTCCAATCTACGCTGTAAATTAAACTTTCAATTTCATCGGCGCTCATACCACTGGCATAGAGGCCGCCCACATAAGCGCCCATGCTGGTACCAGTAATGAAATCAACGGGGATGCGCATCTCTTCCAACGCTTTGAGAACGCCAATGTGCGCTGCACCTTTTGCCCCTCCTCCCGCAAGAACGACGGCAACTTTGGGGCGCGCAGCACTGTCCAGCATAAGTTTTTCAGCTTGTGGCTCATCAGCCACCGCGAAAGTCGCAGGAAACATGAATACCAAGAACAATAAGTTACTTAAAAACTGTTTCACGACTCTTCCTTAAATCCCTTTGAAATCAATTTAATATAAACTCCCCCAGCTACCACTGAAAGAGATTTTTTAACCATTGTCCTGGTTGTTTATCACAGCTCTGTTTCAATGCGCCGTTTTTATCCCACATGGGCAGTTTAAATTCGTTGTGACAATCTTGGACTAATTCACCCTCGGCACTGGTTTTAAAGCCAACCGTAGTAATGCCTTGCGGCCAAGGAAGAAGTAATTTTTCCGGGATCCGATGTTGTAAATATTCTGCGTACACCCGTAATGCACCACTCGAACCCGTAAGTTTGATCGGCTGATTATCATCGCGGCCAAGCCAAACCGTGGTGACTTCACGACCATCCACCCCGACAAACCAACTGTCGCGGCTATCGTTAGTGGTGCCAGTTTTCCCCGCCAATGCTGCCCAAGCGAACTGATTGTTGAGATAGCGCCCGGTCCCTTCAAGTACTCCTCGCTTCATCGCATAAGTTGTAAGCCACGCCGCTTGCTGCTCAACGGCTTGGGATACTTTGGGAATTGATTGATAGAGCACATTGCCCTCTAAATCCAATACCGAGCGCAGCGCCGATAAGGGCGCTTTTTTACCCGAGTTGGTTAAGGTTTGGTACATCTGCGCCACTTGATAAGGCGTCAGAGAGAACGCGCCAAGAAACATCGACGGTACAGGACGGATCTCCTCTTTGTTGACACCAAGCCGCACCAAGGTGTCAGAAACTTGTTCAATTCCAAGCTGCATGCCCAATTGTACCGTAGGCACATTAAGTGATTTAGCTAACGCGAGATACAGCGGCACTTCACCACGGAACTGACGATCAAAGTTGCGCGGTGACCACACTTCGCCTTTGTTCCCTTTGAGTGTGATGGGTTTATCGATAAGCGTGGTGGCTAAGTTGTATTTATCTGGCTGTGCGAGTGCGGTGAGATAGACCGCTGGTTTGACTAACGAGCCGATAGGACGGCTTGCATTTAAAGCGCGGTTAAAGCCGTCATAACCGGTCTGTTTACCGCCAACCATGGCACGTATTTCACCACTGGTTCGATCAACAGCGATTGCTGCGGCTTCTAAGTTTTTCCCCGCCGTTTTGGAAAGCACTGGAATTTGCCGATCAATCGCCAGCTCCAATTTGGCTTGCGAAACAGGATCGAGCGAGGTAAAAACGCGCAAGCCAGTATCCGCTTTGAAGATCTCGCCCACTTTCTCTTTCAGTTCAATTTTTAACTGCTGAAAATACGCTGGCTGCCGGCTGGCAATGTGAGGATGCTTTTGCACATCTAACGGTCGACTGGCCGCTTGTTCAAACTGTTTAGCCGTCAAAATATCTTGCTGCATCATCAGCTTTAAAACCAAGTCGCGACGCTCTTTAGCACGTTCAGGGTAACGCGCAGGGTTATAATAAGAAGGCCCTTTAACCATACCCACTAACAACGCTAATTGATCAATGCGCAATTCTTGCAATGGTTGACCGAAATAAAGCCGTGAGGCGAGGCCGAAACCGTGAATCGCCTCACCGCCACTTTGCCCTAAATAGACCTCATTTAGATAGGCTTCTAAAATGCGATCTTTACTGTAGCGATAGTCGATAATGAGCGCCATATAAGCTTCACGCACTTTACGCCATAAGGTTCGATCGCTAGATAAGAAAATGTTTTTTGCCAGCTGTTGAGTTAACGTGCTGCCGCCTTGCACAGTGCGCCCAGCCTTGATGTTGGCCACTAAAGCACGGGCAATCGCAAATGGAGAGATGCCATCATGTTGATAAAAATAGCGATCCTCGGTCGCAAGCAACGCATCCACCATCACTTCAGGAAACTGATCTCGACGTAAAAATAGCCGCTGCTCATCGTTACCTTTTTCAAGCATGCCGAGCATTTTGGGCTCAATACGCAAGTAACCTAAATCCCCTTTTTGCTCAAGAGATTGGATACGGACTAAACCGCTGTCATTAAAATGGAGCATCACATGGCGGTCAGGCTCAGGGCCATCGGCAAACTCAAAAGGGCGGCGGATGATCTCAATTTTGCTTGATGATGAAGAGTACTCGCCAGCATAGCGTGGTTGGTTCACTTTGCGATAGTTGAGTACATCAAGCTCATTGCGCAGCTCTTGCAGCGGGATATCATCACCGGGTGCTAAATTCAAAATGCGCGCATACACAACGGTCGGTAAATCAAAAAGCTGACCTTCGAAGCGTTGTTTGACCACGCTATTTAGGTAAATACCAACGAACAACAGCACTGCGGCCAGTGCAAGGCTCAGTTTCCAGCCAATACCCCACACAATTTTCCACCATGCTTTGCGTGGCGGTGAAGGCTTCTTAGCCGGGCGACGTGAAGGTTTTTTTACGCTATTTTTTTGAGTGCCCGTAGGCTTTTTCTGGGTTGTCATTGTGCTAATTGCCGCTTAGTTTTCGTCGTCGCTATGTGGTTGGCAGGATCATCAGGCCAAACGTGTTTTGGGTAACGCCCTTTCATCTCTTTTTGTACTTCTTTATAAGCGCCCTGCCAGAAACCGGCGAGATCTTGAGTTACCTGCAAAGGTCGCTGCGCAGGTGAGAGCAGTTCCATCACCACTTTTTTGCGCCCTTGAGCGATGGTGGGGGAATCTTGCTCGCCAAACATCTCCTGCATACGGACCGACAGCATCGGCTCCGCGCCCAGTTGATAACGAATGGCGGCTCGATTACCTGTGGGTAGCGGGTGGTGAGTTGGAAGCCAGCGATCAATCTCTTGGTTTAATGGCCAACCTAAAAAGGCATTGAGTGCATCAAGAAGCGGCACTTTCGCTAACGCTTTGACCGATTTTACCCCGACTAAATAGGGGGCTAACCAAATTTCAAGATCATCAAGCAGCGCTTGTTCCTCGACAGCAGGCCACGCCGCTTCCGGTAGCCATTGCGCAGCGCAACGCATGCGCGTTAATAAAGCGCTCGCCGCTTCGCTCCACTGTAATACCGATAACCCCTTGCGACGGACATAATTGAGCAAGGCTTGCGTCATTTTTTCATGAGCAGGCTCTGGCAATGCTTCACGCTCAATGACCAATTTACCGCACAGGGTTAGCCTTTCCGCGCACAGTTTCCCCGCTTTCTCATCCCAATCGACTCGTTCTTGTGTACTAAATAGCTCAGGGAAATGGGCTTGCAGTGCATCAATGTCCAACTCTGTCGCAACAAAGATTTGGCTCGCTTGTGAGCCGCTGCGCATTAAATCCACCACAACTAAATAGTGCGCGCCCGCGAGGCGTTCATCGTCACGCATTTGCGCGCCGTGACCATTCGCCAATAAAAACTGCCCCCGTTGCGACTCGCTGCGACGCTGGGCAATGCGATCGGGAAAAGCCAAACTCAGCACTAACGCCAACAATGATTCATCTACTTGTTTTAGCTGAAATTGGCCACCGAGTGCGCGCGCAAGCGTCGTGGCACGCTGGTGTAGGTTTTGTGTTTTAGGGTGAGTCGCTTGCTGCCAACGCATTAAGCTATGTTGTAAATCCAGCACATTACGCTCAGGCTCTTCCAATAAAGCGGTCACAGCGAGCGCCGTATTGAGCATTGAATCACTCGTTTCATGGGCTTTGAGCAGCATACTCACCAGCCTTGGTTCCACACCGAGTGACTGCGCTTTTTTACCCAATGCGCTGAGCTGCTGTTTGCTGTCCATCAAACCAAGCGTATGCAATAGACTCCAAGCTTGCTGCATCGCTGCTGGTGGTGGTGTATCCAGCCAAGGCAAATCGTTGACCGACACCACACCCCACTGCGCAAGCTCCATCGCCAAAGGCGCTAAGTCACTGTGCAATATTTCCGCGCTCGGCACTTGGGGTTGCTGCTTATATTGTGCTTCGCTGTAAAGGCGCAAACAGATGCCAGATTCTAGGCGTCCGGCGCGCCCCGTGCGTTGCTGCGCCGATGACTGGGCAATTTTCACTTGCTCTAAACGAGTGATGCCCGTTTTAAGATCAAACTTCGCTATCCGCTCTAGCCCTGCATCCACCACTAAGCGTATCCCCTCAATGGTCAGCGATGTTTCGGCAATATTAGTCGCTAGCACAATTTTCCGTTTGCCTGCTACTGCAGGCGCAATCGCTTTTTGCTGCGCTTGTAGACTCAACTGCCCGTATAAAGGACAAATATCAAACTCATCGGCTAAGTGTGCGAGCTGCTGTTCAAGCTGTTTAATGGCTGAAACGCCAGGTAAAAAAGCCAGCAGAGAGCCACTTTCAGCTCGCATCAAGCCTTCAATCTGTTTGCTCATCGTCGGCACAAGATAATCATTGGCTCGCAGCGGTGCATAGCGCACTTCAACCGGATAAGCGCGACCTTCAGATTGCACATAAAGTGCTTGGGGTAATAATGACTGCAATGCCAGTTGATCTAAGGTTGCCGACATTACGACGATTTTAAGATCTTCTCGCAGCGCTGATTGCACTTCCAAACTCAATGCGAGAGCCGTATCCGCGTGAATACTCCGCTCGTGATACTCATCGAAGATCAAGAGATCGATTCCGCTTAGCTCAGGATCGGTTTGGATCATACGTGTCATGATCCCTTCTGTCACAATTTCAAGCTGTGTCGCTGCGCTGACTTTACTCTCACCACGCATACGATAGCCGACGGTTTGCCCAACACTCTCACCTAATTGCTGTGCTAAATAGCAAGCAATACTGCGCGCCGCCAAACGACGCGGTTCAAGCATGATGATCTTACCCGTGAATAATTGCGCTTTTAATAGCTGTAACGGGAAATGGGTCGACTTACCCGCGCCAGGAGCGGCTTTGACAATCATCTGTGGGTGAGCTTGTACTCCCGCCAGCAGATCGGGCATCACAGCTTGAATGGGCAATTGTGACAATGTGCAATCCTTATGGTTAAATGGCGGCAACATTGTACATAAAAACAGTAGATAAATGCAGTTCAATCCTCCACTTCGATCCGCGACCTTACTCAAACGCTACAAGCGTTTTTTGGCCGACATTGAGTTTGCCGATGGTCAACAAGAGACTATTCACTGCGCCAATACTGGCGCGATGACGGGCTGCGCCGAGGCGGGTAATCGTGTCTGGTTCTCCACCTCGGACAACCCTAAACGTAAATACCCACACAGTTGGGAGCTGACTGAAACCCAGCAAGGCCACTGCATTTGCGTCAACACGGCTCGGGCGAATACGCTGGCAGTAGAAGCGATTCAAAACGGCATCATCAAAGAGCTGCAAGGATATGAGCAATTACAAACTGAAGTGCGCTACGGCCAAGAAAATAGCCGAATTGATATCTTGCTCAAATCACCCTCTAAACCGACGTGCTATATAGAAGTGAAAAGCGTCACCTTATTGGATGAACGTTACTCTCCACACGACGATATCGCCTGCAATTCAGGACAAGGTTATTTCCCCGATGCCGTTACAACGCGTGGACAAAAGCATTTGCGTGAATTAACGGAAATGGCAAAAAGTGGAAGCAGAGCAGTACTTTTGTTTGCTGTTTTGCATTCAGGGATTGAAAAAGTCTCGCCTGCACTCCATATAGACGCAAACTATTCACTATTATTGAAACAAGCGCAAAAAGAAGGGGTGGAAGTACTGTGCTACAAGGCTGTACTTTCAAGGAATGAAATCAAGCTCGTTAACACTGTAGAATTCGCCCATTAGTGACAAAAAATTGATGGCGCCTTCACATTGACAATAAGTTTACGATTGAGTGTTTGCCTCCTATAGATCTTTTTGCTATAGATACCCGCCTAAAATTAGCTGCTCGCGCAGTTGACTAGGTGTTAGTAGGAGATGCTGCATGCCGGAATTAAAGAAAAAAGCGATAGGCATCCTAGCCATTGCAGGTGTTGAGCCGTATCAGGAAAAGCCAGGTGAAGAGTATATGTCACCTGAGCAAATAGCTCACTTTACAAAAATTTTAAGTGCTTGGCGCAACCAACTTCGTGAAGAAGTTGAGCGTACCGTTCACCATATGCAAGATGAAGCCGCAAACTTTCCCGATCCCGTTGATCGCGCTTCTCAAGAAGAAGAATTCAGCTTGGAATTGCGTAACCGTGACCGTGAACGTCGCTTGATCAAGAAAATTGAAAAAACATTAAGCAAAATTGAAGAAGATGATTTTGGTTTTTGTGAATCTTGTGGCGTGGAAATCGGCGTTCGTCGCTTAGAAGCTCGACCAACGGCGGACCTTTGCATTGACTGCAAAACGCTAGCCGAACTTAAAGAAAAACAGATGCAAGGTTAATCTTACCTTTTGTTTGTGTTAAAAAAGGGAGCTAAAGCTCCCTTTTTGTTTTCACTCGATACCCAAATAACTTGTAACTTGGATGAATCGCAATGCACTATATTGGCCGATTTGCCCCATCACCTTCAGGCCCACTTCATTTTGGTTCTTTGATCGCTGCACTTGGCAGCTACTTTCAAGCAAAATCACAGCAAGGTAAGTGGTTGGTTCGCATCGAAGATTTAGATCCGCCAAGGGAAATGCCAGGAGCCTCCACCCTGATACTTGAAGCCATCGAAGCCTATGGTTTGCATTGGGATGACGAGGTGGTTTATCAAAGCCAGCGCCACACTTTATACCAAGAGCAAATTGAGGCTTGGCTTGAATCAGGGCAAGCCTATTATTGTGATTGCACGCGTAAACAAATTAAACAGATGGGTGGCTTTTATCCCGGTACATGCCGCTATAAAAAACCAACATTAACCGAAGATTGCGCGGTTAGGTTGCGTGTTGATACACCGGTAGAGTCATTTTTCGACCAAAAACATGGCGAAATTCACATTCCTAAAGCATTAGCACAGGAAGACTTCATCATTAAGCGACGTGACGGTTTATTTGCTTATAATCTTGCCGTAGTGCTCGATGATATCGATCAAGGAGTGACGGAAGTGGTGCGGGGAGCCGATTTAATTGAACCAACAGGACGACAAATCAGCTTGTATCATTGCTTACATAAAACTCCGGTAAGCTACCTTCACCTGCCGCTCGCGATGGATGGTAATGGCAATAAATTATCCAAACAGAATCATGCCACTGCCATTGATATTCAAAATCCTAAACCTACCTTGCTTAAGGCAATGCGCTTTTTAGGGTTTGAGATAAAACAAGAGATTAGCGACGCTTCCATCGATGAAATTATCTTTTGGGGCAGTCAGAATTGGCACGTTGAACAACTCCCTCGGGAGACCGAGATCACACCGTGATTCTCAAAAGGCTATCCTTACGCTATGATTAGCCGCAAAATCGTCCCGAACGGGCACTTTAAATAACAAAAGCAAGGTTGGCAAAAACCAATTATTGCCAGATGCACATGAATAAAAACGACTATACACCACGCGAAAATCGCGTTTACCAAGACTTAGCTCTAAATATTATCACTCGTGATGAACACAATATTTCGCGCAAGCAAATCAGCGATAATGCGCTCAAGGTGCTATACCGACTTCATGGCGCAGGTTTTGACGCCTATTTAGTCGGTGGTGGAGTACGCGACCTACTATTAGGTGAAACACCAAAAGATTTTGATATCGCCACTAATGCAACACCAGAGCAAATACGCCAACAGTTTCGCAACTGCCGCTTGATCGGCCGTCGCTTTCGCTTAGCGCACATCATGTTTGGCCGCGACGTAGTAGAAGTGGCGACTTTCCGTGGACACCATCAAGAGCCGAGCCAAAACGTCTCAGCACAATCTGAAGCAGGTATGCTGCTGCGTGATAACGTCTACGGCACCATTGATGAAGATGCTGAACGCCGGGACTTCACGATTAACGCCATGTATTACAACATCGGTGATTACAGCATTCATGATTATGCTGGCGGCATGGACGACTTAGAAGATAAGCTCATCCGCTTAATTGGCGATCCTGAAACGCGCTACCGTGAAGACCCAGTGCGCATGTTGCGTGCGATTCGTTTTGCGGCCAAGCTCGATTTCGATATCGAAGAAGAGACAGCCGACCCAATCGAACATCTTGCTCCTTTACTGCAAGATATTCCTGCGGCACGTTTGTACGAAGAATCGCTAAAGATGCTGCAAACTGGCCACGGTTTAGAAACCTACCACTTAATGCGTGAGTACAACCTGTTCCAGCAGTTGTTCCCTGTGATAGCTCAAGAGTTCACTCCAGACTACGACTCGCACACAGAACAGATGTTGGATCTGGTCTTAGATTCAACCGACCTGCGTATTGAAGAAGGTAAACGCATCAACCCAGCCTTCATGTTTGCTGCCATGTTCTGGTACCCGACAGTGAAACTGGCTGATGCGTTAATGCAGCAGCGTAATTTCGCCTATTACGACGCCGTCATGGAAGCGAGTAACCTCATCCTTGACCAAGTGGTGAAAACCCTCGCGATACCTCGTCGTCATACCGCGACAATTCGCGAAATTTGGCAATTGCAGTTGCGCTTACCACGTCGCAATGGGAAACGCGCCTTCCGCCTTATGGAGCTCAACAAATTCCGAGCGGGTTTTGATTTTCTACAAATGCGTGGCGAGATCGAAGGCGGAGAGACGAAAAAGCTGGCTGACTGGTGGACAACCTTTGAAAGCGCCGGGCGGGATATGCGCCAAGCGATGGCAAATGATTTGGAAAGTGGCGCAAGTAACAAGCCGAATGTACGCCGCCGCAGAAGCCCGCGTAATAAAAAGAGCCGCCCAGAATCATGATTCTCGTTTATATTGCTGTTGGCAGTAATTTAGGCGACCCAATCGCGCAAGCTGAGCAGGCCATTGAAGCCTTGAAATGTTTGCCACACTCTCGATTTTTAAGCGCCTCATCCTTGTACAGTAGTACACCGATGGGGCCACAAAACCAGCCCGATTACATCAATGCGGTGGTTGCGATAGAAACCGATTTAACGCCACTTGAACTGCTCGATTATACCCAAAGCATCGAGTTAGAGCAGGGGCGTGTTCGCAAAGAAGAACGTTGGGGGCCAAGAACGCTCGATCTGGATATTCTTCTTTACGGCAATGAGGTGATCGATTCCGAGCGATTGACCATTCCTCACTACGGAATGAAAGTACGTGAATTCGTGCTCTATCCGCTCGCCGAAATTGCACCAAGTTTACAACTCCCTGATGGGACTGAGCTCAATCAACTGTTACCGCTTGTCGAACGTAACGGGCTCGGTATTTGGCACTCGCCAGCGCCTCGTAAGGACATTTAATGAAAAAAATCACCATAAACGATCTGATCCAATGGAAACAACAAGGTCGTAAATTTGCAACCGTCACCGCGTATGACGCAAGCTTTGCTCAGCTTTTTGAAAGCCAAGAGATGCCTGTATTATTAGTGGGCGATTCTCTGGGTATGGTGCTACAAGGTCACACAGATACCCTACCCGTCACCGTTGAAGAGATTGCCTACCACACACGCAGCGTGCGTGCTGGTAGCCCTAACTGTTTATTGATGGCTGATATGCCTTTTATGAGCTATGCCACACCACAACAAGCCTGTGAAAGCGCCGCTAAATTGATGCAAGCGGGTGCAAATATGGTCAAAATCGAAGGTGGTGATTGGCTGGTAGAAACGGTGAAAATGCTGACTGAACGCGCGGTTCCGGTTTGCGCACACCTTGGTTTAACACCACAATCGGTCAATATTTTTGGTGGCTATAAAGTACAAGGCCGCGACCAAGAAAAAGCAGACCGAATGGTCAAAGACGCGTTGGCGCTCCAAGAAGCGGGCGCACAAATTGTGTTATTAGAGTGTGTACCGGCCAGCCTAGCAGCGCGAATTACCGAAGTGCTTGATGTGCCAGTGATTGGCATTGGCGCAGGTAACGTGACCGATGGACAAATTCTAGTAATGCACGATATGTTCGGAATTTCGGCGAATTACATGCCAAAATTCTCGAAAAACTTTCTTGCTGAAACAGGGGATATGCGTAAAGCCGTCGCAAAATACATCGCAGATGTAGAAAGTGCCGCTTTCCCTGATGACGCTCATACCATCGCCTAAAGGAGATATTCATGCAAACTTTTGCTGACATTTCAGCTCTTCGCGAGCAGATCAAACAGTATAAGCGTGAAGGCCGCCGAGTCGCTTTTGTACCGACCATGGGCAATTTACATGAAGGCCACTTAACCCTAGTGCGTAAAGCACGTGAAGAGGGCAATGTGGTCGTGGTCAGTATTTTTGTTAACCCGATGCAATTTGACCGCGCGGATGACTTAAATAACTACCCGAGAACACTGGATGAAGACTTAAGTAAACTCAACGCGGAAGCGGTTGATTTGGTCTTTACCCCAACCCCAGAAATAATGTACCCGCAAGGATTAGAAAAACAGACCTTTGTTGAAGTACCGGGGCTTTCTCATATGCTCGAAGGCGCATCAAGACCAGGGCATTTCCGTGGCGTTGCAACCATAGTCGCTAAGCTGTTCAACATAGTGCAGCCGAATGTTGCCTGTTTTGGTGAAAAAGATTTTCAACAGTTAGCGGTGATCCGCCAAATGGTCAGCGATCTTTGTATGGATATCGAGATTGTCGGCGTCCCTACCGTCCGTGAAATGGATGGCTTGGCGATGAGTTCACGTAACGGGCTGCTGACGTTGGATGAACGCCAACGTGCTCCTGTCCTTGCTCGCACCATGCGTTGGATAAGCAGTGCACTGCGTGGTGGCCGCGACGATTACGCGTCGATCATTGAAGATGCCAGTGACCAATTGCGTGCTGCTGGGCTACAACCTGATGAGCTGTTTATTCGCGATGCCAAAACGCTGCAACTGATCTCGAATGAGACCACACAATCGGTGATCTTAGTATCTGCATTTCTGGGTAAAGTACGCTTAATCGACAACCAAGTGTTGGAATTTAGCGCCGAAACGAAAGCGGACCCTGAAGAAGAGTAATTGCTATTTCAAGTGATGAAGTGATGAAGTGATGACTCATTTTCACTTCAAAACCCTATATTGCAAAGGTCGCCCATAAGGAGCGACCTTTTTTGTATCGTTATTTAACTGAGGTTAACGCGATTATCGGAGAACAATATAGTTTGACCATTTTTGATGGTTCGCTACTACTACTGAGATTAATGAAATGACAATAAATAGAGATTAATTTCTAGCTCATTTTTGGACAAAAACTGTTTCAGCAAACCACGTCGATCATCATTAATGGCTTACTCCCAACGATCACAAACTAATTCCCTCCCCTTCAAGGGGAGGGTTAGGGTGGGGTGAACCCCCTCCTAGCCTCCCCCTAAAAGGGGGAGGAACTATTAAGTCCTTAACCCGATACCACGCGAAACCAGATAATGCGCAACCCCATACAGGGCCACTACAAAAATACCAAGCACACTGAACGAAGTAACAATTCCCACATCCGACACACCAAGAAAACCGTAACGGAAGGCATTAACCATGTAGACGATTGGGTTGATTTTCGATACCGCTTGCCAAAAGTCAGGCAATAGGCTGATCGAATAAAACACCCCTCCCAAGTAAGTTAATGGCGTCAATACAAAGGTAGGAATAATCGAAATGTCATCAAAGGTTTTAGCAAAAATGGCGTTAATCATGCCGCCTAAAGCGAACACAACAGAGGTGAGAAAAACCGTCGCCGCAATAATCCCCCAATGATCCACCTTGAGATCAACAAAGAATAGCGACACAAGGGTCACTATCGTGCCCACCAACAAGCCACGCACTACCCCGCCCATCACAAATCCGGCGATAATGACATAGTTAGGTACAGGCGCAACTAACAACTCTTCGATGTTTTTCTGAAACTTCGCACTAAAGAAAGAAGAGGCGACGTTCGAGTATGAGTTAGTGATCACCGACATCATGATTAAGCCCGGGACAATATATTCCATATAGCTAAAGCCGTTCATCTGGCCAATACGCGAACCAATTAGGTTGCCAAAAATAATGAAGTAGAGCGTCATGGTGATGGCTGGCGGTACTAAGGTTTGCACCCAAATACGCGTAAAACGGTTGATTTCTTTAGTCAGCAAACTGCAAAAAGCCGTCCAATATAAACGATACATCATGATTATCCTCGGCTTTGCTGTTGAACAATGCTGACAAACAGCTCTTCAAGGCGGTTCGCTTTGTTACGCATCGAAAGCACCGTAATTCCCTGTTCTGTTAACTGTGAAAAGACTGAATTTAGCCCTTTCGTTTTCTCCAACTCAATTTGTAACGAACCGTTGAGCATGGTTTGCGAGATCACACCACTGAGTTGTGGCGCTGGCGGAGAATTCTCTGCGATATCTAGAATAAAGGTTTCGAGCTGTAATTTGGCCAGCAAATCCTTCATCGAGGTATTTTCAATAAGCTCACCTCGGTTAATAATGCCGATATTGCGGCACAGCATCTCCGCTTCTTCTAAATAGTGCGTGGTTAAGATAATGGTGATCCCTTGCGCGTTAATTTCGGTTAAGAACTCCCACATCGAACGGCGCAGTTCAATATCCACACCGGCGGTGGGTTCATCTAAAATCAGCAACTTAGGCTCATGCATTAAGGCTCGAGCAATCATCAAACGACGTTTCATACCACCAGAAAGATTACGTGCACGCTCTTTACGTTTTTCCCACAAATCGAGTTTTGAGAGGTACTTCTCTGCCCTCTCTTTCGCTAACGCTTTCGTCACGCCGTAATACCCAGCTTGCTGCAACACAATTTGCTCAACCGTTTCAAACTGGTTGAAGTTAAACTCCTGCGGCACTAAACCAATATGTTGCTTGGCCAGTTCAAGATCTTTATCAATATCAAAACCAAACACTTTAACGGTGCCAGAGGTTTTATTGACCAGCGAAGAGATAATGCCAATGGTGGTTGATTTCCCGGCCCCATTGGGCCCAAGCAGTGCGTAAAAATCGCCTTTTTCAACCTGTAAACTCACCCCTTTTAGGGCCTCAAACCCACCAGCGTAAGTTTTTCGTAATTGTTCTATTTCTAATGCGTACATTCCACGGATCACTCTTTGTGATGTTAACCTATCCAATGTGCTGCTAAGGCTCGCGTTTTTCAACCCAATATTAGAAATTGATAAAATAAAAAAACGCAGATCCAGCGATCTGCGTAATTCATTCTTGTACAACCTTAACGCTTAACGATTTTGGGCTACCTGCTTAACCGCAGCATTGAGCGCTTCATAACGAAACGAAAAAGTCTGCTCGGTTGGCACCAGATCCAAAATATGAAACTTTTCCAGTTGCTGTTTGGTGTGCACATTTGGGCAAAGTAAGTAGACCGCGCAGTGGGCATCTAAGGCATCATTAATCGCATTTTCTAAAGCAAGCCCAACCGTCACATCAATCATAGGTACATCAGTAAGATCTAAAATCATCGCTTCATAGTCACTGATGTGATTGTGCTGGCGAGCGATCGCTTTAGATACACTAAAAATCATCGGCCCTGAGAGATAAAAAAACAGCACCTTACCATTGGCTTGATCCAATAAAGCTCGTTCGCTATCAGTCAATGGCACATCGTTTTCATCAGCATCGCTAATGGCTTTCACTTGGCGAGCTTGCTCGCGGCTCAAGCGTTCTATGATCAAAATATTTGAGATAAAAACGCCCAAGCCAACCGCAACAATCAAATCGACAAAGACAGTTAACAGCATCACGCCATACATGATGGCCATCCCCTGCACACTCACTTTATGCGCGCGTTGGATAAAGCTCCAATCAAGAATATTAAAACCAACATACACCGCAATCCCTGCCAATACAGCCATTGGAATCGGTTCGGTTAAGCCTCCCGCCACCAATACCACTAAGGCTAATACTAAAGCACGAACTACACCAGACAGAGGAGAACGCGCGCCGACCTGAATATTGGTCACCGTACCCATGGTTGCGCCTGCACCTGGCAACGCACCCAATAAGCCCGCGATCATATTAGCCAGCCCTTGCCCTCGCAGTTCTTTATCGGAATCATGCTCTTTACGCGTTAGAGAATCGCCAATTACCGCGGTGAGCAAAGTATCAATGCAGCCGAGCGTACCGAGTACTAAAGCGTCAATCACCATGGTGGTGAACATCTCGGCATTAAAGGTTGGAATAACAAAAGAGGGTAAGCCAGCAGGGATCACACCAATACGGCGGATCTCATCGCTATCAAATAACAGTACCGAAACAAGCGTCACGCCGATTAAAGCGACCAATTGAACGGGCACTTGTTTGCGATATTGAGCCGGGAGAAAAAATAAAATGCCTAAGGTTAACAAACCAAGAAAGAGCTCACTGAACTTCATCTGACTAATGATCTCGGGCAACGCGGTTAACGTTCCCATCACTCCCCCAGCGGGGGCCGCCTGACCAAGCAGCGGTGACAACTGCAGGATAATCAAAATCACCCCAATTCCTGACATAAAGCCGGAGATCACGCTATAGGGCATTAAGGTGATGTATTTCCCGAGTTTTAAAGTGCCAAGTACAATCTGAAAAGCGCCTGCCATCATGACAACCGTGAAGCTAACTGCAAGCCCCGTTTCAGGATAACGCGACACCATGCTGGTTAAAATGGCCGTCATAATGACCGTCATTGGCCCTGTGGGTTCAGAAATTAATGTAGATGAACCACCAAACAAGGCAGCAAACAGCCCCACCAATATTGCTCCCCAAAGCCCTGCTTCTGCACCTGCACCAGACGCCACACCAAAAGCCAAGGCAAGTGGCAGTGAAATAATCGCGGTCGTGACGCCACCAAAGACGTCTCCTTTTAGGTCGATATCGGCAAAACGGCCTCTAAACACAATGCTTTTCCTCATACTCAAAATAGGTTGTCTCACTCTAACAAATCATCATTCTAATAATTAATCATTATTTTACATGTGATTGATTCTCTGTTGACTATACAAATAGCGATGGAAGCAGTTTAATTTTTTTACTAGGAAAACTCGTCAGATGAGTGAGTGTTTTGTCATTTTATAAGAGAACAGAATTGTAACATTGTGTATAGTCAGGCCTATTCTTGCGCATTACCATTGATGCGATTGAACTATTTTTAAGGGAAGTGAGATGCCAGAACTGAAACAGCTTTTTGAAAATAACTCACGTTGGTCTGAATCGATTAAGGCTGAACGTCCTGAGTACTTTGCAAAACTCGCTCGCGGGCAAGACCCAGATTTTCTATGGATTGGTTGTTCTGATAGCCGAGTTCCGGCCGAGCGTTTGACTGGGCTTTATTCTGGTGAGCTGTTTGTACACCGCAACGTTGCAAACCAAGTGATTCACACCGACCTTAACTGCCTTTCTGTAGTGCAGTACGCGGTTGACGTACTGAAGGTCAAGCACATCATCATCTGTGGGCACTATGACTGCGGTGGCGTCAACGCAGCGATTGATAACCCACCGCTGGGCTTGATCAACAACTGGTTACTGCACGTGCGTGACTTATACCTTAAACACCGTACCTACTTAGATGCGATGCCAGAACAGGATAAAGCCGACAAATTGTGCGAAATCAACGTTGCCGAGCAAGTGTATAATTTAGGTAACTCAACCGTACTGCAAAACGCATGGGAGCGCGGCCAAGATGTCGAGCTGCATGGCGTGGTCTACGGTATTGAAGACGGACGTTTGGAATACTTAGGCGTTCGCTGCGATTCACGTGAACGAGTCAACGACACCTATCAAAAAGCGATGGAAAAAATTCTTAATGCGCAACATAACTTGCTGTGTCGATAACAGCGTATTAATTGCCGTTAAAACTGATAGTTAAAAATATAGAATGCCCACTATTTAGTGGGCATTCTATTATCGCTGGCAAAATTACGCTTGCGGCACAACTTTACCAATGTAAGGTAGGTGACGATATTTTTGCGCGTAGTCGATACCTACGCCCACGACAAATTCATCTGGGATTTCAAAACCGATCCACTTGACCTCTACAGGTACTTCACGGCGTGAAGGCTTATCCAGTAAAGTACAAATGTGAATGGATTTAGGTTCACGTAAAGACAAAATTTCTTTTACTTTATTTAGTGTATTACCCGTATCAATAATGTCTTCTACCAGCAACACATCTTTACCTTTAATGTCATCATCCAGATCTTTCAGAATGCGCACATCACGTGAGCTTTGCATCGTGTTGCCATAGCTTGACGCGGTCATAAAATCGACTCGATGAACTAAGTCGATCGCGCGAGCTAAGTCTGCCATGAAGACAAATGAGCCGCGCAACAAGCCCACCAGTACCAGATCTTCACTACCTTGGTAATGCTCTGTGATTTGTTTGCCTAATTCACGAATTCGTTCCTGAACCACTTGCTCAGAAATCATCACTTCAACTGTATGTTTCATACTGTTCTCTTTTCGGGTGATGCGACACGCTACGATCATCGCAGTTTAATGATGGCGTCGCGTAACTAGCTTGGCGCGTATAGTACCACTGCCACACAGGATAGTTAAATAATTAGCAAAACTCTGGATATGATGAAATAAAGCTCCTACGCTGCCGCAGACACGCTCACCACAAATACGCCACATCAATAAAAGATACAATAAAACACGTTGAATCTGATGGGATTTAACACGATCGCACAAAAAACAAACTCGAAACGTTGACCTCAACCATATGCAGCAGTACACTCATAAAGCTTTAAAGCAACTAACAAAATAATCATTAGAGCGAAAAGCTCAATTCAACAGTCATTGGCAAGGATTAACAACTCATGGAAACATCGATAGAAAAACGCCCCAGAACTCGCTTATCACCACAAAAACGCAAACTTCAACTGATGGAAATCGCCCTTGAAGTGTTTGCAACACGGGGAATAGGCCGAGGTGGCCACGCAGATATTGCTGAAATCGCCCAAGTTTCAGTCGCTACTGTCTTTAATTACTTTCCAACCCGAGAAGATTTAGTCGACGACGTACTCACTCATGTTGTACGTCAGTTTTCAAACTTCCTCGCAGATAATATTGATCTTGATTTGCATGCGAAAGATAACTTAACCAACATCACCACTAAGATGATTTCTCTTGTGATTGAAGATTGTCACTGGTTAAAAGTATGGTTTGAATGGAGCGCTTCAACGCGCGAAGAAGTGTGGCCACTTTTTGTCTCCACCAACCGTACTAATCAACTTTTGGTACAAAATATGTTTATCAAAGCCATTGAACGTGGCGAAGTGTGCGATCAACATGAGCCAGAACATCTTGCTACGCTCTTTCTTGGTATCTTCTACTCACTATTTGTACAAGCAAATCGCATACAAGACGAAGCCAGCATGGGTGTACTCGTGAAAAGCTACCTCAGCATGCTCTGCATCTATAAAAAAGATCACTAGGCTTAACTTCCTAGTCTCTGAATTATGAGCATAAAAAAACCGCTGAGTTCAGCGGTTTTTACTATTTAACTAACCAGCAATTTAACGCATCAGCGTTGAAGTTACTTTTTTTTCTTCGCTTTTGCGTTTGGAAGATCAGTAATCGTGCCTTCAAATACTTCCGCAGCAAGGCCTACCGATTCATGTAACGTTGGGTGAGCATGAATCGTCAAAGCGATATCTTCTGCATCACAACCCATTTCGATAGCCAAACCGATTTCACCAAGCAGTTCGCCGCCGTTAGTACCAACGATAGCGCCACCAATAACGCGGTGAGTCTCTTTATCAAAGATAAGCTTAGTCATACCGTCAGCACAATCAGAAGCGATAGCACGGCCAGAAGCTGCCCATGGGAATGTCGCGACTTCGTAGTTAATGCCTTCTGCTTTGGCTTCTTTTTCAGTTTTACCAACCCAAGCCACTTCTGGCTCAGTGTACGCAATTGAAGGGATAACTTTAGGATCGAAGTAGTGCTTCTTACCAGAAATTACTTCTGCCGCTACGTGGCCTTCATGCACACCTTTGTGCGCCAACATTGGTTGACCAACGATATCACCGATCGCGAAGATATGAGGAACGTTAGTACGCATTTGCTTATCAACATTGATAAAGCCGCGCTCATCCACTTCAATACCTGCTTTTTCAGCATCCATCAGCTTACCGTTTGGTACGCGGCCGATAGCAACAAGAACGGCATCATAACGCTCAGCTTGCGCTGGTGCTTTTTTGCCTTCCATTGAAACGTAGATACCATCTTCTTTTGCTTCAACAGCGGTTACTTTGGTTTCAAGCATCAGGTTAAATTTGTCTTTGATACGTTTGGTGTAGACTTTAACCATGTCTTTATCCGCCGCTGGGATAAGTTGGTCAAACATCTCAACCACATCAATCTTAGAACCTAGCGAGTGGTAAACCGTCGCCATTTCTAGACCGATGATACCACCACCCATGATCAACAGTTTCCCAGGAACTTCTTTCAGTTCAAGTGCATCCGTTGAATCCCAAATGCGTGGGTCTTCATGAGGAATGAATGGCAGTTTAATTGGACGAGAACCAGCTGCAACGATGGCGTTATCAAAGTTAACCACGGTTTTACCGTCTTCACCTTCAACTTCAATGGCGTTAGGGCCAGTAAATTTGCCGAAACCGTTCACGACAGTCACTTTGCGCATCTTCGCCATGCCGCCAAGACCGCCCGTTAACTGGTTGATAACTTTTTCTTTCCAAAGGCGGATTTTATCGATGTCCGTTTGTGGTTCACCAAACACAATACCGTGCTGGGCCAATGCTTTCGCTTCTTCGATAACTTTTGCAACGTGCAGCAACGCTTTTGATGGGATACAACCCACGTTCAAACACACACCGCCAAGGGTGCTGTAGCGTTCAACAAGTACTGTTTCAAGACCTAAGTCTGCACAGCGGAATGCAGCGGAGTAACCAGCAGGACCGGCACCAAGTACGACGACTTGGGCTTTGATTTCTTTGCTCATTTTGACCTCTTGTAGTCATTATCCCTAACAGGCTGAGTGGATGTTCTCGTTGTTTTTAGTGTTTAATCCAATGAATTAAACCCATGACTGAGCCAATTACTTAAAACAAATGAATTAAAACGAATTATTTTCAGACCGCAACAGTTTACAGAGATGTTAATGGTGTGAAAAGTAAATCCATTTAGCCTGTGAGCTAGACGACAATTCGATTAAGAAAAAACCCTTCATAATCCAATTGTTCAATTATTCGTGTTAACAAGGGCGGCTTTAACGGCCGCCCTCTCTTTCACTAAACTTGGCTTACAGAACCAGACGACGAATGTCTGATAGCGCGCCATTTAGGAATGTGATGAAACGCGCACCTTCCGCACCATCAATCACACGGTGATCGTATGACAGTGATAGTGGCAGTTGTAGGCGTGGTTCGAACTCTTTACCGTTCCACACTGGCTTAAACTCAGACTTAGATACCCCAAGGATACCGACTTCTGGCGCGTTAACGATAGGCGTAAACGCTGTACCGCCGATACCACCTAAGCTAGAGATAGTGAAACAGCCACCTTGCATGTCTGCAGCGGTCAGTTTACCTGCACGGGCTTTCTTCGATACTTCAGCCAGCTCTCTTGATAGCTCATAAATGCCTTTTTTGTTCACATCTTTGAAGACAGGAACAACAAGACCATTTGGCGTATCAACAGCAATGCCCACGTTCACGTACTTCTTCAGAATCAAGCTTTCGCCATCTTCAGAAAGTGAAGAGTTAAACGATGGGAATGCTTCTAGTGCTTTCGCTACCGCTTTCATAATGAACACCAGTGGGGTGATCTTCATGCCAGTGTCGTTCTTCGCTTCAATCGCATTTTGCTCTTTACGGAAGTTCTCAAGCTCGGTGATATCCGCATTATCCCATTGGGTAACGTGTGGGATCATCACCCAGTTACGATGCAAGTTAGCACCAGAGATCTTCTTAATACGTGAAAGCGGTTTTACTTCTGTGTCACCAAACTTGCTGAAGTCCACTTTTGGCCAAGGTAGCAAGCCAAGCGCGGCACCATCACCTTTACCAGAAGCCACTGCGGCAGAACCCGATTCAAGACGCTTCAGCGCTTCTTTCACGTAGTTTTGCACGTCTTCTTTTAGGATGCGGCTCTTACGGCCAGAACCTTTGACTTTCGCTAGGTTAACACCAAATTCACGCGCAATACGGCGCACAACCGGTGATGCGTGAGAGTACTCATTGTTCTCTTCAAACTCGGCAGGTGCTGCCACAGCTGATTTTACCGCTTCCGCTTTTGGCGCTGATGCGGCTGGAGCCGCTGCTTGCGCAGGGGCCGCTACGGCAACGGGCGCTGCACCGGCAACTTCAAACACCATGATAAGAGAGCCTGTTGACACTTTATCGCCAGCTGCAACTTTGATCTCTTTCACAACACCAGCAAACGGCGCAGGAACTTCCATTGATGCTTTATCGCCTTCAACGGTGATAAGAGACTGCTCTTCACTCACGGTATCGCCAACCGCCACCATGATTTCCGTCACTTCGACTTCATCACCACCGATATCCGGTACGTGGATCTCTTTTGCTGCCGAAGCGGCTGGTGCTGCGGCTACAGGTGCTGCCACTTGAGCAGAGGCTGCCGCCGGAGCGGAACCCGCCACTTCAAAGATCATCACCAGTGAGCCTGTCGATACTTTATCGCCCGCGGCCACTTTGATCTCTTTCAGTACACCAGCAAATGGAGCAGGTACTTCCATTGAGGCTTTGTCACCTTCAACCGTCAGTAGAGATTGCTCTTCTGCGATTGAATCGCCGACTGCGACCATGATTTCAGTGACTTCCACTTCATCACCGCCGATATCTGGCACGTGAACTTCTTTAAGCTCAGCGACAGCCGCGGCAGCAGGAGCCGCAACTGGTGCAGCTTCCACTGCTGGAGCTGCGACCGCAGCGCCTTCTGCTTCAAAAATCATGATAAGTGAACCGGTCGATACTTTATCGCCAGCGACTACTTTGATTTCTTTTACAATACCCGCTTGAGAAGCTGGTACTTCCATAGAAGCCTTATCACCTTCTACAGTAATAAGAGATTGCTCTTCTTCAACCTTGTCGCCAACGCTGACAAGAATCTCAGTAACTTCAACCTCATCCGCACCAATATCCGGTACATTAATTTCGATTGCCATTATTCTTTCCTACCTTAATTAAGCGTATAGCGGGTTTGTTTTTTCAGTATCGATGTTGAATTTCTTAATCGCTTCAACCACAACTGATTTCTCAACATCACCACGTTTCGCTAGTTCGCTTAGCGCGGCAACCACCACGTAACCTGCGTTCACTTCGAAGTGACGACGTAGGTTTTCACGGCTATCAGAACGACCAAAACCATCAGTACCTAGTACTTTGTATGATTCAGCCGGGATAAACGCACGCGCTTGCTCAGCGTAGTTTTTCATGTAGTCAGTTGCTGCGATGGCAGGCTCGCTACCCATTACCGTTTGAATATAAGGTACTTGCGGCTGCGCTTCAGGGTGAAGCATGTTGTAACGCTCACATGCTTGGCCATCACGAGTCACTTCATTGAATGATGTTACTGAGTAAACATCTGAAGCCACGCCGTACTCATCACTTAAGATTTGAGCCGCTTTGCGCACTTCGTTCATGATCGTACCTGAGCTCATTAACTGAACTTTACCTTTAGAGCCAGTCGTTCCTTGTGGAGCGTAGCTTTCTAATTTGTAAATACCTTTACGAATACCTTCTTCAGCGCCTTGTGGCATTTCAGGCATTGCGTAGTTCTCGTTCATCAGCGTTAGGTAGTAGAACACGTTCTCTTGATCGCCATACATGCGACGAATACCGTCTTGCATGATGACTGCAACTTCGTAAGCAAATGTTGGATCGTAAGAAAGACAGTTAGGAACCGTTGCCGCCAATATGTGCGAGTGACCATCTTCGTGCTGTAGACCTTCACCGTTGAGCGTAGTACGGCCAGCAGTAGCACCCAATAGGAAACCACGTGCTTGTTGGTCACCTGCCATCCATGCCATGTCGCCAACGCGTTGGAAACCAAACATAGAGTAGTAGATGTAGAACGGAATCATTGGCAGATCGTTTGTCGAGTATGAAGTTGCAGCAGCAACCCATGAAGACATAGCACCCAGCTCGTTGATCCCTTCTTGCAGTACCTGACCTGAAGTCGCTTCTTTATAGTAAGAAACGATGTCGCGGTCTTGAGGAGTGTAGTTCTGACCGTGTGGGTTATAGATACCGATTTGACGGAACAGACCTTCCATACCGAAAGTACGTGCTTCATCTGCAATGATTGGCACAATATTTTTACCAATGCTCTTATCTTTGAGCAAAATGTTCAACGCACGGACAAACGCCATTGTGGTTGAGATTTCACGTTTTTGCTCTTCAAGCAGAGGCTTGAACTCTTCAACCGCTGGAATCACAAGTTCTTGAGTGAACTTAGGCAAGCGTTGAGGTGTGTAACCTTTTAGCGCTTTACGGCGAGCGTGTAAGTATTCGTGCTCTTTCGAGCCTTCTGCCAATGTTAGGTATGGCAACTCTTTCACAGCTTCATCTGTTAGAAGATCTTGTAGACCAAGACGATCACGCAGTTGCAGCACGTGAGTCATGTCCATTTTCTTCACTTGGTGAGCGATGTTCTTACCTTCTGCCGCTTCACCCATGCCGTAACCTTTAACGGTCTTCGCCAGAATCACGGTTGGCTTGCCTTTCGTGTCTTGAGCATTAGTAAAGGCTGCGTACAGTTTAGAAGACTCGTGACCACCACGCTTGAGCGCGAAAATTTGATCGTCAGTCATATCAGCAACAAGCGCCGCTGTTTCTGGGTATTTACCAAAGAAGTGTTTACGCACGTAAGCACCATCTTTCGCTTTAAATGTTTGGTAGTCACCATCGATGGTTTCGTTCATCAACTGAAGCAGCTTACCTGTGGTGTCTTTCGCCAGTAGAGAATCCCAGTTGTTACCCCAAATCACTTTAACAACGTTCCAACCTGCACCTTTAAATAGGCCTTCAAGTTCTTGGATGATCTTACCGTTACCCATGACTGGGCCGTCTAGACGTTGCAAGTTACAGTTGATAAGGAAACATAGGTTATCAAGCTTCTCACGAGCGGCGAATGAAATCGCACCGCGTGATTCTGGCTCATCCATCTCGCCATCACCTAGGAACGCGTATACACGCTGTTCAGAAGTGTCTTTCATACCACGGCCATCAAGATATTTGAGGAAACGCGCTTGATAGATTGCAGAAATTGGACCCAGACCCATAGATACGGTCGGGAATTGCCAGAATTCAGGCATCAATTTCGGGTGTGGGTAGGAAGGAATACCTTTGCCATCCACTTCTTGGCGGAAGTTGTCAAGTTGCTCAGCCGTTAGGCGGCCTTCAACGAACGCACGTGCGTAGATCCCTGGAGAGATGTGACCTTGATAATAAACCAAGTCACCGCCATCTTTTTCATTAGGCGCACGGAAGAAGTGGTTAAAACATGTTTCGTAGAACGAAGCAGAAGACTGGAATGACGCCATGTGGCCGCCAAGATCGAGGTCTTTTTTCGATGCACGTAGAACGATCATAATCGCGTTCCAACGGATGATTGAGCGAATGCGACGCTCAAGCGTTGTGTCACCTGGGTATGCTGGTTCTTGCGCAGCTGGAATGGTGTTGATGTAGTTCGTGGTAATACCGGTTGGCATATCAACACCGTCTAGACGTGCTTTATCTAGAATTTGCTCAAGTAAGAACTGAGCGCGTTCTACACCTTCTTCACGTACAACTGACTCAAGGGCGGCTAGCCATTCCTGAGTTTCCAGTGCATCTACGTCATGCTTCATGTCAGACATGGCGATCTATCCTTCTATTGGTTGGATCTATAAAACAAGCAATTCGCCGTAGGTTACGACTCATTACCCTGCTGAATTCGGCGCAACGAACGCTCACGACGAGACTCTTCTTTGGTCAAATCCAGCAATGTTTCTTCGATATAAGCTAAGTGAGAATGGGACATTTCGCGCGCCTTTTCCGGCTGACCAGAAACGATCGCATCCACGATATTAGCTCGGTGTCTACTTACTTTCTCCACCACTTCATGGCGGCGGTGTAATAGTTTTAAATTCTGTAGAACATTTTGCTCAAGCAAAGGAGCGAGGCTGCGAACAATATGCAAAAGCACCACGTTGTGGGCCGCTTCAGTGAGAGCGACTAAAAACGCAACCACCGCAGACGCTTCTGCTTCGACCTCTTTTTTCGCTTGTTGTTCACCAATTCTCGCCAAACAGGCTTGAATGCGAGCAAAATCTTCCTCAGTACCACGCAATGCTGCGAAATAAGCTGAAATACCTTCCATCGCGTGGCGCGATTCCAATAGATCGAGCTGGGTTTCAGAGTGGCTAGACAATAAATTTAGCAGAGGATCAGAAAAACTCTGCCAAATGTTCTCACTGACAAACGTACCTCCACCTTGACGGCGGGTTAATAAACGCTTGGCTTCGAGGCGTTGAATGGCTTCACGAATGGATGGACGAGACACCTCGAACTGTTTTGCCAGTTCTCGTTCTGGAGGCAATTGTTGCCCCGGAGAGAGTGTTCCTTCCACTATCAGCCTTTCTAACTCCTGTTCAATTACATCAGAGAGTTTTGGCTGACGAATCCTTTGATAAGCCATAATTTATTATTCTTCTACTCTTTGCAGTCAATTGGTAATACCAATTTCAAGTTGGTGCAGAAATTAACATAATTAAAACGTAGCTGTCCAGCCAAAAGTTGACCTAAATCATAGAACAGCCCACACTTAAACACTTTGATAACAATAGTCGATTAAAACAGCAATATTATTGGTCAGACCAATTACAAAATGAATACAGATGGGGAAATGATGGGCTAGAAATGGGGAAACATTCGTTGTCATCTACCCTTTCTAGAGGAAACATTCTTTGGCTCCTCCCCCTTCTAGGGGGAGGCTGGGAGGGGGTGTAATTCGAAAAACACAATATCAATCAAAAGATATACCCCACCCTAGCCCTGTCTCTTGATCACAAGTCTGGTGAATCAAGAGACTTAGCCAGTTCATACCCTTCAAGGATGGTTTGTAACCTAAACCATCCTTGCCATAATGTCTTTATAGAAGCACGACCCGTTCGC